>NZ_JBEZHV010000015.1:0-196549 GCF_040650755.1 Streptomyces sp. NPDC048623
GCTTTTTGTCTGGTTTTCTGAGGTGTCCTCTCCCGTTGTGGGGGGGGGGGCGGGGCCGCGCGGTCGGCGTGGGTCCGACTCGCGCGGCCCGGAGTCTCATGGGTGGGTCGTCAGCCGCCGAGGGCGTGGACCATGGTGGTGATGGCCCTCATCTGCGGTGCGCTCTTGACCGCGAAGTCCGGGCCGTTGTAGCCGAACCAGTCCCAGCAGCCCTGGGGGTTGTAGGGCACGGTGGTGGCGATGGCCTGCGGGTAGAGGACGACGAGGTCGTTGGTGTCGGCGTAGGTGTCGAGGTTGCCCCGCTCGGCGAACTCGTCGCCGAGCAGGTACTGGCCGGACAGGCAGCCGTGGAGTGCGACGACCAGCTTGCAGGGCTGTCCGGCGGCGCAGGACGGCGGGACGTAGAGCTGACCGGTGGTGTCCATGGCGTACCAGGGGGCGAAGCCGCCGGGGGTGTACCGGTTCTGGTCGAAGTGCGTCAACGTGCCCTTGGGCGTACCGGTGTTCGGCGGGTTGACCTGGCCGAGCCAGTGGGTGAGCATCTCGCCCTCGGGGTCGTCGAAGCAGTTGTTCATGAACGGCGCCGAGGTGAGCGAGCAGGCGACCGGGCCGTACGGGGTGACCCAGGCGTGGCCGGCCGGGTCCCAGTCGTGGTACTGGGTGCTGGCGCCGAAGTCCTTGTAGAACTGGACCCCGGCGTCGGAGAGCAGGGGGTTGACCACCGGGTCGAGGGTGCCGTGGTACGTGTAGACGGGCTTGCCGGCCAGGTTGGAGACCGGGTCGATGCGGCCCTGGTTCGCCCAGTCGACGGCCTGCTGCTCCAGGACGGGCAGGCCGATGCCCAGGTCACAGGCGTCGAAGCCGATGATGGTGCCCTGGCCGCAGTCGTAGGGGCCGGCGGCGATGATGCCGGCTCCCTTGAAGGTGCCGGAGTAGGCGACCTGGAGCTGGGTGGCCATGAAGCCGCCGGAAGAGACACCGGTGACGTAGTCGCCGGTGATGTTGAGATGCGGGAGCGGCGGGCTGTAGGCGTGGGCGGGAGCGGCCGTGCCGAGGACCGCGAGGACGGCTGTGGTGGTCAGGGCCGCCGCGGCTCGGGCAGCGCGGCGCAGGGAGCGGAACATCATGGGACGCACTCCTGGGTGGGTGGGGGACGACCGTTGGGGCCGGTCGGCGGTGTGGGGCGCTGTTCCTCGGGCCCCCGTGCGCCGGGCGTGACAGGGCGCGCTCGGTTCACGGCCGCGGGCGGGGCTGAACTCGTTGCCCGCCGGGGATCATTCGTCCGACGGGAGCTTGATGTCGCGCTTGAGGATCTTCCCTGTGGCGCCCTTGGGCAGGGCGTCGGCGATCCGTACCAGGCGGGGGTACTTGTACGCGGCGACCCGGGACTTGACGAACTCGCGCAGTTCGTCCGGTCCGGCGGCGGCGCCGGGCTTGAGCGTGGCCACGGCGGCGACCTCCTCGCCGTGCGTGGGGTGGGGGACGCCGATCACGGCGGCCTCGGCGACAGCCGGGTGCTCGTAGAGGACCTCCTCGATCTCGCGCGGGTAGACGTTGAATCCGCCGCGGATGATGAGGTCCTTCTTGCGGTCCACGATCCGCAGGCAGCCGTCGGGGTCGCGGACGCCGATGTCGCCGGTGCGCAGCCAGCCGTCCACGATCGTCTCCGCGGTGGCCTCGGGGTTGCGCCAATAGCCCTTCATGACGTTGTGCCCGCGGACGGCGATCTCGCCCGCCGTCCCGTCCGGCACCTCGGCGCCGTCCAGGTCCAGGACGCGGATGTCCACGCCGAGGATCGGGGTGCCGATGGTGCCGGGCCGGCGGGGGCGGTCGGGGTGGTTGAAACAGGCCACCGGGGAGGTCTCGGACAGGCCGTAGCCCTCCAGGATCGTGCAGTCGAAGGCCGTCTCGAAGGCGTGCAGGATCTCCACCGGCAGGGCCGCGCCGCCGGAGACGCACACCCGCAGGGATGCCGTGTCGGTGTGGCCGCGGGCGGCGAGCAGGGCGCCGTACATGGTGGGCACGCCGAGGAAAGCGGTGACCCGGTCGCGTTCGATGATCTCCAGGGCCTTGGCGGCGTCGAAGCGGGGCAGCAGGGTCAGGCAGGCTCCGGCGGCGATGGCGCAGTTGAGGCCGACGACCTGCCCGAAGGCGTGGAAGAGCGGAAGGCCGCCGAAGACGACGTCCTGCTCGGTGAGCTGGAGCAGGGTGGTGCGGGTGACCTCGGTGTTGCGGGTCAGGTTGTCGTGGTTGAGTTCGGCGCCCTTGGGCCGTCCGGTCGTCCCGGAGGTGTAGAGGATCACGGCCGTGTCGGAGGGCTCCCGGGGTGCCACCCCCGGTTGCGGGTCGTGGTTCGCAAGCAGTCCGGCAAGTCCGCCGGGCGGCACCGTGACACAGGGGGTTCCGGCCGCCCGGGCTCCTTGGAGCGCCTCATCAGCCTCCTGCTGGGCGAACAGGAGGGATGCCTCGGAGTCGCTCAGGTGGTACTCCACCTCGCGAGCCTTCAGTAGCGGGTTCATCGGCACCACGACGGCCCCGGCGCGAAGGATCGCGTAGTACAGGACGGCGAAGGAGGGGACGTTCGGCAGCATCAGGCCGACCCGGTCGCCCGGGTGCACCCCGGCGGCGCGTACCAGGGAGGCCGCGCGGGCGCCGGCCTCGTCGAGCTCGGCGTAGCTCAGGGTGGCATCGTCCAGCCGGACGGCCGGACGGCCTGGGTGACGGGCCGCCGACTCCGCCAGGATCGCGGCGAGGTTGGTGGGGAGGTTCGGCACGTGCTGGGCTCCTTCGGCCTCCGAGGCATCGGGGTTCTTGGACCGCGCCCCCGATGTTTCCAACCAATCGATTGGTTGTTTCTCTCGTGTTGCCGGATACCCTCGGCCTTCTGCACTACCGTGTCAACCAATCGATTGGTTGGAAATTTGTGATCAGCTTCAGGAGGAGCCCGTTGGACGTCGCCGAGTGGGAGCCGCGCCGGGTCGCGGCCGTGGCCGTCGCCCTGCCGGACGGAGTGACGCCCGCCGGCACTCGCGGCAAGATCCTGGAGGCCGCCCTCGCCCTCTACGCGGAGCTGGGGTTCTACGGCACCTCGATCCGCCGTATCGCCGACCAGGTCGGCATCAACTCCGCCACGCTGTACTCGCACTACCCGTCCAAGGAGCACGTCCTGGCGGAACTCGTCCGGGTCGGTCACCGGGAGCTGCACGGCCGGCTGACCACGGCGGTCGAGGCGGTACCGCCGGCCGACGGCGCGACGGGTCAGCTGGCCGCCCTGGTCCGCGCCCACGTCGGGGTGCACGTCGACTACCCACTGCTCGCCGTCGTCACCAACAGTGAGCTGCATGCTCTCTCCCCCGAGCACGCGGCACCGTCGCTGGAACTCCGGGCCGCCTGCCGGCGCCTGCTCCTCGGCATCCTGGAGCGGGGTGTCAAGGACGGCGAGTTCGCCGTGCCCGACCTGGTGCTCACCGCCACCGCGATCGGCGCCATCGGCATGCACGTCGCCCAGTGGTTCGGCCCCGACCAGCCGTTCAGCGGCGAGTGGATCGCCGAGACGTACGTCCGCCTCGCTCTGCGCATGGCCGGTGCCGCAGGCATGGCTGACGCCGCCGGCCGCTGAACCACCGCTCCGCGGTAAGGCACCACCCCGAGGCGACTGTTCCTCGGATCCGCCGCCGGGCCCTGCCCGGACGCTTCGACAGGGAGATCCACGCCATGCGGTCCGTCGTCACCACCCGGCACGGCAGTTTGCGGGGCACCGCCGAGGGCGGCATCACAGCCTTCAAGGGCATCCCCTACGCCGCCCCTCCGTTCGGCCCCGACCGCTTCCGGCTGCCGCGCCCGGCCACACCCTGGGACGGAGTCCGCGACGCCCGCGCCTACGGCCCCACGGTCCCCAAAGCCCCGTACGCCCCGCCCTTCGACCGGCTGATCCCCGAGGTGGACATCCCGGGCGAGGACTGCCTCAACCTCAACGTCTGGACCCCGGGCCTCGGCGGCTCGCTGCCCGTCATGGTGTGGCTGCACGGCGGCGCCTTCTCCAACGGCTCCGGCTCGGTCCCCGGGTACGACGGCAGCCGCTTCGCCCGCGACGGCGTCGTCTGCGTCACCGTCAACTACCGCCTCGGCGCGGACGGTTTTCTCCACGTCAGCGACGACACCCCCGCCAACCTCGGCCTGCTCGACCAGATCGCCGCCCTCGCCTGGGTACGGGACAACATCACGGCCTTCGGCGGCGACCCCGGCAACGTCACCGTCTTCGGCGAATCCGCCGGCGCCATGAGCATCGGCACCCTCCTCGCCATGCCGAGCGCTGCCGGACTGTTCCAACGCGCGATCCTGCAGAGCGGCGCCGCCCACCACGCCCTGAGTCCGGCGAGCGCCCGGCTGGTCGGCCGCCACCTGGCCGACCTGCTCGGCGTGGAGGCCACCGCCAAGGCCATCGCGACCGTCCCCCAGGGCCGGCTCACCGAAGCCCAGCAGCAGCTGCGCACCGCGATCTCCGCCGACCCCGACCCGGCACGCTGGGGCGAGGCGGCCCTCAACCTCATGCCGTTCGAGCCCGTCGTCGACGGGGAACTGCTGCCGGCGCCACCGATCGAGCGGATCGCCGCTGGCGCGGGCGCCGGCATCGACCTCCTGGTCGGCACCAACAGCGACGAGTTCAGGCTCTTCCTCGTCCCCACCGGCGTCATCGGCCACGTCAACGAGCCGATGCTGCACGCCACTGCCGCCCGCTACGGCCTCGACGCCGACGCGGCCGTCGCCGTGTACCGCGCCGCACGACCGGACGCCTCCCCCGGCGACCTGCTCGCGGCGATCGCCACCGACTGGTTCTACCGCATCCCCGCCATACGCCTCGCCGAGGCCCGCACCGGGCAGCCCGGTACCACGCACCTGTACGAGTTCGCCTGGCAGCCCCCCACCTTCGACGGCCACCTCGGCGCCTGCCACGCCACCGAACTCCCCTTCGTCTTCGACAACCTGCACGACGAGGCATTCACCCCCCTCCTCGGGCCCGAGCCCCCGCAGCAGCTCGCCGACGCCATGCACGCCGCCTGGGTCTCCTTCGCCACCACCGGCGACCCCGGCTGGCCCGCCTACGACCTCCAGCAGCGCCCCACCATGCGCTTCGACATCGTCCCGGAGATCCTCACCGATCCACGCGCCGGCGAGCGCGCACTATGGGAGGGAATGCGGTAGGGCACCCGGGCTTCGCTGCGGGGGCTGCGGGCCCGGCCGTCCACGTGCACGACGGGACAAGAGGTTGGTCGTTCGGTTCTGCTACGGGCTGGGCCGGGCAGTGGACGGGGCGTCAGCGCAGGTCGAAGACCAGGCGCGCGGAGACCTTGCCTGCCAGGATCTCCTCGACGCAGGTGTTGACCTCCTCCGGGCGGCGGCTCTCCCGGATCACTCGGATGCGGCCAAGCCCGCCGGTGCCGGTGGCATCGGTGATCAAGTGGTGCTTCGGCTGATGATCCGGCAACCCGGGGGCCCGTCGCGTCCGCTACAGGTGGCGCTGCCAGGTCTGGCCGACGAGGGCGTGCCCGAAGCTGTGGTGAGGTTCCTGCGCGACGAGTTCGAAGCCCTGCGCCTCGTAGATCCGCCGGGCCGAGCCGAGGATGTCGTTGGTCCACAAGGTGATCGCCTCGTACCCGGCCTCCTTCGCGAAGCGCAGGCACTCCTCGACCAGGTGGCCTCCCAGGCCCAGGCCGCGGGCAGCCGGGTCGACGAGCAGCAGCCGCAGCTTCGCGGTCCGCTCGTCCGCGCGGACGCAGAAGACGCTGCCGACCCGTGCCCCGTCGACCTCCGCGATCCATGCGGCCTGCGGCCCGGGTTCCTTCCCCTCGGCGTAATCAGCGACGATCCGGGCGACGAGCGCCTCGAAGTCCGTGTCCCATCCGAACTCTCGGTGGTAGAACTCGCCGTGCGCCATCACTACCCAGCCCAGGTCGCCGGGCCGCCCCAGCGGCCGGACGGTCACTCCACGCTCCGCCATCACTTCTCCACTCGCATGCACTGAAACAACTGTTTCAGTAGACTAGCCCGGTGACCAGATCCGAACCAAGCCCGTCGCCGCGCCGACAGGAACTGCTGGAAGCGGCCTACGCCTACGCCCTGCGCAGCGGCCTGGGTGAGCTGTCCCTGCGCCCCCTCGCCGAGGCGATCCAGTCCAGCCCGCGCGTGCTCCTCTACCTGTTCGACAGCAAGGACGGTCTGATCCGTGCCCTGCTTGCCCGGGCCAGGGCGGACGAACTGTCACACCTTCAGCGGATCACCGACCCGAGGCGCGAACCCGGCGACCTGCGGTCGATCGCACGCGAGCTGTGGCGGTGGCTGGCCGACGATGCCCACCGTGGCCTGCTGACCCTGTGGGTGGAGAGCTACTCCCGCTCCCTCGTGGACCCGAACGGCCCGTGGGCCGGCTTCGCCCGCGACACGGTCGGCGACTGGCTGGAGCTGCTCGCCGCCGGCCAGCCCGCCGAGGTGCGCGACACCGAGGCCGCGCTCGCGCAGCGCACACTCGTGCTCGCTGTGCTGCGGGGAGCACTGCTGGACCTCCTGGCCACCGGCGACACCGCGCGCGCCACTGCGGCGGTACACCTTCAGCTGGCCCGGCTGGAGTGATGCGGCGGGAGGACGAATGTCCGGGCGTCCCATGGATGCCGCCGTTGGACGCCCTGCGTTTGCTTGCCGCGTGCGGGTTCAGTCGTTGTCGTTGTAGAAGGTGATGCCGCGCCAGTCGGTGACGCATGAGCGGCTGAGGAAGGTCCAGCCGATCGTGCTGTCGCGTACGGCGATGGCCGGGTTCGGGCCGTTGGTGGTGAAGCGGTACATGACTGTCGAGCCGGGGGTGCCGGCCGCGTCGCGCAGCGAGCCGTCGTTGTAGGTGCTGGTCGTGTAGTAGTTGTAGTACGCCGTGCAGGCCGGGTTGACCGTGATCGCGGTGCCGTCCGTGGCGGCGTGGGCGGCGGCGTTGAAGTTGTAGCCGACCGTCCGGCGGTGCGCGATGCTGTCCTTGGTCGCGTCGCTGCACGATTCCGCGACGGAGGCGGTCGGGCTGGAGCCGAGGGCGCCGGGCGGTATCCAGGCGCAGATGTTCTCGTCGACGCCGAGGTCCTGGACCGCCTCTTCCGCGATGCCTACGACGCGTTCCGCGCGGCCGGTGCCGAGGTGCGCGGCGTGAGCACCCAACGCCCCGACGAACAGCGCGTGTTCGCCGTCGAGGAGGGTCTCCCCTTCACCCTCCTCTCCGATGTCGACCTGTGCCTGTCCGCGGCCCTGCGCCTGCCCGTCTTCCGGGCCGACCAGGCCCTGCGCCTCAAGCGCGCCGTCCTCGTGGACCTCGTACGGGGCTGAGGCGGCGCCGGGCGGGGCAGGGCATCACCTCCGCCGGGGTCCAGCGCCAGTTCTCCGGGACCGCCGACCGCACCGAGAACAGCCAGATCGGCGTCTTTGCCGCCTATGCCACCACCCGCGGCCGGACGCTGGTCGACCGCGAGCTCTACCCGCCCAAGTCCTCGGCCGAGGACCGGGCACGCTGCCGCGCGGCCACGGTCCCCGACGAGTGGGAGTTCGCCACCAAGGGTGAACTGGCCAGGCGCATGGTGCTGCGTGCGCTTGCCTCGCCGCTGCTCATCGCCTGGGTCACCGCGGATTCCGTCTATGGCCAGGAGAGCCGCTTCCGCCGGCTGCTGTAGAAGTCCGGTGTCGGCTATGTGCTGGCCGCGCCCAAGTCCCAGTTCAGCGTGGGATGTTCTCGCATCGAGGGCTTGTTCACGCAGGCCCCGGCTGAGGCGTGGGAGAAGATCCCGTGCGGCGACGGCGCGAAGGGACCCGCGTCTATCACTGGGCGGCGGTGCGGCTGCCGGCCGTCGCTGAGTTCGACTACCCAGGCGAGATCCCTCACCGGATGCGGTGGGCGCTGGCCCGTCGCAGCATCCGAAAGCCGGACGAGATCGCCAACTATCTCGCGTACGCTCCCTTCGAGAACCGTTCAGGAGCTGGTGCGGATCGCTGGGATGCGCTGGGCGATCGAGGAGTGTTTCCAGGCCGCGAAGAACGAATGCGGCCTGGACCAGCACGAGGTTCGTCGCTACGCCGGCTGGTACCGGCACATCACCCTCGCCATGCTCGCGCACGCCTTCCTGGCGACCATGGCACACCAGGTCCGGGGAAAGGGTGCGGAACCGGTGAGACGGCCGAGCTCATCGAGCTCACAGTGGCGGAGGTTCGGCGACTCCTGGCAGCTTGTGGTCCCCAACCCCGCACCTGCGCGGACACCGAGGCCGACGCCACGCGATGAGCTGGTCGAACTGGCGTCCGCGGGCGCGGGCTACATCTGCTTGAGTTCCGCGTGCACCGCCTCTGCGATCGCCGTCGTCGCGTTGTCCGCGAGGGCGATCGTGTAGTGGTTGGTGTCGTCGATCCGGCGGGTGGTGATCCGGTCCGGGGCGAGGTCGCTCGCGGCCAGGCGGCCCTCGTCGTACAGGCCCTGGGGCTCGTTCATCACTCCGCGTTCCGCCCACAGCAGCGTCCCGCGTACCTGCGGCTGGTGGATGGCGGCGAGGGCCTCGGGGTCGCCGAGAGGGCCGGCGCCGTCGGCCCGGATCGCGTCCAGGACGCAGCTGCTGCGCATCGCGGGGGGCTCGCCGACCAGATCGCGGTCCACGTACGCCTGGACGTACGGGCCCCAGTGGGCGGCGAGGGACGGGTGCTCCCGGAACAGGTTGTGGTAGGCGTCGCGGTCCGGGAAGGTCGTCTTGAGCCGCCGCATCGCGGGGCCGATGACGGCCTCGATCACCTCGTCGATGTCCGCGCCCCCTGGTACGGGGAAGCCGAGGCCGCCGTCGACGAGGACCATGCGCGGGAAGCGGTCGGGGTGCCGCGCGGCGGCCACCGCCGCGATGAAGGCCCCCAGGGAGTGGCCGACGAGCAGCGCCTGCCGCAGACCCAGGTGGTCGAGCAGGGCCAGCACGTCCTCGACGTGGGCGGGGATGCCGTACGGACCCGGAAGCCCGGCGCTGTGCGCCCGGCCGCGCAGGTCCGGGGCGTAGACGTCGACCTCGCCGAGCTTCTCGGCTGCGGCGGCGAAGAACAGGCCGTTGCCGGTGATGCCGTGCAGCGCGATGACCGCCGGACCCTCGCCCCGCCACCGGGTCACGGCGAGGTCGCCTCCGCGTACGGGGACGGTGAGTTCCTGCGGGGTACGGGTCGTCATGCGGACCTCCTCCTTCTCTTCAGTGCGGCCAGGCCGCCCGGGGCCACGTAGACGGCTACCACGAACAGGGTGCCGAGGACCAGCATCGGCTCAAGGCCCAGATCCCAGCCCGGCAGCCGCTGGTCGAGGTAGGTGAAGAGCACCCCGCCGATGACCGGACCCCAGCGGGTGCCGCTGCCGCCGAGGACCACCATCACCAGGAGCGTGAGGGTGAAGTCGGGGGTGCTGGTGCGCGGGGTGGCGCCCGCGGTGACCAGCAGGTGCAGTGCACCTCCGAGCACGGCGAGCGCGCTCGCCAGGGTGAAGGCGGCGAGCTTGTACGCGAAGGGGCTGCGGCCGAGAACCGCGACGCGCTGCTCGTTGTCCCTGATGCCCTGCCAGGTCCGCCCGACCGGACGGGACACGGCGGTCCATACGACGGCGGCGACCAGGACGAGGTAGGCGAGGGCGAGCCAGTAGACGTTGGCCGTGTTCTGCACGCCGACCAGGGCCTCGGGCACGCCGTCGGTGCTCAGCGTCAGGCCCTCCTCGCCGCCGGTCAGACCGCCCGGATTGCGTTCCACCCAGATCGCCCCGGCCTGCGCGAAGGCCAGAGTGACCATGGCGAACCCGATGGGTCCCAGTGCGACGGAGCGCAGCGAGACGGCACCGATGAGGACGGCGAGCAGGGTCCCGGTGGCCAGGGTGAGCAGCACGGCGGGCAGCAGCGCCAGGCCCAGGTGGGTCATGGCCAGCTGGGTGCCGTACGCCCCGCCGGCCACGTAGAGGGCGTGGCCGAAGGAGAGCAGCCCGGTGCGGCCGAACATCAGGTCGTAACTGAGCGCGAGCCCCGCGAAGAGCAGACAGAGCGCGAACAGCTGGAGGGAACCGGGGGAGTTGACGGGTCCGTCGAGGAGCCCCGGGATGTCCAGGGCCGAGAACGGCAGCAGGGCCAGGACGAGCAGCACCAGGGCGGGCGCCAGGAAGGGCAGCAGACGCAGGAGCGCGCCCGGCCCACGCGGCTCGGCCGGGGTGGCCGGCGGCGCGGGAGCGGTGTCGGTGAGGGTCATGCCGTACCTTCCGGGTGAGCCCCGCCACCGGGGCGGGAGGATGCCATCACGGCCTCCGGGGAGTCGGCCTCCGGGGATCCGGTGCCGGGGCCCGGTCGGCCGGACGTGTCGCGGCGGGCGCCGAGCAGCTGCCCCAGCCTGCCCACCACGGTGGTGCCCCCGGCGGGCCGGCCGAGGACGACGACGGCGAGCAGGGCGACCACCGCGAGGTCGCCGTATCCGCCGGCGTAGTAGTTGGCGTACTGCTGCACCAGGCCGACGACGAGCGAGGACAGCGCCACCCCGGTCAGGGAGTTCAGTCCGCCGATGATGACGACGACGAACGCGAAGATCAGGTACGAGGTGCCGCCGTGCGGGGAGATGGAGCCGAAGTACACGCCTCCCAGCACGCCCGCGAGTCCGGCGAGCGCCCCGCCGAGAGCGAAGACGAGAGCGAACGCCCGGGTGACGTCGATGCCGAGGGCACGGACCATGGCCCGGTCCTCGACGCCGGCGCGCACGATCAGGCCGTAGCGGGTCCGGTTCAGGAAGAGCTGTACGGCGATGAGTACGGCGACGGCGGCCACGATCAGGACGAAGCGGTTGACCGGCACCAGGGCGCCGAGGACGCCGACGGTGCCGTTGAGTGCGTCCGGAACGGGGAAGGTGCGCGCCTCGGCGCCCCAGGCGGTCTGCACCAGGGCCGGGACCGCCAGGGACAGGCCGACGGTGACCAGGATCTGCTCGCGCGGGCGGCCGTAGAGCCGGCGGATGAGCACGAACTCGACGACCAGGGCCAGGACGAGCCCGACCAGGGTTCCCACCACGAGCGCCAGGAACAGCCCGGTCATCCCACCGACGGTGGCGGTCGTACGCCAGGCGGCGTAGACGGCCACGGTGAGGAAGGCCCCGTGGGCGAAGTTGAGCACGTCCATCAGCCCGAAGATCAGGGCGAGCCCGGAGGCGAGCAGGAAGTACAGCGCACTCAGCCCGAGTCCGGTGAGGGTGAGCAGGACCAGGGTGTCCATCAGGCGGCTCCGGGGGCGGTACGGCTGGCGACGCCGAGCAGTGCGGTGGCCAGTTCACGGTCGGCGAGCAGTTCCTGGGCGCCGCCGGTGTGCACGACGTGTCCGGCGTCCAGGACCACGGCGTCGTGGGCAAGCCGCCGTACGACGGCGAGGTTCTGCTCGACGAGCAGCAGCGGGACCCGCTCGGCGGCCCGTTCGAGGACCTCGGCGACCTCGGTGACCACGCGTGGGGCCAGGCCCTTGGTGGGTTCGTCGACGATGATGAGACGGTTGTCGTTGAGCAGGGTGCGGCCGATGGCGACCATCTGCTGCTGGCCGCCGGACAGGGTGCCCGCGCGCTGGTGGCGCCGGGTGTGCAGTTCGGGGAAGAGGTCGTGGACCAGGTCGTAGTGGTGGGCGCTGCCGGGCCGTTCGGCCAGGGCCAGGTTCTCGGCGACGGTCAGATGCGCGAAGACGCCGCGGTCCTCGGGGGCGTAGCCGATGCCCCCGCAGACGATCCGGTGGGTCGCCTCGCGGGTGATGTCCCGGCCGTCGAAGACGATCCGGCCGCCGGTGACGCGGCCGCCGTCGGGCAGCAGTCCGAGCACGGAGCGCACCGTGGTGGTCTTGCCGACACCGTTGCGGCCGAGCAGGGCGGTCACTCCGGTGGCGGCCACCTCGAAACCGACGCCGTGCAGGATCCGCGAGCCGGCGATCTGCACGCTCAGCTCGCTGACGGTGAGGACGGGAGTCACAGCTCGGCCCCCATGTACGCTTCCTGGACGGCCGCGTTCGCCATCACCTCGTCCGGGCTACCGGTCGCGAGGAGCGTGCCGTGGTCCATGACCGCGACCCGGTCGGCGAGACCGAGGACGATCTCCATGTGGTGCTCCACCATCAGTACGCTGCGGCCTTCCTGTCGGTGCAACTGCCTGATCACGTCGGACAGTTCGCCGGTCTCCTCGGTGGCCATCCCGGCCATCGGCTCGTCGAGCAGCATCAGCCGTGGCCCGGCCGATGTGCCACGCAGGGTGGGCGCGAGCAGCATCGCCAGTTCGAGCTTGCGCCGGTCGCCGTGCGAGAGGTCTGCGGCGAGCATGGGCGCGCGCTCGGCCAGCCATACGCGGGTGAGCACGGCGCGCACGTCCGCCGGGCAGACCCGGCGGACCCCGGCCGAGCGCGCCGCGAACTCCACGTGCTCCGCGACGCTCATGGTGGCGAAGACCGAGGAGGTCTGGAAGGTCCTGCCGAGGCCGCGCCGGGCCCGCCGGTGCGGCGGCAACGCGGTGATGTCGGCGCCGTCGAGGCGGATCGTGCCGCCCGTCGGCCGGGTCAGCCCGCTGACGAGGTTGAACAGCGAGGTCTTGCCCGCGCCGTTGGGTCCGATGACCGCGAGGAACTCCCCCTCGGCCACGGTGAGCGAGACCTCGCTGAGGATGCGGGCACCGCCCACCGCCCAGCTGAGCCGCTCTGTCTGCAGTACGTCCGCCATCGCCTCAGCCGATCGGCTTCTCGGCAGGCGCCACCTGCTGGTTGGAGAAGGTCTTCTCGATCACCGGCATATCGCCCGTGGCGCCGAACTTGGCCTGGAACATGGGCTGGAGCAGGGCGTGGTCGCTGCCTCGCACGGTCATCTGCCCCTTGACGCCGAGGAAGTTGTAGTCTTCCAGGGACGCGATCATGGCGTTGGTGTCCTTCTTCGCGCCGCCGGCCTTGAGGGCCCGCACCACCATCTGGGCGGCGTTGAACCCGTCGGGCACGAACAGGTCCTCCTCCCAGCCCTTCTTCTTGAAGTAGGCCCGCATCGCCTTGGCCTCGTCGTTGTCCGTGGCCTCCGGAACGTAGTGGGCGAGCAGCGTGATCTTGTCCTTGGCCTTGCCGAGCACGGGGTAACTCGCGCGCAGGTCGAGGCCGGTGACCACCTTGGAGGAGTCGAGCACGCCCTGCTGGTCGAGGGTGTTCCACAGCGCGGTCGCGGTGGTGCCGGCCCAGGCGACGAAGACCAGGTCGGGCTTGGCCGCCTTCACCTTGCTCGCGGTGGGGGTGAAGTCGGTGGCGGTGGGCGAGATCAGCTCGGGCTGGACGACGGCGCCCTCGGCCCCGAGGATCTTCTTGACCGCCCCGGAACTGGCCTGTCCGAAGGTGTTGTCCTGGGCGACGACGATGACCTTCTTGCCCTTGACGGTGCCGAGTATCTGCATCGCCGTCATCACGTCCTGGTAGGTCTGCCGACCCGAGCGGAAGACGTACTTGCCCACTCCCGTCATCGCGTCCGTCGCGGCGGGGCCGGAGATGTACAGCGTCTTGTTCTGGGCGGCGAGCGGGGCGACCTGGACCGCGACGCCCGAGGAACCGGTGCCCGCGACGATCTGCACGCCCTCCCCGACCCGCTTCTTCACCAGGGACACCGCCTTGGCGGGGTCGGCGCCGTCGTCGTCCTTCGTCACGGTGACCTTGACGCCGTCGACCTTGCCCGTCCCACCGGTCGCGTAGTCGAGACCCGCCTCGAAGCCGTGCAGGTACTGCTCGCCGTAGGAGGCCAGCGGGCCGGAGGTGGTGGTGACCAGGGCGACCTTGTACTCCTTCGGCTTGTCGCCGCCCGCGGCACCGGGGGTGGAGCACGAGCTGACGAGCCCGGCGACCGCGAGGGCCGCGGTGAGGCTGAGGGTGGTGGATCTACGCATGACGGAACGGCTCCTTGGTACGGGGTGCGGGGGTGGGGGTGGGGTGTGGGTGAGTTGCCCGTAGCGTCTCCGTCACGGTCCGGACCGGGCAATGTGGGCGTTCTCCACCGGTCACCGGGCCGCAGTGGACGGCACATCCAGGAGGACGGGGCCCCGCCGGGTCCGCGCGGGAGTCTGCTGTGGATCCGGCGTACATCCGCTCGTCCCCAGGAGTGTTCGACACGTCCATGCGTGGGGCGCGCGGCGCGGTCGTAACGTCACAGAAACGCCCCGGTCGCCTTGCCGCCCCACGGCGCGGCCGGCCGGCGGTGGCGTCACGGTCCCTGCCCTCACATCCCGGCGCGGTCGGTCCGCCCCGGACGGAAACGGAGACAACGATGCGCCTACGAACGCCTGGTCTGATCCTGTGTCTGGTCGGCCTGCTGCTCGGCCTGTTCACGACACCCGCGCAGGCGGCGACCCTCACCGAGGTGACGAGCTTCGGCTCCAACCCCGGGAATCTGCGGATGTTCCGCTACGTCCCCGACGGCTTGCCCACCGGGCGGCCGCTGGTCGTCGCGCTGCACGGCTGTACGCAGTCCGCGGCGGCCTACGACGACGAGACCGGCTGGACGAAGTGGGCCGAGACTTGGGGCTTCGCGGTCGTGCTGCCCCAGCAGAAGGCGATCAACAACGCCAACTCCTGCTTCAACTGGTTCCAGTCCTGGGACTTCTCACGCGGCTATGGCGAGGCGCTGTCCATCAAGCAGATGGTCGACAAGGCGGCCGCCGACCTTGGCACCGACCGCTCGCGCATCTATGTCACCGGCCTGTCGGCGGGCGGCGCGATGACCTCGGCGATGGTGGCTTCGTACCCGGACGTCTTCCGCGGTGCGGCGGTCGTCGCCGGAGTTCCGTTCGACTGCGCCCGGTCCGCGTTCACGGGGCTGGCCTGCATGAGCCCGGGCTCGAACCTCACCGCGCAGCAGTGGGGCGACAAGGTGCGCGCCGCCTACCCCTCCTACGCGGGCCGGTATCCGGCCATGTCGGTCTGGCACGGCACCGACGACACCACGGTCAAGCCGATGAACATGACCGAGCTCGTCGAGCAGTGGACCAACGTGCACGGCACGGACGCGGTCGCCGACGTCAGCGACACCGTCCAGGGCTACCCGCACAAGGTCTACCGTGACGGTTCGGGCCGGGCGGTGGTCGAGTCGTACTCCATCACCGGCATGGCGCACGGTCAGCCCGTCGACCCTGGTTCCGGGGCTACCCAGTGTGGCACCGCCGGCCAGTACTTCCCGGACATGAACATCTGCTCCTCGTACCGGATCGGGGCGTTCTGGGGTCTGGCCGGCTGACCCGTACGTCGGCACCCTGACCGGGCTGCCCCGCTGATCCTCCCCGCTCCGATGGCGCGACCGTCCACGTCGACGGTCGCGCCATCGTCATGGGCGCTCCCGCGGCTCACAGCCCCGGCAGGCGGGTCTTCGCGTGCTCGAACTCCTCGCGGGTGAGCGGCCCCTGCCGCTCTGGTGCGCCCTCGGCAACGGAGACGGGATACACCCCGTGTCTCGGGGTGATGGAGCGCATCGCCATATTCCTCCGCGAGGTGGCTGGCCGAAACTTCCCCTTAACTCCGGGGCAACGCAACGGTTTCCGGCCCCACCGGTCATCGGGGCCTGTCCCGCCTCCCACGTTACCGACGAGGTGACTTCATGCAACGACGTACTGCCCACACCTCACCGCGGCTCGGCACCCCGGGCGGACCGCGTTCGCTGCGCGCGTCCGTGACGGCGCTCGTGCTGTCCATGCTCGCCCTGGTCCTGGGCTTCACCGCGACTCCGGCGCAGGCCGCGAGCCTGACCGAGGTGACCGGCTTCGGCTCCAACCCAGGCAATCTGCAGATGTTCCGTTACGTCCCCGACGGGCTGCCCGCCGGTCGCCCCATGGTCGTCGCCCTGCACGGCTGTACGCAGACCGCCGCCGGCTTCGACAACGAGACCGGCTGGACCAAGTGGGCCGACACCTGGGGGTTCGCCCTGCTGCTTCCGCAGCAGAAATCCGCCAACAACGCGAATTCCTGCTTCAACTGGTTCGAGCCGGGTGACTTCTCGCGCGGCCAGGGCGAGGCGCTGTCCATCAAGCAGATGGTCGACAGGATGGCCGCCGACTACGCCACCGATGCCTCGCGCGTCTATGTCACCGGCCTGTCCGCGGGCGGTGCGATGACGTCCGTGATGGCGGCCTCGTACCCGGACGTGTTCGCGGGCGCGGCGGTGGTCGCCGGTATCCCGTTCGACTGCGCCCGCACCATGTCCGCCGGTCTCAGCTGCATGAGCCCCGGCTCGGACCTCACCGCGCAGCAGTGGGGTGACAAGGTGCGCGCCGCGTACTCGACGTACTCGGGTGCGTACCCGACGATGTCGGTCTGGCACGGCACCGACGACACCACGGTCAAGCCGATGAACATGACCGAGCTCGTCGAGCAGTGGACCAACGTGCACGGCACCGACGCGACCGCCGATGTCAGCGACACCGTCCAGGGCTACCCTCACAAGGTCTACCGTGACGGCTCGGGCCGGGCGGTGGTCGAGTCGTACTCCATCACCGGCATGGCGCACGGTCAGCCCGTCGACCCGGGCAGCGGCGCCACCCAGTGCGGCACCGCCGTCCAGTACATCCCGGACATGAACATCTGCGCCTCGTACCGGATCGGCGAGTTCTGGGGCCTGGCGGGTGGCGGCGGCGGCACCGGCAGCCTGCCCGCACCGGCCGGCCTCACCGTCACCGGCACCACCGACACCTCGGCCTCCCTGTCCTGGAACGCCGTCGACGGCGCCGCCTCCTACCGCGTCTACCGCGGCGGCACCCAGGTCGGCACCCCGGCCGGCACGTCCTTCACCGACACGGGCCTCTCCGCCGGCACGACGTACAGCTACACCGTCGCTGCCGTGGACGGCTCCGGGACGGTGGGGGCGACCTCCGCTGCCGTACAGGCCACCACCGGCGCCGTGCACCAGTGCTACACCGACAACAACTACAACCAGGTGGTCGCGGGCCGGGCCCACACCAGCGGCGGATACACCTACGCCAACGGCTCCAACCAGAACATGGGCCTGTACAACCTGTACGAGACCCACACTCTGGAGGAGACCTCCCCCGGCTACTTCGTGATCTCCGACGCCGGCTGCCCGGCCTGACCCGATTCCCCCGTGCGGCGGCTTCACCGGCCGAGCGTCAGCCGGTGAAGCCGCCGCCGCACACCACGACCTGGCCGGTGATGTAGTCGGCCTCGGGCGTGCACATCAGGTAGACGGCCCCGGCCGCCTCCTCGGGGGTACCGGCGCGGCCGAGCGGGATGGACCGCTCGGCCGCATCGAAGTACTCCTGGCTGATCCCCACCTTGATCTCGCGGCCCGCCACCTCGATACCCGAGCCGCCCTCCGCGGCCGACGCCTCCGTGAGGCGCGTGCGGATGAGACCGAAGGCGACCGCGTTGACGTTCACGTCGTAACGCCCCCACTCCTTGGCGAGCGTACGGGTCAGGCCCACGACACCCGCCTTGGCGGAGGCGTAGTTGACCTGACCGGCGTTCCCGGAGAGCCCCACGATGGACGACACGTTGACGACCTTGCGGTAGTACGCGGCCGGGTTGGCCCTGAAGTACGGCTGGGCGGCGCGCAGAATCCGGAACGGGGCCTTGAGATGGACGTCGAGGATGGCGTCCCACTGCTCGTCCGAGGTCTTCTGGATGACGCCGTCCCAGGTGTAGCCGGCGTTGTTGACGATGATGTCCAGGCCGCCGAACGTCTCGACGGCGGTGGGCACGAAGTGCTCCGCGAAGCCGTCCTCGGTGATGCTGCCGGGGCAGGCGACTGCCTCGCCGCCCGCCGTCTTCACGGCCAGGACGGTCTCGGAGGCCGGCCCGGGGTCCAGGTCGTTGACGACGACGCGTGCCCCTTCGGTGGCGAGCTTCAGGGCGATGGCGCGGCCGATGCCACGCCCGGCGCCGGTGACGATGGCGGTCCTGCCGTCGAGGTTGCCCACGGCGGATTCCCCTTTCATACAGGGTTGTTCAGTACGGAGTGAGGTCTCGGGTTCAGGCGTCGGCGCGTTCGTACAGGGTGACGACGGCGGCGCCGCCGAGCCCGATGTTGTGCTGGAGCGCGAGGTTCACACCCTCGACCTGGCGCGCGTCCGCCTCTCCTCGCAGCTGCCAGACCAGTTCGGCGCACTGGGCGAGCCCGGTCGCGCCGAGCGGGTGCCCCTTGGAGAGCAGTCCGCCGGAGGGGTTGGTGACCACACGGCCGCCGTAGGTGTTGTCGCCGTCCATGACGAACTTCTCCGCCGTGCCCTCCGGGGTCAGCCCCAGGGCCTCGTAGGTGATGAGCTCGTTGGCCGTGAAGCAGTCGTGCAGCTCGACGACGCGGATGTCCTCCGGGCCGACGCCCGCCGACTCGTACACCTTCTGTGCCGCGGCCCGGCTCATGTCGTAACCGACCAGCTTCATCATGTCCCCGCCCTCGAAGCTGCTCGTCGTGTCGCTGGTCATCGCCTGCGCACGGATCCGCACGGTGCGCAGCCCGTGGCGCCGGGCGAAGTCCGGGCTGCACACGGCCGCGGCCGCCGCGCCGCAGGTGGGCGGGCAGCACTGGAGGCGGGTGAGGGGGCCCTGGATGTGGGGGGAGGCGAGCACCTCGTCCACCGTGACCGGGGCGCGGAAGACGGCGTACGGGTTGTGCGCGGCGTGCCGGCGCGACTTGACCGTGATCCGCGCGAACGTCTCGGGCGCGGTCCCGTACCGCTGGGCGTGCTGGGCGCCCGCGCCGCCGAAGAACTCGGCCGCCCACGGCGCCTGCTCGTTGCGGCCCTGAACCGCCTCCATCGTGTCGAGGGAGCGGGTCAGCGGGTTGGGTCGGTCACCCCATACGAGGGGCAGGGCGCCCTTGTTCATCTGCTCGAAGCCCAGCGCGAGCACGCACTCGGCGGCCCCGCTCTCGACGGCCTGCCGGGCCAGCCACAGGGCCGAGGAGCCGGTGGCGCAGTTGTTGTTGACGTTGACGATGGGAATACCGGTCTGCCCGAGCCCGTAGAGGGCGGCCTGCCCGCTGGTGGAGTCGCCGTAGACGTACCCGACGTACGCCTGCTCGACGAGGCCGTAGTCGATCCCGGCGTCGGCGAGGGCGGCGCGCGCGGCCCGTTCGCCCATGACGTCGTACGGCTCGCTCGCGCCGGGCTTGGTGAACGGCACCATGCCGACGCCGGCGACGTGTGCCCGCTGCTTCATCCGTCTCCTCCAGGTGTCCCGAACCAGGTGTGGTGGTGTGTGCGGCTCTCTTCGACGCTAGACACCGGAGGGGAGGCGGGGTATGGGGAACCGCTGGGTGGTTGGCGGCCGGGTGTGGAGGAGACCTCCACACCCGGCCCTTTGTCCACGTCACAGGAGTACGCATCGGGCGGCGGCTCCACGGGTTTCAGAGGCGGCTGTGCAGGTGCCGACACCTTCTCGTGTCGCATCCGGCAACGTTCGCCCCTGAAGTCCGTCGTGCTGCTCGGGTCGTGGGCATGCCAGGTGGCCGGTTTTTCCCAGACCGAGACGTGCTGGGCGCTGTCCTCGGTGAAGGGCTTGCCTGTCCAGCCGTCCTAGCCGTCCCAGCGGTCCCAGCGGTCACGCAGGCGCAGGCCGGCGAGCTGGGTCATGAGGTCGAGCCTGGCGGGCCAGCCGCGGCGGAAGGCGTCGACCGTCGTCGGACCGTACCGCAGTCTCAGGTCGGCGATCCAGCGCATCTTTGATGCGCGCGCCGGGGCGTGGTGAATTCCGCAGTGCGCGGCGGGCACCTTCTGTCTGCCCATGTGGGCGAGCTTTCAGGCACTCCTCATCGGGTCCGACCTGCGTCGTACCACGTATCGCAACGACCGTTGCTTGCAAGCCGGTTGTGCCGGAGGTCTAGTCCTGTGGCAGATGGTGACGGTGTGGACGCGTATTCCGTCAGGGCGGACCTCTGCGACAGGACAGACGCGGTCCGCTGCGACAAGCTGGAGAAGTTCTCTACCGAGGACCTCGCCTGATCATCGAGCGACCCGGCCCTGCCCGGCCCTGGCCTGGCACAGCGACGCCGGGATCGGGCGGGGCCGCTTCGTGCCCGTCCTGCGGACACCTTCGCCCCCCCCGAGGAGAAGCGCCGTGACCCGTGAAGAGACCAGGTCCCTTGCCGAGCTGCACGCCGACGCCCTGGCCGAGGGCGGCACCCTGACGGTCTACGCCGGCGGTGACATCCCGGACCAGCAGGACTACACGGTTGACGGCTTCAGGCAGGCGTTCCCGGACGTCGAGATCAACATGATCGTCGACTACAGCAAGTACCACGACGTCCGCATCGACCGGCAGCTGGACCAGGGCCGGCTCGTGCCGGACGTGACACACCTGCAGACGTCTTTCGACTTCGACCGGTGGCAGGCGCTCGGCGTGCTGGAGGCGTACAAGCCGGCCGGCTTCGGCCAGGTCCACGACATGTTCAAGGACCCGGACGGTCACTGGTGTGCCATCGGGGTCTCCGCCTTCAGCTATATGCACGGCCCCGGCGGCGGCCCGGCCACCCCGCAGAACCTCGTGGACTCCGAGTGGAAGGGGCAGATCCTGTCCTCCCATCCCGGGGACGACGACGCCACGCTGTTCCTCTACAAGACATACGCCGACCGGTACGGGTGGGACTGGATCAAGCGCCTGGCCGACCAGGACATCGCTTCCACCGTGGTACCAACAGTCCGGGCGAGGCGGTCGACGCCGGAGCCAAACAGATCGGCCTGGCGGGCGCCGAGACGGGCGGCGCAGACACCACCACCTGGGTCACCCCACAGGGCGACCACCCCTTCCTGGCCTGGGGCCAGCGCGCGGCCATGTTCAAGAGTGCCCGACACCCCGCGGCCGCCAGGCTCTACCTCAACTGGCTGCTCACACCCGAATGGCAGGCCACAGGCCAGCACGGCTGGGGCGTGCGCACCGACGTCACCCCCACCGGGCAGGGGATCTGGGATGTCCCCAACGCCCACACCCGCGACTTCATCGACTTCATGGCCGACCGCGCCGCCGTCGAACGCTGGCGCCAGACCATGGTTCTGTACCTCGGCGAAGTCTCCGGACCGCCCACCCCCGGCTGGCTCGGGCTGTCCCCCACCCGCCACGCCTGAACGACTCCGACACCCCGCAATGCGACGGCTGCGCGAATACGACGTGCGGGCCGCCACGGCGACGAACGCCCCGCAGGCGAACCGTCGCCCCGGCCTGCTCCGTAATCAACGGCGGCTGTAGCCCGTGACGGCGGGGGCGTCCGCCCTTGCTGCCCTTGGCCTCTGCTGCGCGCAGTCCGTCGTAGGTGAGCTCGCGCTGGAGGTCTCGCTGGGGTTCGCCGGCGGTGGCAAGGGTCTGCACCATGAACTTCACGGCGTGCAGGCAGGGAGGCGGAGCGCGGGCCGGAGGGGATGGGCTACGCGTGCCGGTCGGATGATGCCGGGTCCGCGCTCTGCTGCGGGCTGCCTTCGGTGGCTGCCCAGGCGGCAAGGAGCAGGAGCATGTCGTGGTCGGGGGTGTGCGGTGGTGCGGTGTAGGCGGTGAGAGTGAGGCCCGGCTGGGCGGGGAGTTCCATGGCGTCGAAGTCGAGAGTGATCTCGCCGATTGCGGGGTGGCGGAAGGCTTTGCGGCCGGTGTGGTGCAGGCGCACGTTGTGTTTGGCCCAGGCGGTGCGGAACTCCTCACTGCGGGTGACGAGCTCGCCGATCAGTCCGGTGAGGTCGCCGTCGCCGGGGGCACGGCCGGCTTCGGTGCGCAGCAGGGACACGGTGGTGTTGACCGACTCCTCCCAGTGCGGGAAGAAGTCGGGGCCGGCCGGGTCGAGGAACTGGAACCGGGCGATGTTGACCGGCTGTCGCGCGGCGCTGGTGTACAGGGGGCTGTATAGGGCGCGGCCCAAGGGGTTGGTGGCGAGGATGTCGAGGCGGCCATTGCGGATGAAGGCGGGGCAGCCGCTCATGGATTCCAGTACACGCACCGTGCTGTCGGGCAGGGGGCCGCGGGGGCGCTTGGCGCGGCGGGTGGGCCGTTTCGCGGCGGCGCGGGCCAGGTCGTAGAGGTGAGCGCGTTCGGCGTCGTCGAGCTGGAGGGCGTTCGCGACGGAGTCGAGGACTTCCTCGGAGGCGCCAGCCAGGTGGCCGCGTTCCAGACGGACGTAGTAGTCGATGCTGACGCCGGCGAGCAGGGCGACCTCTTCGCGGCGCAGGCCCGGTACCCGCCGGTTGCCGCCGTAGGCGGGCAGCCCTGCCTGTTGCGGGGTGATCTTGGCGCGGCGGGAGGCCAGGAACTCGCGGATGTCGCTCTCAGTACTCACATTCTCCAGGCTAAGACGGGTGCGGAGTGTGTGTGGGGGGTCCTGTTGGTACCTGTAACCACAGGCCCTTCCCCACGCCGTTGGCCTGCGGTGTCCTCGATATCGGCACTGCTTGTGAGCCGTCCGGGATTCCGGCGGGCTCTTGGACGAGCGAGTGCCGGCCGCCCCGCCCGGCCGCACGATGGCAGGCGGGACGCCCCACCCCCTAAATGATCGAGGAGCTGTGTCATGGCGAAGCAGTCTGCTCCCCAGGAGCTGGCCGGTATCGCGCCGAAGCTGGTCGAGCTCACCAACGACGTTCTGTTCCAGGACGTGTGGGAGCGCCCCGGGCTTTCCCCGCGGGACCGCAGCCTGGTCACGGTCAGTGTGCTGGCAGCCCTCTACCGCAGCGAGCAGCTTCCGTACCACCTGGGTGTGGCCCTGGACAACGGGCTCACGGTCAAGGAGTTGTCCGAGGCGATCACGCACCTGGCGTTCTACGCCGGATGGCCCAACGCCATGACCGCGATCACCCTGCTGAAGAAGATCGCGGACGATCGCTCCGCCTGATCCCCGGCACGAACGCAAACCGGCCCCCCACGATCGGCGGGGCCCAGTGAACCAAAGAAGAGGAACAAGATGGCCGGCAACGGATTCGACCAGATCTTCCCGCTCGGCGAGAAGAACGACGCCTTCGCGCAGTACTTCATCGGCCAGAGCTACCTGGCTACGCTCACCTCGGGCAGCGTTCCCGTCATGAATGTCTCCTTCGAGCCGAGCTGCCGCAACAATTGGCACATCCACCACGGCACAGCAGGCGGCGGTGACCAGATTCTGCTGTGCACCGCGGGTAGCGGCTGGTACCAGGCCGAGGGCGAGGACCCCATCAGCATGGAGCCGGGAACGGTGATCCGCGTCCCCGCAGGCACGAAGCACTGGCACGGCGCGAAGGCCGACGCGTGGTTCTCCCACCTCGCCTTCATCACCCCGGGCGAAGGTGTCAGCAACGAATGGCTCGAGCCGGTCACCGACGAGGTGTACGGCAAGCTGCCGAAGAACGGAGCAAACGCATGACCATCCTGGACGAGACCTACACACTGGCCAACGGCGTCGAGATCCCCAAGCTGGGGCTCGGCACCTGGTTCATCGACGACGACAAGGCGGCCGACGCGGTCCGCGCCGCCGTGCAGATCGGCTACCGCAACATCGACACCGCCCAGGCGTACGGCAACGAGCGCGGCGTCGGCGAGGGCGTGCGCACCTCGGGGGTGCCCCGCGAGGACCTGTTCGTCTCGACCAAGCTCGCCGCGGAGATCAAGGACTACGACCAGGCGGTCGCCGCGATCGACGGCTCTCTGGAGAAGCTGGGCCTGGATTACGTCGACCTGATGCTGATCCACAGCCCGCAGCCGTGGGACGACTTCCGCGGCGGAGACTACGCCCAGGGCAACCGCGAGGCGTGGCGTGCCCTGGAGGACGCCCACCGGGCCGGAAAGATCCGGTCCATCGGCGTCTCCAACTTCCAGCAGCACGACCTGAAGAACATCCTCGAGGGCGCGACCATCGCCCCGCACGTGAACCAGCTGCTCGTGCACGCCGGCAACACCCCCGCCGAACTGCTGGCGTACTGCGAGAGCCAGCAGATCCTTGTCGAGGCGTACTCTCCGATCGCCCACGGCGCGATCCTCAAGAACGCCGAGGTCCAGGCGCTGGCCGAGAAGTACGGGGTGTCCGTCCCGCAGCTGTGCATCCGCTACACCCTGCAGTTGGGCACGGTGTCGCTGCCCAAGACGGCAAACCCCGACCACATGCGCTCCAACGCCGAGGTCGACTCCGAGATCTCCGATGCGGACATGGACGCTCTGCGGGGCCTGCGCGATGTGGACTACGGCGACCACAGCGCCTTCCCCGTCTACAGCGGGAAGTGACGCCGGACGAGCGCACCTCGCGTTGGCACGGATCGGCCATGACGCACCGAGCCGGACGTATACGCGACGGTGTCGATGGTGCCGAACTCGGCGGTCGGCCTGTGTCAGGTCTTGCAGCAGGACAGGGCGATGATCTTCTGTGCGGACCCCCTGCACGTC
Source organism: Streptomyces sp. NPDC048623 (assembly GCF_040650755.1). Lineage (NCBI taxonomy): Bacteria > Bacillati > Actinomycetota > Actinomycetes > Kitasatosporales > Streptomycetaceae > Streptomyces > Streptomyces sp. NPDC048623. The sequence goes on from NZ_JBEZHV010000015.1 coordinate 24,372, forward strand.
GCCGCCATCTTCAACCTGCACCCCGACACCGCTCAGCGATACGTCGACGCCCTCTATGGCCGTGTCGATCCGACCACCGAACCAGGAACATGAGGGCGCATAGTGGTTCAATGGGCCGGTCACACCTCTGAGTTCGCGCCCAACCACCCTTCGGAAATGCTGAACTCGTGGCCCTCTCCTGGGCATCAGGTCGAAGCCCAGCAGGTGCGCCAGGGCGAACACCGGGAAGGACTGGCCCTGGGTGTCGGCGTGCACGGTGGTCGGCTTGACCTCCGATGTGTTCTCGAGGAGGCCCTCGATGATGTAGACGGCCTCCCATACCCCGCACGGGATGAAGTGCGTGAACAGCGCGATGTACGTGTCGGAGATGTGGTGGTAGGCGATGCCGCCCGGCTTGCCGTAGCGCACGGACGTCTCGGACAGCAGGTTGTTGAGGTAGGTGTCTATGTGGGTGCCGTCCGCGGCGACCGTGGCCCGTCGCCCCACGCCTGCGAGATGTCGAGGCGGGCGTGCGCGTTGACCAGGTCGGCGATCGCCTCGTTCAGAGTGGGAATGGAGAAGTGCCGGTTCGCGGCCAGCGACAGCTCGTGCCCCGAGACGCCGGGGATGTGCCGGGCCGCCTCGTCGGGGCCCATGTTGGTGCCCTTCACGAACGTCGTGCTCACGTACCGGCCGAAGGGGTCCTTCAGCTTCGGCTCGCTGCCGGAGGCGGGCCCGAAGCGGCGCCACCACTCCACCCAGTACGCCGTACGCGAGATGATCCCGATCAGCGAGCGTTCCGGCATCCGGGCCTTGATCTCCTGCTCCAGAGCCTTCGCCGAGGCCCGCTGGCCTTCCGAGCGGTGCGCCTTGAGGGAGGGAATGCCGGTCTCCGCATCGATGACCAGGCCCTCGTTGTCCGGGTATCCGGCATCCGCGTGCGCGGCGGCCGCCGTGAGCTTGTCCTCCAGCTGCCGGCGGAAGGCGACCGCGTCGTACGGCGTCTCATCCCCGGGTTCGGCGAGGCCGACCTCGACCAGGTAGTCGCCCAGCTTCGCCTCGACGTCCTCCCAGGGCAGCAGTTGCTCGCTCCAGTCGGCGAACTCCTCGGAGCCGGCCACCGCGACGTCACCGGTGCGCAGTTCCTCGGCGAGCGCGGCGAACACCATCGCCTCGAAGTGCTTGCGCACGAAGACGCCGGGCCGGTTCTTGTCGCGGACGGCCTTCTGCCAGTTCAGCGTGGCGAACGAGACGTCGACGCGGCGGCCGTCCTCGTACCGTTCGGGGAGGTAGTCGCGCAGGTGCTTGTGGGTGCGGGCGTGTTCGAGCGCGTCCAGGACCCGACTGTCCTCGGACGTCGCCGTCAGTTCCAGGCGGCTGGTCAGGTCGTACATGGTGGAGCGGTCCTTGCGCAGGTGCCCGTACAGCAGCACCTCCCAGTAGTTGCCGTGGTGGGCGGCGACCTTTTCGATCTGCTCGTACTGGCCCTCGAATCCGCCGAAGCCGTGCACCGCCGCGGCGGGCACTCCCAGCGCGCCGGCCTGCATCCGCACGGCCGTGGCCAGCGTGTGCAGCGCGGGCGCGAGCCCGTCGCCGAGCTGGGCGGCGACCGTGTCGGGCTCCTCGTCCGGGGTGAGATGGGCGATCGTCTCCAGGACGTCGGCGGTCATCGTCGGGGCCTTCTCGCGGGCGGCCTGGACCGGGCTGTCGGCGTCCAGGTGCTGCAGCACTGTGCGGTAGTTCCCGATCAACGCCTCGACCAGGGCCTGCTGTTGCTCCCGGATGCTCTCCAGCTCCGCCTTGCCCCGCTTGACCTGCAATGCGATCCGCTTGCAGAACATCGTCGTCAGCTCGTCGCGGGCCCGCATCCGCGCCTTTGTGGACCAGGCACACCAGCAGCGCGAGCCGCTTGACCTCGGTGTAGTCGCGTAGCGCCGGCGCGTCCGCGGCGTCCGCCTCTCCGGCGAAGTCCGTGATTTTCCCTGGAGCGACCCCGTCCAGCCACACCTCGGTCTCGCCGAGTGCGTCGACCCACTCCAGGCGCGCGACCTGTTCGCGCAGGTGCGACCACGTCGGGGCCTTCCCCGACTGCTTCAGCCGGTTGTACTCCGTAGTGCCCGAGGCGTCCTTGCCCGTCAGCAGGGCCAGCAGCCGCGCCCGATGCGCCTCGCTGAGCTGGTCATAGATCCCCATGCAGATTGAGGCGTTTACCTCGGTGCGCACCTTCGCCGCGAGCGCGTCCAGCGTGGTGAAGCCCGGCAACTCCAGCCCGGCCTCGACGACCTTCTCCAACGCGATGTTGATCAGGTCCGCCGGACGGTTCTTCACCACCGCCTCGCTCCGCATCACCGCCTCGGCGATCTTCCGGGCCTTCGCCTTGTCGTAGATCAGGCCTGTGCGCTGGCGTACGGCGGTTCGCTGCCACTCCGCCGTGCGGTTCGCCGCGGTCGGCACGACGTCGTCCGGCAGGTCGACGACGCGGCGTACGAACTCGACGACCGGGTCCGGGATCTCCTCCATCTTCGGGAAGCACCCCATGCGCTGGTACGACTTCAGCGCCAGCAGCAACGACAGCAAGTGCCCGTCGCAGTCCGTACGAGCAGTGGCCCACTCGACCTCGTCACGGCTCGGCGCGAAGAAGAGATGCAGTTCATGCGCGGTGATCAGCCGCTTGAACCGCGGATAAGCGGTCCTCTCGATGGAGGTCACAGCCCACACCCCGCCACAGACGTAATCCGACGTCACCAGCAACGACACTGCGCCGAACGGGTGACGGTCGGAGAGGCCTCAACAGTCCAAGATCATCCCATGGCGGGTTTCTGGCGTATCTGGGTCACGCCCCAGTTGCTGCTGATGCTCATAGGCAGCGGCTCGGATCCGGAGGTGTTCGACGCCCCGGAGCGGATGTGCCCGCACCGGACGAACATCCGCCACCACCTGGCCTTCGGCGCGGGCCGTCACCGCTGCCCGCGCGCTTCCGGCGGCGCGGTTGACGGAGGGCCCTCGGCACCACGGTCGGGGCCGGGGTGGTCGTGGTCGCCACGATGCACGCACCTTGAGCGACTGGCCCGGCCCGCTCCGGGCGGCCACCGCGTCCGGCTGTGTGGCCCACGGTCGCGGGCCTGTCCGGGCACCTCACGCAGCAGACAGAAGGGGCCGGCGGCGACGGCGACGTGCACAGCTGGAACGTACGCGGCCGGTGCGTCGCTCAATGCGCCGACAGCACGCTGTGCACCTTGAGCGCGAGGTGGACCTGGAGGGCGTGATCGCCGTGGCGCCACTGCGGCCCCAGAAGGGTGGTGACCCGGTCGATGCGCTGGTAGAGCGTGTTGACGTGGACGAACAGGTCGGCCGCGGTGCGGGTGAGACTGGCGTCGCAGGCGAAGTAGGCAAGCAGGGTGCGGACCAGTTCGCCGCCCCGGCGCTCGTCGTAGTCCAGCAGGGCACCGATGACCCGGCGTACGAACCCGAGCAGTTCCTCGCGGCCGGCCTGGCTGAACAGCAGCCCGTAGATGCCCAGTTCGTCGGGGGAGGCGCCCTGGCCGTCCCGGTCGAGGGCCAGCAGGACGCCGAGGCACTGGAGGGCGTCCCGGTGGGCCGCGACGAGCGCGTCGACGCCTTCGGCCGCCGAGGTGCCGCCGACCGTGACCGGATCGCCCACGGTGGCCGACAGGTGGTCGGCCAGGGACCGGGCGGTCGCCGCCGGGTCCTGCTCGCCGGGGAGCAGGACGACCACGTCGCCGCGGTACTCGCCCGCGAGCCCCTTGGCGTGTCCGGCGAACGCGGTGGCCGCATCGGCGACGGTACGCCGGTGCCCGCCCCCACGGCAGCGGGCCGCGAGGACGGTGTGCGGCCGGCCGAGGTCCAGGCCCATGAGGGCGGCCCGGCGGCGCAGCCCTTCGAGGTCGCGGTGCGCGGCGCCGAGCAGGTCCTCCAGGATCTCGCCGCGCAGCCGGTGCTCGGCCTCGGCGACGCTGCGTTCACTGAGCAGCATCAGCGCCGTGACCAGGGCGGCCCGCTCCAGGGAGCGGACGTCGCAGGCGTCGAGGCGGTCGCGTACGAGGGCCAGCGAGCCGAGCACCTCGGTGCCGGCCATGATCGGCGTGGCACAGGCCGAGGCGTTGGTCCCCGCCCCGGGGATGCGCCGGGTGCGGCGTGACTCGGCGCTGAGCACGCACGCCTCGCGCACGGCGCGGGCCGCCGGGGTCCCCGCGGGCAGGGAGCCGCCCTCTCGCGCCTGTTCCACCACGGGGTCGGTGCCCACAGCGGCCATGACGCGGCCCGCGGGATCGAGGACGAGGATGCTGCCGCCCAGCACCTCGGCGAGGTTCTGGGCGACGTCGGCCATGGCGCCGCCGTGCAGGACGATGCTGGTCAGCCGTTCGTGCAGGGACGCGGCCTGCTCCACGGAGGCGCTGTGGGCCTGGATGACGGCGTTGGCCTCGGTGAGGTCGTCGACGGCGCGCTGGACCTCCTGGAACAGGGTGGCGTTCTCGATGGCGATGGCGGCGTGGTCGGCCAGGGACACCAGCAGAGCCACTTCGTGGTCGGAGAAGGGGCGGGCGCCGCGGTTGGCGGCGAACAGCACGCCGATGACGTTCAAGCCGAGTTTGAGCGGCGCGCCCTGGATGGCGATCAGTCCTTCGGCGCGCACAGTGTCGTCGAGGGTGTGCTCGAAGCGCGCGTCGTGCAGGTAGTCGGGTGTGTTGTAGGGGACGGCGGTCTTGGCCACCAGGCCGCCCAGGCCCGCGCCCATCGCGAGCCGGGCGCGTTTGAAGGCGTCGCTGCGAATGCCGTCGGTGGTGCGTACATAGGTGTCGCCGTGCTGGGTGTCGTGCAGCATCAGGTAGGCCGTGTCCGTGCCGAGCAGTTCGCGGGCCCGGCGCACGATGGCCTGGAGCACCGCCTCCAGGTCGCGCAGGGAGGAGAGGTCGCCGGCGGTCTCGTACAGCGCGGCCAGCTCGTCCTCGCGGCGGCGGCGTTCCTCCAGCTGCGCCCTGACATGCAGCGCGTCCTCCACGAGCGGGCGCAGCCACGCCGCCTCGCCGGGTGGACAGGCGTCGAGGAGCGACTGGTACTCCTCGGACGCCGCGTTCTCGCGCAGCAGGCGCAGCAGCTCGCGGGCGCTGTCCGTGCCCGGGCGCGTCGGTGACAGGTCGGTGCTCATGGCTTCCTTGCTGCGGCTCGGGCGGGCACGGTGGCGAGTGCGACTCTTGCGGACGGCGGCCACGACCGCCGTCCTGCGAGGGCGCGCGTCGCGCTGTGGACGGCGGCCACGACCGCCCTTCTACGATGACACGCGCTGCGCGGTGTCGTCACGGTCCTGCTCCGGGTGCGGCTCGGGGGCCGTGGGCGTCCCCGGCGCGGCGCGGTCGCGCAGCAGATGCGCGAGCGTGCCCCACACCCCGCGCCGGAAGACCAGCACGGTGACCATGAAGACACCGCCGGTGATCAGGCCGGTCTCCTCGAAGCCGGCCGTGGAGAGCCAGTCCTCCAGGCGGACGATCGCCCCGGCGCCGACGAGGCTGCCCCACAGGGTGCCGATGCCGCCGAGGACGGCCATGACGACGACCTTGCCGGAGGTGGTCCAGTACACCTCCTGGAGCGAGGCGAAGCCGTGGTTGACGGCGTACAGACCGCCGGCGAGTCCGGACAGGAACGCCGAGACGACGAAGACGACGAGCTTGTACCGGTCGACGGGGTAGCCCAGGGCCCGGACCCGGTCGGGGTTCTCCCGCACGCCGGCGACGACGCGCCCGAAGGGGGAGCGTACGAACCGCCAGGCAGCCGCCAGACCGAGCAGCACCATCGGCAGCATGGCGTAGTAGAAGACGAACGAGTCCGACAGGTCGATGCCGGCCAGCTCGCGCGGGATGCCTTGGAGTCCGTTCTCGCCGCCGGTGACGTCGTCCCACTGGTTGGCGACGAAGTACACCAGCTGCGCGAAGGCGAGGGTGACCATGGCGAAGTAGATCCCGCTGCGGCGTACCGCCAGGTAGCCGATGGGCGCGGCGAGCAGCGCGGCCGCCACGGTGCCGCCGAGGACGGCGACGGGGAACGGCAGTCCGCCGTGGAGGGCGATCAGGCCGGTGGCGTAGGCGGAGGTGCCCCAGAACGCGGCGTGGCCGAAGGAGAGCAGCCCGGCGTGCCCGAGCAGCAGATCGAAGGCGACGGCGAACAGGCCCCAGCACAGGATGTCCGCGGCGACCGGCGGATAGAGCATCCAGGGCAGGGCGAGCGCGGCGATCAGGCCGGCCGAGAGCAGGCCCCAGCGCACACCGGCGGGGTACCGGCGCAGGGCGCCGACGAGGGAGAGGATCATGCGTGCTCCTCCTTGCCGAACAGGCCCGCCGGCCGGATCAGCAGGACGACGGCCATCAGCAGGAAGACGGAGGTCTGGGACAGGACGGGGGCGTAGAGGCTGCCGAGGGCCTGGATCAGGCCGATGGCGAAGCCGGCGAGGACCGAGCCGAAGACGGAACCGAGGCCGCCGATGACGACGACGGCGAACACGGTGATGATCAGGTCGCCGCCCATCGTGGTGTTGACCGCCCGCATGGGGGCGGCGAGCACCCCGGCCAGGGCGGCCAGGCCGACCCCGAAGCCGAAGACGGGGGTCACCCAGCGGCCGGTGTCGATGCCGAACGCCCGGGTCAGCTCGGGGCGTTCGGTGGCGGCGCGGACGATGATGCCGATCCGGGTACGGGTCAGCAGCAGCCACACCGTGACGCACACGGCCGCGGACACGGCAAGCACGACGACCTGGTAGCGGGGGAACTCGAACAGGCCGAGGTCGATGGAGCCGGGAAAGGGCATGTGCTCGTACGGCTGGGAGTGCGAGCCGTACTTCATGCGCAGCAGGTCCTGGCAGACCAGGGCGATGCCGAAGGTCAGCAGGAAGTTGTACAGCGGGTCCAGGGCCGCCAGACGGCGGATGAGCAGCCGCTCCACCAGGATGCCGACGGCGGCGAGCGCCAGGGGCACAAGCAGCAGCGCCCACCAGAAGCCGAGCCCCGCGCTGTCGGCGAGGACGACCGCGCCGAACGCGCCGAGCATGTAGACGGCGCCGTGGGCGAAGTTCACCACGCGCAGCATGCCGAAGATGACGGCGAGGCCGAGGGCGAGCAGGGCGTAGAAGCTGCCGCTGACCAGCCCGTTGAAGGTCTGTTGCAGGAACGAGGTCATGGGTGGTCCTGTGGTAGGGGGCGGCCCTCCCGCACCGTTGCGGGAGGGCCGCCGGTCCGGGGGTCAGCTCATGTGGCAGTCCGGCGAGGGCTTGTCGAACGCCTCGTCCGCGGGGATGGTGTTGACGAGCTCGGTGTAGTAGCCGTCCTCCTGGACCTTGGCCGGGTCCTTGACCTTGACCAGGTAGGCGTCGTGGACGAGCCGGTGGTCCTCGGTGCGCAGGGTGCCGTTGCGGGCGAAGAAGTCGTTGATCTTCATGCCGTCGAGCTTCTTGGAGACGTCCTCGGCCTTGTCGGTGCCGGACTGCTGCACGGCCTCGAGGTAGTGGGTGGCCGCCGAGTAGTCGGCCGCCTGGTCGAAGGTGGGGCGCTTGCCGGTGCGCTCCTTGAAGCGGTCGGACCAGGCGCGCGTCTCGGAGTCGAGGTCCCCGAGCCAGGCCGTGGTGAACATCGTCCCGGCCAGCTTGTCCGCGCCGATCGCCTTGATGTCGGTGTCGAACATCAGGCCGATGGCGAGCTTGATGTTCTTGTCCTTGAGCTTGAACTGCTCGTACTGCTTGACGACGTTGGCCAGGTCACCACCCGCCTGCAGGGCTCCCAGCACCTGCGGCTTGGGGTTCATACCGGACGCCTTGAGCAGGAACGTGGAGTAGTTGTCGCTCGGGAAGGGGGTCGGGTCCTTGGCGAGGACCTTGCCGCCCGCCCCTTCGATGGCGGTGGTGAACTTGGCCTGCATGTCCTGACCGAAGGCGTAGTCCGGGTAGATCATGTACCAGCTCTTGCCGCCCTGTTCGGTCACCTTGGCGCCGGTGCCGTGCGCGAGCATGTAGGCGTCGTACGCCCACTCGTAGGTGTAGGGGTTGCAGCTCTTGCCGGCGAGCGCGGTGGTGGCCGCCGCCGTGTTGAAGTACAGCCGCTTGGACTGCTTGGCGATGTCCGCCACCGCCAGGGCCGCCGAGGAGGTGGGCACGTCGAAGAGAGCGTCGGCCTTCTTGCGGTCGTACATCTCCCGCGCCTGGGTGTTGGCGACCTCCGGCTTGTTCTGGTGGTCGGCCTTGATGACCTCGATGTTCTTGGTGACTGCCTTGTCGCCGTACTTCTTCTTGAAGTCGTCGACGGCCATCTGCACGGCTTCGACGGATCCCGGCCCGGCGATGTCGGCGTAGGTGCCGGACAGGTCCGTGAGCACGCCGAGGACGATCTTGTCGTCGCTGACCTTGCCCCCGTCGGAGCTCGGGCCGCCGCCCCCGCAGCCGACGAGCAGAGCCCCCGCGGCGGCCAGGGCCGCGCCGGTCGTGATGGTGCGCTTCATGGGTGGTGCCTCCTGATCGGTACGTCTTCGTAGAGCGGAGGGGGAAATCCTTGGGGTGCCTTGGGGCACCTTGGGGTGACGGAGTGTCACAGTCCGAGGTGGGCGAGGAGTTCGCTCTCGCGTTCCCGCACGCCGGTGTTGTCCAGGGACTCGACGATGCGGCCCTGGGCGATGAGGTAGTGGCGGTCGGCCACCGTGGTGGCGAACCGCAGGTTCTGCTCCACGAGCAGGACGGCCACTCCGTGCCGCTTGGCCTCAAGGAGGATCTCGCCGATGCGCTGGACGATGACCGGGGCGAGTCCCTCGGTCGGCTCGTCGCACAGCAGCAGCCCCGCTCCGGCCCGCAGCACCCGCGCGAGCGCGAGCATCTGCTGCTCGCCGCCGGAGAGCTTGGTGCCGGGGAAGCGACGGCGGTCCGCCAGGACCGGGAAGGTGTCGTAGATCCGCTCCAGGGGCCACGCCGAGGTGCCTGTGACCGCGGGGAGGGTGAGGTTCTCCTCCACGGTCAGGGACGCGTACATGCCCCGGTCGTCGGGGACGAGGCCGAGTCCCAGACGGGCCCGCCGGTGCGGGGGCGCGGTGGTGACGTCGTGGCCGGTGAACCGCACCCGGCCCGTCATCGACCCGTGCAGGCCCATGACGCAGTTCAGCAGTGTGGTCTTGCCGGCGCCGTTGCGGCCGACGAGGGTGACGACCTCGCCCTCACCCACGCGGAGGGACACGTCGTGTAGCACCTCCGCCTCGCCGTAGCGGGCGCTGACGCCTTCGATCTCAAGCAACTTCGGCTCCCAGATACGCCTCGATGACCCGCGGGTCCGCCTTGACCTGGTCGTAGGGGCCCTCGGCGAGCACCTCGCCGCGCTGGAGCACGGTGACGGTGTCGGCGAGGGAGCCGACGACGCTCATGTTGTGCTCGACCATGACCACGGTGCGGCCCTCGCGGACGCGGCCGATCAGCTCCGCCGTACGGTCGACGTCCTCCAGGCCCATCCCGGCCGTCGGCTCGTCGAGGAGGAGGAGCTTGGGGTCCAGAGCGAGCGCGATGGCCAGTTCCAGGGCGCGTTTGCGCCCGTACGGCAGGCTTCCGGCGGGATGCTCCGCCAGCTCCACCAGGCCGACCTCGTCGAGCAGCTCGCGCGCACGGCCGGAGAAGCGGCCCATCAGCCGGTCGCTGCGCCAGAAGCTGCGGCCCAGGCCGGTGCCGGACTGCAGCGCCAGCTCCACGTGCTCGCGGGCCGTCATCTGCGGGAACAGGCTGGTGACCTGGAAGGAGCGGGCCATGCCGAGCCGGGCGACGCGCTCCGGCGGCCGGCCCGTGACATCGTGGCCGGCGAAGGTGATGCGCCCTGCGGACGGCTTCAGGAATCCGGTGAGCAGGTTGAACAGAGTGGTCTTGCCGGCCCCGTTGGGGCCGACCAGGGCATGTACGGTGCCTTCGGCGACGCTCAGGTCCACGTCGTTCACAGCGCGGAAGCCCTGGAACTCCTTGGACAGACTGTGCGTGGCCAGAATGGCGCGCGATTCTCTCATGACGGCCTCGGCTGCACGGGGATCTCGTCGGCGATTGCCGATGTGTCGCCGACGTTAAATTTCGGCCATCCAGAGCGGCTACGTGGACAACCTCCACAGCGCGCGCTCGGCGAGTGTGGGAATCTCCCGCCCGGGTCTCACGGCCCCGAAACGGGGTGGGGGAGCGCTCCACACCCGGTGCCCCGGGAACGTGGGAATCCTCCGTGGCCGGGCCGTCGGGGTGGGACTGACGATGTGCGCCATGGCGATGATGAACACCCCGCTGAACACCTGGCTCCTCTTCGGCCACGCTCCGCGTTACTTCCCCGACACAGAGGTGATCACGCGGTTCTCCGACGGCCACGTGCACCGCTACACCTACGCCGACTTCGGCCGCCGGGCGCAGCAGCTGATGCACGCCCTGGACTCACTCGGCCTGGGGCCGGGCGAGCGCGTGGCGACCCTGGCCTGGAACAGCCACCGGCACCTGGAGGCCTACTGGGCCGTGCCGTGCACCGGCCGCGTCCTGCACACCCTGAACCTGCGGCTCTCGACGGAGGACCTGATGTACATCATCGGGCACGCCGAGGACCGGGCGATCCTGGTCGATCCCGACCTGCTGCCGATGCTGGAGAAGGTGCACGAGCGTGGCGGACTGGCCGGCGTCCGGCACCTGATCGTCCTCGGCGACACCGTCCCGGAGACCACGCTGCCGGGCGTTCTGGCGTACGAGGAGCTGATCGCCGCGCAGCCCACGGAGTACGCGCCGGTCGACATCGACGAGAACGCCCCGCTCGGCCTGTGCTACACCTCCGGCACCACCGGGCGCCCCAAGGGCGTCATCTACACCCACCGCTCCACCGTGCTGCACGCCCTCGCCGCCTCTTCCCAGGCAGCGATGCGGATCGGCCCCGGCGACTGCGTGCTGCCCGTGGTGCCGATGTTCCACGCCAACGCGTGGGGCATCCCCTACACCGCCACCCCGTACGGCGCCAAGCAGGTCTTCTCCAGCGGCCCCCTGGACCCCACCGCCCTGGTCGACCTCATGGCCGCCGAGCGGGTCACCGTCGGCGCCGGCGTGCCCACCATCTGGATGTCGGTCGCCGACGCGATGGCCGCCCGCGGCGGACTGCCGGAACTCAAGCACCTGCTGTGCGGCGGCGCCCGGCCGCCGCGCTCACTGATCGAACGCTATCGGCGCGACTTCGGTATCCCACTGATCCAGGTGTGGGGCATGACCGAGACCTCACCGCTCGCCTCCCTGGCCTGGCCCAAGGAGAAGATGCGCGACTGGGACGAGCAGCGCGTCACCGACGCCGTGAGCACCCGCGCCGGACTGCCCCTGCCCGGCGTGCAGATGGAGATCCGCGACGACGAGGGCAACCCGGTGCCGTGGGACGGTGAGTCCATGGGCGACCTGCTGGTGCGCGGCCCCTGGATCGCCGGCGCCTACCTTGGCGGGGACGGCGCCGACGCGTTCACCGAGGACGGCTGGTTCCGCACGGGCGACATCGCCGTCGGCTCCCCGCACGGCTACATGGTCATCGCCGACCGCGCCAAGGATCTGATCAAGTCCGGCGGAGAGTGGATCTCCTCGGTGGACATGGAATCGGCCGTGATGGCCCTGCCCGAAGTCGCCGAGGCGGCGGTGATCGCCGTCCCCGACGAGAAGTGGCAGGAACGCCCGCTGATCTGCGTCGCCGCGCGCCCCGGCGGCACGGTCACCCTCGACCGGGTCCGCGACCACCTCGAACGCAGCGGCTTCGCCCGCTGGCAGCTGCCCGACCGTATCGAGGTCATGGACGCCATTCCGCGCACCGGCGTCGGCAAGTTCGACAAGAAGGCCCTGCGCGTCCGCTTCGACGCCTGACTGAGGAGAACCCGTCCCCGCGCACGGTCCGCGCGCCCGCGCGCTCGGACACCTGCGGCCTCACGCCACGCGGCCTAGGAGGGGGAGCACCCTCCTGTCTGCCGCCCTCCCCGACGGCCACGGCCACGGCGGTCGGCACCAGCGCCCCGCCGGGGCCGCCGGGAGGGCGGAGGGTCCGTCGCGGCGCCGGATCATCGTCCCCGGCGCAGAGCCGCGGCGGATCTCCCGTACGGACCACCCGACGACCGGACCCTGGTCGGCAGGCCCTGCACCGACACCGCCTGCGTCGGAGCCGGGGGACTTCGGGGGAACAGCCCATGGCCGAGGTACATCCTCCGCTTCCCCTACGCGGACTGAGCCCGGCCGGCTCGCCCCATGGCTGGGAGCCTCGCGTGGAATGCGGGCGGGTGCGAGTGGGCGGGACTGGGAGGCCACGGCGAGCGAAGCGGTATGCGCGCCAGGCGCGAGGCGGCGCGTCCACGTTGAGCTCGCCGCGGTCGTTCGTGTGGGCGCGGAGCTGCCCGAGTGCGTCGAGGAAGCGGTCGTCGCCCCGAGCCCGGCTGTACTGGGACAGCACGTACACGTGGAAGAAGAGGTTGTAGCGCCAGAAGGGATACTCGACCTGTGCGAAGCGGCTGCCGATGCCGAACGCGCACGGTCCGAGCGGGAGGCGTGTCTCCCAGTGTCGGAGCAGGGAGTCGACCGCCGCGTCGAGAATCCTTTCCTGCTCGGGCGCGTTCTCACGGCAGCGGAACGCGTCCAGGACGAACAGCGTCGCACCCGGGTTGCTCGCATCGGTCTCAGGCGACGTGCCCAGCGGATCGTACTCGACGGTGGCGCCGAGTTCACCGAGGACGTTCAGGACCAGCAGCGTCGAGAACCCTGCGGGAGCGTGGATATTGCCGTCCGCCCGGGACCGGAACGGCCCGCCGTTCACCCCCCTGGACATCCAAGATCAACTGGATCTCGCCCGTCCCGCGCTCCACGTCCATCAGCATTCCCAGTGACAGTCCGGCCCCGGCCCTGACAACGATGTCAGGTGAGCAGTCGGCGATCGTCGCGAACCGCCGAGCCTCCAGACGGGACAGAACACACCGAGCCGAGCCGGCGCCAGAGCAGCGCCGCAGGCTGGACTGAGAAGCCGTTGCCATACCGATCATGGAGTCTGTCGATCGAACGGGATTCCCGATCGGGTGATCGCGGGCGCTGCCCGGCATGAGAGCAGGGGCTGGCGGCATACGGGGAGAATCCAGGGGAGCGGACGGCCGCGCGCTGCTACGGTCGGGCGCCATGAGCTGGCTTCCCGATGACTTCGTCCACCCCGTCCTGGTACTGCTGCCGGGCGGTGGCCATCACCTGCGGCCGATCCGGGAGGCGGACACCCCGCTCGACTATCCGGCTGTGATGGGTTCGCGCGAGCGGCTGTGGACCATCTTCGGCCCGGCCTGGGACTGGCCGGCGGCCACCATGACCTACGAGGCCGACCAGGCCGACCTGTTGCGGCACGAGAAGGAGATCGCCGCACACCAGTCTTTCAACTACGCGCTGTTCGACGCGGCGGAGACAGCTCTGCTCGGCTGTGTCTACATCGACCCACCGGAGAGGGCCGGTGCGGACGGCGAGATCTCCTGGTGGGTGGTGGACGAGCTGGTGGGCGGCAAGGTCGAGCAGGCCCTCGACATGCTGGTGCCGCAGTGGATCGCCGCCGACTGGCCGTTCGAGCAGCCGCGCTTCCTCGGCCGCGAGATCTCCTGGTCGGACTGGCTCGCCCTGCCGGAGCATCCCGACACGTAAGTGGTTGTTGCCCGTACCGACCTCGAAGGCTGTCGATCGAACGGGAGTCTTGATCGGGTGACTGCGGCGGTTTCCGCGCGTGAAAGTGGGGCCTCCAGGTAGCTCGGGGGTGCGATCCCATTCCGAGTGGTTCCCCGGAGGCTCTGTTGTCACGGTTTTGCGTTCCCGAGCATGTCGACCTCAACTCGTCCGCCGTGTCGTGCGATTGCCTCGCGCACGTGTACGGCAACGCGGCCGACCATCCGGACCGGGTGCGCCGGTTCCGTCGGACATGACGGACGCGGAGTGGGCGGCCGTCCGGCCGTTGCTGTCGGTGCCGGCCTGGTTCCAGGGGCGGGGCGGGCAGCCCGAGGGCTACTGCCACCGTCAGATGCTGGACGCGATCCGCTATCTGGTCGCGGGCGGGATCTCGTGGCGGGCGATGCTCGGACTTCCCCGCATGGGCCCGGGTCTACGCCTTCTTCCGCCGTTGGCGCGAGCACGGGCTGATCGCCGAGTTCCACGACCGGCTGCGCGGGACGGTCCGTGAGCGCGAGGGCCGTGAGGCCGAGCCCACAGCGGGGATCATCGACGCGCAGTCGGTGCGGGCCGCCGCGACGGTGCCGGCCGCCTCACGCGGCTACGACGGCGGGAAGAAGGTGCCGGGCCGCAAGCGGCACATCGTGACCGACACCCTCGGCCTGCTCCTGGCCGTCGCGGTCACGGCTGCGAACATCAGCGACCGGGACGCCGCGGCGCAGAGCGCACGTTCGCGTGGTTGATGAACTCCCGCCGTCTGGCCCGGGACTACGAGACCCTGCCCGTCACCAGCGAGGCGATGATCCGGTGGTCGATGGTCACGCGGATGAGCCGGCGTCTGAGACGGCCACGGTCCGCCGGACGGCACTGAACGCCCCCGACGCCTCCAGGAGGAGCCACCCACGCTCCGCCAGGCGCCGGGCTTTCGACCGCAGCCCCTCGACCTTCGCTGGCGTCGCGTCAAGGCCCAGCTCCACCGCGATCTCCTTGACCCGTGGATCGCTGCCGTTCCAGCACGCCCAGAATGCGCTGATAGTCCGGCGCCAGAACCGTCACCGGCAGCCCTTCCCGCCAGGGCGGCACCGTCGAGCCCGGCACCGGCGCGAGCGACAGCACCGCTTTCTCCTCGGCCTCGGTCCCGGCGGTGGTCTCGGCAGCCGAGGCTGCCAGGGCCTCGACCAGCTCTTCCCGCGCGATCACCCGCCGGTCCAGCTCGATCTCGGCGGCCTCCAACACCTCAGCCAACCGGGCGACTTCCTCCCGTAGCCCTTCCACCCGCACACGGGCCGGTGTCTCCCGCTCCTCCAGCATTCCCAGCACCGACGCCATCGCGCACCCCTCGCTCACGGAGCAGAAACAAGACGCCGGATGTCTCTCTCATTCCGAGCTACACCATGCCTGACCAGCAGAAATCAACGGATCACGTTCGGTTGAGATACGGCTTCTGAAGCCGGCTTCGCGTCCTGAGGGGGGAGACGAGCCCGGACCGGGGCGGCTCCGGTCCTCGCCGTCGTTCGTTCGACGGTGGGACCGGAGCCGACTTCGTCACGCCAGGGTGAGGAAGAGGTCCTCGAGTTCCTGTGGCGCCGAGCCCGTCGACATCCTGGCCGCGCTCGACGCCCTGGAGCGCTGACACCTCTGCATCGCGCGAGGGTGACTTGCCTTGCGCGGCCGTGGCGCTGAGCCGATCGGGGATCCGCCGCGAGGCCGGCCCATGCGGGCGACCGGGGATGCAGGCGTCCTCACCGTCAAACGTGCGGACGCCCGAGTCCACAGGCAGGACGCTACGCACCGCAACTGCGATCAGTGGCTAACCCTGGGCCAGGGCATGCAGTGCCCCTGGTGACGTGTGCAGTGTGAGGCGCTGGCTGGCAGGGGTACTCGTATTGCGTGCGTGCGTGCGTGGGTGCGTGCGCGGTTGGGGCGTTGAAGCGTTGCGGTGCCGGTGGAAACCGGCGGATCTTTCCGAGCTGGGTGTGTTCTCCCTCGTATCGACTTCATGGGAACTCGCTGCCGAGCTGCCCGCGTTGGCTGCCGCCCTGGACACGGTGGCTGTTTCGGTCGTGGGTGTGCTGCGGCGCCAGTTGGTTGAACTCACCACGCGCTCCGGGATCGCCGTGAGCTACAGGCGGCCGGTCGTTGAGATCGGCAGGACCCACCTCCTCGCCCAGGAAGCTGTGCGACTCGCGGCGTGACGTTGGTGCACTGGCTGTCCACCACATCGCGCACACCACTGCCCCCCCGCCGCTCCGTACGCGGCGGTGCCGGTGGCCGCGCCTGCGAGATACGCCACCGCGCCGGCGAGGGCGACGCCGAGCCACTCCCAGCGCCCGTCGAGGGCGGCGAGGGCGATGAGCAGCAGGGCGTACCAGGAGTAGCCGGGCGTCATCAGGAGGAAGCCGGTGCCGAGGGTGCAGCGGGGGACATTTCCTCACAGTGCAACCCGGGCTCGTGCGGACCGAACCTTGTGCGGCGGGGAGCCGAGGCTGAGGCCGGTGACGGTGAGGGTACGCACCGCGCGGGTCTCGCGTCGGTCGTGCCCTGCCTTGAGGTCGTAGCGGCGGTCACCTCCGCAGACGATCAGTTGGAGCTGGTGGTCGACGATCAGCGGGATGATGACGGGCTGACCGCCGGCCACGCCTGTTCGGCGGTCAGCCCCGCAGGCTCAGCGGGCGCATGTCGGTCCAGACTTCGTCGACATGGGCGAGGCACTCCTCACGGGAGCCGTGGAATCCGGTGGCCCTCCAGCCGTCGGGGAGGGGACGCTCGTGCGGCCAGAGCGAGTACTGGTCCTCGTCGTTGACGACGACGCAGTGAGCGGCTTCGGCAGTGCTGGTGGTGCTCATACGGAATGCAACTCCTTCTCTGTCAGGGTGGGGGTGGGAAGCTGCGGGGTGTGCCGGGCGCGGAGGATCTCCAGACCGACGAGGTCGTCCGGCGGCGCGTCGGGCAGTTCCGAGTCGAAGGTGCGCAGCGCCCGGACCCGCAGCGCGACCGCGACCACGCCCGCCATGGCGAACGCGAAGAGGATGTAGAGCAGGGCGATCCCGCGCCCGGGGCCGGTGCCGATGAGGCGTCCGACCGAGTCCGCGAGAGCGCCGTGATCGGTCATCAGCGGCTCCAGCAGCCGGCTGCCGAGGGGGGCGACCACGGCGAAGCCGAGCGGGAGCGTGGACCAGGAGATGACGGTGTTGAGGGCGAAGACCCGGCCATGGAAGCGCTGGGCCACCTTGACCTGGACGGTGGTGAAGTAGATGCCGTTCATCACCGCGAGTGCCAGGCTCATGGCGAAGGCGCCGCCCGCCACCAGCCAGGTGCGGGCCCCGAGCCCGGGCACCGCGCAGCATGCGGCGAGGGCCAGCGCCGACAGCAGGATGCCGCGCATCCGCTGATGGCGCGGGCCTCCCCACAGGCCCATCGTCAGTCCGCCCGCGACCGCGCCGAGCCCCGCGCACAGGGAGACCCAGCCTGCGTCGGCCAGCGAACCCAGCGACAGCGTCAGCGGGGTCAGCAGGATGAACAGCGGGGACAGGAAGATGTTGAAGACCGCGAAGAAGAGCAGCATCGCGCGCAGCCCGCGGGTCTGCCACGAGTAGCGCAGGCCCGAGCGGATCTCCTGCATCAGCGTCTCGCGGGGCCGCCACGGCAGCGTACGCGGGAAGCGCACCGCCGCCGTGACGGCGACGGCCAGGACGTAGCTGGCGACGTCGAGGGCGAGGATGCCCCCGAGGCCGATCAGCGCCATCAGCCCGGCGGCCAGCAGCGGGGCGAGGACCTGGGCCGCGCCGCCGATCATCTGGGTGATGCCGTTGGCGTGCCCGAGGTACTGCTTGGGGACGAGCTGCGGGACGGCGGAACCGTACGCGAGTCGCTGGAAGGTGAGCGCCACCGAGAGCACCATGACGAAGGCGTAGATGTACGGCATCTCCAGCTGCCCGCTCCAGGTCAGCAGCGCGAAGAGCAGTTGGACGCCGCCGGCGGCGCAGTCGGCGGCCAGCATGACGTGTTTGCGGTTGCTGCGGTCGACGATGGCTCCCGCGATCGGAGCCGCCAGCAGGCCGGGCGCCAGGCCGAGCGCGGTGAACAGGGCGTACTGGGCCAGCGAACCGGTGTGCAGGTAGATCCAGATGGGGATGGCGAACTCGGTGAGTGCCGAACCGGTGAGGGAGACGAGCTGCCCCGATGACACCGCGAGGAAGCGGCGCAGGCTCGGCGGCGGGGCGGGTCTGCGCTCGCCCGGCAGGGTCTCACGCTCGCCGGGCGCACGCCGCGAGCTCCCGGCCAGCCACCAGGTCCGGCCCGGCCCGGGGCCGATGGCCTGCGCGGCACCGCCCGCGCCGCCCTCGTCGTCCAGCGCCTCGGCGGTCCGGGTGACGATCTCGGCAAGCTCCGCCGCGCGGTACTTGAGGAAGAAGTGGCCTGCCTCGTCCAGCACCACCAGTGCGGTGCCGCGGCTGAGGAAGTGCCACTCCTGGTAGCGCTCCTCGGCGAACTCGGTGGCCGGGTCGCGGTCGCCGACCACCGAGACGACGGGCGCGGTGAGCTGTTCGATGCCGCTGTCCAGCAGCTCCGTGAAGTGCCGCTCGGCGTTCTCGCTGTCCTCGCGCATGGTACGGACGATGCGGTGGGCCTGCTCCTGGTCCAGGTCGCCCAGTTCCAGGCCGAGACCACGCAGCCAGTTCTCGTACACGCGATGGCCTGTCACCCGGTCACGCCGGGCCAGGGTCGACAGGCCGCGCAGGACGCGGCTGCGCGGGCGGGCGAAGGGGAAGATGCCCGCGACGTAGACGGCTTCGGGGACACGCCCCGCCGCCTCCAGGCGGCGGGCCAGCTCGACCGCGACCGCACTGCCGATCGCGCAGTGGCCGTAGAGGGCGACCGGGCCCGTCACCTTGTCCAGGATCTCCTGGGTACAGCGGGAGACCAGTTCCTCGAAGGGGATGCCGGCCTCGGTGCGGCCGAGGTCATGTCCGGGCATGGAGACGGCGAACAGGCGGTGACCGGGCGGAAGTTCGTCGGCCAGTGGCTGGTACACGACGGCGCTGCCGCCGCCGTAGGGGACGCAGACCAGGGTCAGCGCGGCGTCCCCGGTGACGCCGCGGGACAGCTCGTGCAGCAGTTCGGCGGGGCCGCGCTCGTCCTCGGGGGTCTCGGCGAGCCGGGCCAGGGCCCGTACCGTGGGGTGTTTGAAGAGGTCCAGCACGGTGATCTGCGCGTCGAGCCGCTTGCGCAGCCGGGCCACCACCTGGGTGGCCAGCAGGGAGTGGCCGCCGAGCGCGAAGAAGTCGTCCTCCGCACCGACCGCGTCCAGGCCCAGCACCTCCTGCCAGATGGCGGCGATCTCCTGCTCGGCTCCGGGCGCGGGCGGCGCGGCCTCGGCGGAGCGGGCGGCTGCGGCGGGCGGAGGCAGGGCGTCGCGGTCCAGCTTGCCGCTGGGGGTGAGCGGAAGCTCCGGCAGGGCGACGAAGGCGGCGGGCACCAGGTGCTCGGGGAGGGTGCGGCGCAGCTCCTCGCGCAGATCGCCCGACTCGGGCAGGTCCGTCCCGGTGAGGTAGGCGACCAGCCGCTGGTCGCCCGGGCGGTCCTCGCGGACGATCACCACGGCCTGGCGCACGCCGGGCAGAGCGGTGAGCGCGGCCTCGGTCTCGCCGGGCTCGATTCGCATGCCGCGGATCTTGACCTGCCGGTCGAGGCGACCCAGGAACTCCAGCGCGCCGTCGGGGCGCCGCAGCGCGAGGTCCCCGGTCGCGTACATCCGCGAGCCGGGCGGCCCGTAGGGGTCGGGGCGGAAGCGCTCGGCGGTCAGGCCGGGCCGGCCGAGGTAGCCGTGGGCCAGGCCGGCGCCGGCGATGTACAGCTGGCCGGGGACGCCGTCGGGCTGGAGGCGGTCCTCGTCGTCCAGGACATAGAGGCTGGTGTTCTGGATCGGCAGGCCGATCGGGAGCCGCGCGGCGGTCGCGCAGTCCTCCGCAGGGCACGGCCACGCGGAGACGTCGACGGCGGCCTCGGTGGGGCCGTAGAGGTTGTGCACCTCGACGTCCAGGCGTGCGTGGAGCGCGGCGGCAGCGGCGGGCGCCAGTTCCTCGCCGCTGCACACGACACGGCGCAGCGAGCGGCAGCGCTCGATGTCCTCGGCGGCGGTGAAGGCCCCGAGCATTGCGGGGACGAAGTGGGCGAAGGTGACGCCCTGCTCGGCGATGACGTCGCGAAGGTACTCCGGGTCCTTGTGGCCGCCCGGGCGGGCCAGCACCAGGCGGGCGCCCGCGAGCAGCGGCCAGAAGAACTCCCACACGGAGACGTCGAAGCTCGCAGGGGTCTTCTGCAGGACGGCGTCCTCGGCTGTCAGCGGGTAGGCCCGCTGCATCCAGTGCAGGCGGTTGACGATGGCCCGGTGGGGGACGAGGACGCCCTTGGGATGGCCGGTGGAGCCGGAAGTGTAGATCGCGTAGGCGGTGTCGAGCGGCCCCGCGAGCGGCTCCGGGTCGGTGTCGGGCTGTCCGGCGAACGCGGCGGGGTCGTCGAGCAGCAGTGTCTCGGCCGCGCCGGGCGCGTCGCCGGCGAGCCGGCGCTGGGTCAGCAGGATGCGCGCACCTGAGTCGGCGAGCATGAACTCGAGCCGCTCGCGCGGGTACTCCGGGTCCAGCGGGAGGTACCCGGCCCCGGACTTGAGCACCCCGAGGAGGCCCACCACCAGGTCGATCGAGCGTTCCGCCGACACGGCCACCAGCTGCCCGGGGCCTACGCCGCGGGCGCGCAGTGCATGGGCGACGCGGTTGGCGCGGGCCGCGAGCCGGTCGCGGGTCAGCGTGCCGTCCGGCGCGGTGACCGCCGTACGCCCGGGATCGTCCCGCAGCCCGGCCTCGACCAGGGCGTGCAGCGTGGCGTCCGACGGGAAGTCGACGTCCTCGCCCCGGCTTGCGGCGAGCGCGGACGCCGCACCGTCCGTGTCGAGCAGCGGGAGCAGGCCGACCGGCGTGTCCGGGTCGGCGACCGCGGCGGTCAGCAGCGTGCGCAGGGCGCGGCCCAGGCGCCGGGCGGTTGCGGGGAGGTAACAGTCGGTGTTGTACACCAGCTGGCCGTGGAAGCCGTCCGCGTCCTCGGCGTCCCCGGTGATGTACAGCTCGAGCTCGAAGCGCGCCGCCCAGCTGCGCAGCGGGAAGCCCTGGACCCGCAGCCCGCCCTCGGGGGTGTTCCCCTTCGGCGAGCCGTAGTTCTGCAGGGCGAACAGCACCTGGAAGACGGGCGTCCGGCTGATGTCGCGGACCGGGTCGAGGGCCGCCACCAGCTGCTCGTAGGGCAGCTCCTGGTGGGCGAAGGCGTCCAGGGTGTCGGTGCGCACGCGGTCCAGCTGTTCGCGGAAGGTGCGGCCCGGGTCGAGGTCGGCGCGCAGCGCGAGCGTGTTGACGAAGAGTCCGACGACGTCCTCGAGCTCGGGGCGGGTGCGCCCCGCCACCGGCGTGCCGACGGCGAAGTCCCGCTGCCCGCTGATCCGGCCCAGCACGAGCTGGAACGCGGCCAGCAGCACCATGTACGGCGTGGCCGAGCAGGTGCGGGCCAGCTCGGCGACCCGGCGGCTGACGTCCGCGCCGAGGGCGAAGGAGTGCTCGGCTCCGGATGCCGTGTGCTGGGCCGGGCGGGGGTGATCCAGTGGCAGGTCCAGGGCGAGGACGCAGGCCAGGCGGGGGAGCCAGTGGGCCAGGTCCCGCTGGTCGGCACCGGGGCCGCGACCCTCGCGCTGCCACGCGGCGAAGTCGCCGTAGCGCAGCTCTGGTTCGGGCCCGGGCTCGCCGCCGGAGGCGACGTGCAGCACCTCCCGCAGCAGCTGCTCGGCCGACCAGCCGTCGCAGGCCAGGTGGTGCACGGCCAGGGCGAGCACATGCTCGTCCGGCCCGAGGCGGACCAGCAGCGCGCGCAGCAGGGGCGCCTCGGCCGGGTCCACCGGCACGGCGAGCTCGGCGTCCACCAGCGCCTGTGCCTGGTCGTCGTCGGCGGCGTCGGCCACCCGCAGCCGCGGCTCGGCCTCCGCGAGCACCGAGGCGACGGGGCGCCCGTCCTCGGTCGCGCTGAACCGGGTGCGCAGCACCTCGTGCCGCCGGACCGCGGCGCCCAGGCCGCGCCGCAGCGCGTCGGCGTCGAGGGGGCCGTGCAGCCGCCGGACCAGCGGGATGGTGTACGCGCCGGTGCCGGGGGCGTACTGCTCCAGGAACCACAGGCGTTCCTGCGCGTACGACAGCGGCGGGTCCGGTTCCGTCCGGCGCGGGATCGGCGCCGGGGCCGAGGCCGGGCTCGGCCGCCGCAGCCGCTGGGCGAGCAGGGCCCGGCGGTCCGCGGAGAGCGCGACCGCGTCCGGGGTGCGCGGAAGGGGCAGGTGGTCAGTCAAGGGTGGGTGTCCTTCCGAGGGCCGCGGCGACCTCGACGTCGCTCAGGGACTCGATGTCGGCCAGCAGCAGCGCCTCCAGCGCGGCGGCGAACGCGGCCACGGTGCGGTGGTCGAACTGCAGGCGTACGGGCAGTCGGAGGCCGGTGGCCTCGGCGAGCCGGGCGGCGACTCGCAGCGCGTGCAGGGAGTGGCCGCCGAGGGCGAAGAAGTCGTCGTACGCACCGATGTCTGGCAGGCCGAGTACCTCGCCCCACACATCCGCCACCAGCAGCTCCGCCTCGGTGCGCGGCGGTGTGCCCGCCTGCGGCTCCGGCTCGGGCGCGGGCAGCGCGGCACGGTCGACCTTGCCGGAGCGGGTCAGCGGCAGCCGCTCCAGCCGGATGAAGCGGGCCGGGACCAGCCGCCGGGGCAGACGTGCGGCGAGCCTGGGGCCGAGCAGGGAGGGGTCGGTCAGCTCGTCCGGTCCGGCCACGACATAGGCGGTCAGCGCCTGGTCGTGGACGGCCACCGCCGCCGCCCGCACCTCTGGTTCGGCCGTCAGCTCGCGTTCCACCTCGTCCGGTTCGATCCGGTACCCGCGCACCTTCAGCTGGGCGTCCATCCGGCCGAGGAAGTGCAGCTGCCCGTCGGCCGAGCGGAACACCCGGTCGCCGGTCGCGTACAGCCGGCTGCCGGGCGGCCCGAAGGGGTCGGGGCGGAAGCGCTCCGCGGTCCGGGCCGGGTCGCCGAGATAGCCACGTGCGAGGCCGGCGCCACCCAGGTACAGCTCGCCCGCGACGCCGTCGGGGACCGGGCGCATCGCGGCGTCCAGCACATGGACGCGGGTGTCCGCGAGCGGCCGCCCGATCGGCGGATCGGCATCGGTCGTCTGGCCGGCGGCCAGCTCGGCGGCGGTCGCGATGACGGTCGCCTCGGTGGGCCCGTATGTGTTGACCAGGCGGGGCCCGTCGCCGACGGCCGCGCGCCATGCGGTCACCGTGTCGCCGCGCGCTGCCTCGCCGCCCAGTACCAGCAGCCGCAGCGCGGGCGGCCATGCCGTGTCCGGCTGCGCGGTGAGCGCGTGCCAGTAGCTGGTCGGCAGGTCCAGCACGGTGAGCCCGGCGCCTTCCGGGGTGCGCAGGAAGTCCGGCAGCAACTCGCCGCCGCCCGGCAGCAGCACCACCACCGCGCCGGAGGCCAGCGCGGGGAAGATCTCCTCCGCGTGGGTGTCGAAGGCGGGGTTGGCGAACTGGAGCACCCGGTCAGCCGGGCCGAGCCCGTACGCGGCGGCCATCCAGCGCACCCGTGCGGCCAGTCCGGCGCGGGTCACCATCACAGCCTTGGGCTCGCCGGTCGAACCGGAGGTGTGGCACAGGTAGGCCAGCCCCGGCTGCAGCTGCCCGCTCCCGGTGGGCAGCGGCACCGCCCCGTCGTCCGTGAGGCGCAGCACGGCCCCGCAGCGCCGGGTCAGCCGTTCGCGGCGGACCTCCGGGTCGGCCGGGTCGAGGCAGGTGTAGGCGGCGTCCGCGGCGAGCACCGCGAGCAGGTCGACGACGAGCCCGGGGCCGCGTTCGCGGCACACCGCGACGACCTCGCCGGGCCGCACGCCGAGGCGGCGCAGCTCGGCCGCGCGCTCGTCCACCAGCCGGGCCAGCTCACCGTAGAGCAGAGTGCGCCCGCCGTGCCGGACGGCGGGGGAGTCGGGGGTGCGCGCGGCCTGCTGCCGGAACCGTTCGAGCACATCGGGCGCGGGCTGCGGCGGTTCGGGTCCCCGGCCCGCCTCCACGAGCGCCGCCTGCTCCCGCGCCGTGGTCAGATCGAGATCCCGGAAGGGGAGTTCGGGATGGTCCACGGCGTGGGCGAGCAGGGTCGCGAGATGCCCGGCGAGGCGGGCTCCGGCGGCCTCGTCGAAGAGGGCCAGCCGGTGCCCGAGAACGAGTTGCAGCCCGTCGTCGGCATCGGTCAGGGCGTCCCACACGTCCAGCGTCAGCGGTGCTTTGACCTGCCGGTTGCCCGACCAGAAGCCCTCCGCCCGCAGGCCGTCGAAGTCCTCCGCGGGGCCGCCCGAGGCGGCCCCGTTGACCACGAACAGCGCCTGGAAGGGTCCGGCGGGCCCGGCGCCCAGCTCCTCGAACGGCACCTCGGGGTGCGGATAGGCGTCGAAGAAGGCGCGACGTGAGCGGCGCAGGAGCTCGCGGAACGCCGGTTCGCCCGTCAGGTCGGCGCGCAGCACGACCGTGCCGCTGAGATAGCCGAAGAGCGGCTCGTCCTCGACCCGGTCGCGTCCGGCCACGGGCGTGCCGACACACAGGTCCTCCTGCCCGGTCCAGCGCGACAGCAGCGTCTGGAAGGCGGTGAGCAGGACCAGGAAGACGGTGGACCGCTCGGCTCGTGCCAGCGCGCGGACCCGGCGCACCAGGCCGGGCGGCAGCGGCACCGTGTGGAACGCCCCGGCCGGGTCGGCGACCGCTGCGAGCGCCTGCGGGCGGGCGCCCGGAGGGTTGAGGACGGGTGCTCCGGCCAGCCGCTCCAGCCAGAACTCCCGGTCAGCGCCCGCGCGTTCGCGGCTGCGCGCGGCGTAGCGGTGGTAGGGCTGTGGCAGCGCGGGCTGCGGCAGCGCGCCGCCCGCCCGGTGGGCGTTGTAGCGCGCGGGCAACTCGGCCGACCACACGCCGAGCGACCAGCCGTCACCCGCGATGTGGTGCAGGACCACACTGAGGACATGGTGATCGGGCCCGAGGGTGTACACGGCGGTGCGCACCGGGGCGCCCGCCGTCAGGTCGAAGGGCTCCTCCAGCCGACCGCGCACCTGGGCCGCGACGGCAGCCTCCGGGTCGGGCTCGCCGGACAGGTCCAGCAGGTCGAGCTCGGGCAGCACCCCGGCAGGCGCCACGATCCCGTACGCGATCCCGTCCTGCTCCGTGCAGCGGGTACGCAGCGGTTCGTGCCGGGCCACCAGGTCGGCGACCGCCGCGCGCAGCGCCGCGAGGTCGAGCTGGCCGCGCAGCCGCAGTGCCCAGAACATGTGGTAGCTGGTGTCCTGCGGGTCGAGCCGGTGCAGGAACCACAGCCGCTCCTGCGCGGGCGTGAGCCGGAACGTCAGCTCGGCGGTGCTGCCGTTCATGACGCAGGCTCCACATGCTCCAGCACCTCGGCCAGCTCGCGGATGGTCGGGGTGTCGAAGAACTGATGCAGCGGCAGGTCCACACCCAGCCGGTCGCGGACGCGGGCCGCGATCCGCGCGATCACCAGGGAGTGGCCGCCCAGGTCGAACAGGTCCTCGTCCGGCCCGACCGTGTCCGCGCCGAGTACCTCGCACCAGATCGCGTGCAGCTCGGCCGCCGCGCCCTGGTACACATGGTCCGCCGGGCCCTGAGCCTGGCCGGGCCCCGGCTCGGGCAGCGCGCCGCGGTCCAGCTTGCCGTTGGGCGTGGTGGGCAGCGCGTCGAGGACGACCAGCGCGGACGGGACGGCGTACGCGGGCAGCGCGGCCGCCAGCACGGCGCGCAGCCGATCCGGTTCCGCCGTGCCGGTGACATAGCCGACAAGTATGGTGCCGCGCAGCGCCGCAGCCGCCTGCCGCACGCCCGGGCATGCGCGGAGCGCCGCCTCGACCTCGCCCAGTTCGATCCGGTGGCCCCGGACCTTGACCTGGTCGTCGAGCCGGCCAAGGAACTCCAACGTGCCGTCGTACCGGTGGCGCACCAGGTCGCCGGTCCGGTACATGCGGCTGCCGGGCGGGCCCCAGGGATCCGGTAGGAAGCGGTCTGCGGTGAGCTCGGGGCGGCCGAGGTAGCCGTCAGCCACGCCCGCTCCGCCGATATGCAGCTCGCCGGGGACGCCGACCGGGCTGGGACGCCCGCGGCCGTCCAGCACCATCAGCCGGGTGCCCGGGATCGCGGTGCCGAGCGAGACCCGCTCGGGTCCGGCGGGCACCTGCCAGCAGCTCGACCAGATCGTGGTCTCGGTGGGACCGTACATGTTGAAGACCCGGGCGGTGCGGCGGCGGAGCTCGGCCGCGAGTACGACGGGCAGTGCCTCGCCGCCCGTCAGCACGGTGGCGGCCGCGGCGTCGAACCCGGCGGCCAGCAGCAGCTCCCATGCGGAGGGGGTGGCCTGGTAGTGCGTCACTCCGTGTTCGCGCGCGAGACGGAGGGCGTCAGTGCCCGGCTGCGCGGCCTGCTCCTCGCCGGGCAGGACGAGGCGCCCGCCGGTGGTGAGCGGCAGGTGGGTCTCGAGCCCGGAGATGTCGAACGAGACCGAGGTGAGGCCCAGCCATGCGGCCTCTGGGCCGGTGCCGCCGACGAGGGCGGCGGTGGCGTCCAGGAACGCGGCCAGGGAGGCGTGCCCGACGACGACGCCCTTGGGGCGGCCGGTGGAGCCGGAGGTGTACAGCACATACGCCGGAGCCGAGGCGTCCGGCAGGCGGTCGGGCACGGGCGCGAGGCTCGCCGCCTGCTCGACCGCGACCGCGGGAGCGGCGGTTCCGGCGGGCAGTCGCGGCGCGGACCGCGCGGACACCAGCACACATGCGGCCTGCGCGTCGTCGAGCGCGAGCGCCGTGCGGGCGGCCGTGTGGCGGGGGTCGAGCGGCAGGTACGCGGCTCCCGTACGCCACACGCCGAGCAGCGCGGCGACCAGCTCGGGCGAGCGTTCGACGAACACACCGACCACATCGCCCGGACCCACGTCCCGGGCGGCCAGCAGTGCGGCGATCCCGGCGCTGCGCCGCTCCAGCTCGGCGTACGTCCAGCTGCCGCCGTCCCAGTCGAGGGCAGGCGCGGTGGGGGTGCGCCGGGCCTGGTCGAGGAAGCGTTCCGCCGCCGTGGCCCCGGGGCGGGACACCAGCGCCGCGCCCTCGCCCAGGCGCAGCAGCTCGGTGCGCTCGCGCTCGGGCAGCAGCTCGGCGTCGTCGACGGGTCGGTCGGGTTCGGCGACCAGGGCGGCGAGCAGGGTGAGGTAGCGGTCGGTGAGACGGCGCGCGGTGCCGTCGGTGAACAGGCCGGTCGCGTAGCTGAGATGGCACTCCGTACTCTCGGGGCCGCGCCAGACCTCCAGTGCCAGATCGCACTTGGCCTGCCCGATCCGCACGTCGAACAGCTCGCCGTGGGCGTCGCCGAGGGTGAACGACCGCCCGGCTGGCCCGGTGTGCTGAAGCGCGAACATGGTCTGGAAGACCGGAGTGCGCGAGCGGTCGCGGACCACGTCGAGCGCCCTGAGCAGCTCGGCGAAGGGCAGCTCCTGGTGGGTGAACGCCTCCAGCGCGTGGTTGCGGACACGGCGGACCAGTTCGCGGAAAGTGGGCGCGCCGGACAGTTCGGCGCGCAGCGCCACCGTGCCGGCGAGGCAGCCGACGACGTCCTCGTGCTCCAGTCGGGTGCGCCCGGCCACAGGGGTACCGACGGCGAAGTCCTGCTGGCCCGTCAGCCGTCCGAGCAGCACCTGGTAGGCGGCGAGCAGCACCATGAACGCGGTGCCGCGCTGCTCGCGGGCCAGCCGGTCCACGGCGGCGATCAGCTCGCCGGGGATGGCCTGCTTGTGCAGCGCGCCCGCCGGGTCACGGACCGGCGCACGCGGCAGGTCGGTAGGCAGGGCCAGGTCCGGCGTCCCGGCCAGGGCCCGGGTCCAGTGGTCGAGCGCGGCGCGGCTGCGCGCCTGCCCGGTCTGGGCGCGCAGCTCGTCGACCCAGTCCCGGTGGGTCGCGGCCAGGGCCGGCAGCGGTGAGGGCTTGCCCTCGGCACGGGCCGCGTACAGCGCAGACAGTTCGTTGCCGATGATGCGCAGCGACCAGCCGTCAGCCGCGATGTGATGGACGACCAGGCACAGCACGTGGTCCCGCGCCCCGAGCCGCAGCATGCTCACCCGCAGCGGTGCGCCCGCGGCCAGGTCGAACGGGAGCGACACACGCTCGCACACCTGCCGCTCGGCCTCCGCGACGTCGCCCTCGGGCAGCTCTACCAGCTCGACCGGGACCGGCGCGGGCGCGGCGACCCGGGCGGCGGGCACCCCGTCGGCCTCCGGGTAGCTGGTGCGCAGCACCTCGTGACGGGCCGCCAGGTCGTCCAGCGCGCCACCGAGCACCGCGAGGTCGAGCGGGCCGTGCAGCCGCTGCACCCAGAAGATGTTGTACGAGGCGTCCTCCGGTTCCAGGCGCTGCAGGAACCAGAGGCGTTCCTGGTGGTGCGACAGCTGCGACGGTGCGTCCACCGGGAGTGCTGCGGACGGTTCAGGCATGTGCGTTCTCCGGTTCGGCCGCGGCGACGACCTGCGCCATGAAGGCACGGGCGAGCGCGGCCGCGGTGTCGGGCGCGAAGGCGTGGTGGTTGTAGACGACGGCGGCGTCGAGCGAGCCGTCGGGCTGCTCCTCCGCGATCAGTTCGGGCGTGCTGAGGTCGAACTCGCCGCCTGGGCTGGGCCAGTCCAGTTCCTCCTGCTCGCGCGGCAGCGCGTACGCCTCCGAGCGCAGGCCGGGGAAGAAGGGGCTGCCGCCCCAGCTCTCGTAGTGGATGCGGGCCGGGTAGGGCACCTTGGGGGCGGTCTCGTGGTAGGCGTGGAACTGGTGCGCCGCAGCCTGGAGGAGGGTGGCGCGTACGCGGGCCAGCTGTTCCGCGAAGCCGGGCCGCCCGGAGGCGTCCACGCGCAGCAGCAGCGACTGCACCAGGCAGCCGATCAGCGCGTCGTGCTCGGGCGCGGTACGCCCCGGGACGGGCGACATCAGCACGATGTCCTCCGCTCCGGACCACTCGGCCAGCACCTGCGTCCAGCAGGCCGCCGCGCCCATGAAAGCGGTGCAGCCCTGGTGCTGCGCGGCCGTGCGCAGCCGTCCCCACAGCTCGGCGGGGGCCGTGAAGGGGTGCCGGCGGCGCGAGAAGCGGTGGGTCCGGGTCCGTCCGGGGAAGGGCACGAGGGCGCGCGGAGCACCCGCCAGCGCGTGCTCCCAGTAGGGGCGATTGCGGTCCCACTCGGTCGCGGTCCACGCACAGTAGTCGGCGTGGTCCTGGGCCAGCGGGCGCAGCGGGCTGCCCTGGCCGTGCCGGAACGCCGAGTACAGCAGGCCGAGTTCGCGTAGCAGCACGCCGAGCGACCAACCGTCGAAGACGAAGTGGTGCACGCCCAGGACGAGTACGAAGTCGTCCCCGGCGAGGCGGACGACCAGGGCGCGCACCAGCGGGTCGGCGGCCAGGTCGCCGATCCGGTTGCGCTCGGCACGGGCCAGACCGGCGGCGTGCTGCTCGCGCTCGGCGGGTGTGGCGCCGACCGCGTCCACCACCTCGACCCGCGACGGCAGGCTTGCGGCCACCGCAAGACGCAGCGTGCCGTCCGCCTCGCGGGTACAGACCGTGCGCAGCGGTTCGTGGCGGAGCGTGATCTCATCGAGCGCGCGCCGCAGCAGCGCGGCGTCGAAGGGCTCGTGAATGCGCACCGCTGTGCAGACCGCACCCGGGTCCCGGGGCGGCTCGGTGGCCGCCATCCAGTCCAGGAACTCCAACTGCTGGGTGCTCAGGGCAATTTCATCCCGACCGGACGCCGGCTCTGTCCCGGTCGTGGCCGCGGCGGGTGCCACGGAGGCGATCAGCGCCGCCTGCCCGCCGAGCGTCGGCCGGTCGAAGGCGAGGGTCACCGGGAGGTCCGCACCGAAGCGGCGCGAGGCGCGGGTCGCGAGCTGGGTGGCCCGGAAGGAGTCGCCGCCGAGGGCGAAGAAGTCGCTGTCGCCGTCGACTCGTGTCGCGCCGAGGAGCTGACGCCACAGGCCTGCGAGGGCGCTCTCGACGGACGAGAGGCGGTCAGTGCGGCCGGTTCCGGTGACCGCACGGTCGTGGCTGTGGGTCATCAGGCAGTCCCCATGAGCGTTGTGGCCGGACTGTTCCGGCGGACGGGGAGCAGACTGGCGCAGCCTCGGCATCTTCGCAAGGTCATGCGGAAATTTGCTGCAAGCTCTTCCCATGTGTGTTGCGACCCAGTTAACTTCGCCGGGTCCCACCGGCTTTGACGAAGGGCAGGCCATGGTCCGAGCCGCAGTTCCGCTCACCGTGCCCGATCTGCTCGCCGCCCGGGCCGGCAGTGATCCGGGGCGCACCGCGGTGCTGGACGCCGCCGGGCGGTCGCTCACCTTCGCCCGCTGGCACCGGGCCTCGCTCGCCCTCGCAACCGCCCTCCGCGAGGACGGTCTCGCACACGGCGACCGGGTCGCCCTGCGCTTCGCCGACGACTGGACGGCGTACGCGGTCGCTTTCTGCGGCGTCGTCACCGCGGGCGGTGTCGCCGTCCCGCTCGGCGCCGACGTACCGGAACGGCAACTTGCGGACACCCTGCGCCGCATCGGCGTACGCGGGGTGCTCCACCAGCAGGGCTCAGCCGCGCCTCCGGGCCCCTGGTGGACACGCGTCCCGCTCACCGACGCCGCAGCGGACGGCCCCGGGCCGCTCGTGCGGATCAGCCCTGCCGACGTGGCGCAGATCGTCTGCACCTCAGGTAGCACCGGGACGCCCAAGGAAGTCGCCGCCACCCACGGCAACCTCTGCCATGGCGCCGTGACACAGCCACGCACTCGCCGCTACGCGCACTCGCAGACCATGCTGCACGCGTTCCCGATCGGTACCAACGCCGCGCAGATGATGCTGATGGAGGCGCTCACCGCCCATCCGGCCCTGCTCTGCGCGGGGCGCTTCGAGGCTGAAGAGTACTGCCGCCTGATCGAGCGCCACCGCGTCGGGACGGTCTTCCTGGTCCCCGCGATGGCCGCGGAGCTGCTGCGCTCCGGCGCCGCCGCGCGCCATGACCTCTCGTCGGTGGCCCTGGTCAGCTCGTCCGCGGCGG
The DNA here is from genome assembly GCF_040650755.1 of Streptomyces sp. NPDC048623. Lineage (NCBI taxonomy): Bacteria > Bacillati > Actinomycetota > Actinomycetes > Kitasatosporales > Streptomycetaceae > Streptomyces > Streptomyces sp. NPDC048623. The sequence continues at coordinate 55,214 of NZ_JBEZHV010000015.1, forward strand.
CACTCCCACCCAGCACCGCGCGCGGCCTGGCAGCGGCGTTCCCCCGGGCTTTCCTGGTCAACTACTACACCAGCACCGAAGCCGTGCCCGCCCAGATCAGCATCCTGGTCGACCCCGGTCGCCCGGAGGCGCTGGGCCGCCCCGCCGACCCGCGCGACCTGCGGATCGCCGGCGAGAACGGCGAGCCCGTGCCCGTCGGCGAGGTGGGCGAGGTGTGGCTGCGCTCGGACGCCCCGCCCCGCCACTACGCGGGCGACCCGGCCGGCACTGCTGCTGTCTTCCGTGACGGCTGGGTGCGGATGGGTGACCTGGGCCGCATCGACGAGGCCGGCTACCTCCACCTCGTCGACCGTGAGAGCGACGTCATCAAATCGGGCGCGCTCAAGGTCTCCACGCTGCGTATCGAGTCCGCCCTGCTCGAGCACCCCGCCGTGGCCGAGGCGGCAACGGTGGGGCTGCCCCATCCGGTGATGGGCACCGTACCGGCGGCAGTCGTCCGCGCGGACGGCCCGCTGGACCTGGACGAACTGCGCGACTTCCTGGCCGGGCGGCTGGCCCGCCCCGAACGCCCCGTACGCCTGCTGACCGTGGCCGAGATTCCTCGCACACCCACCGGGAAGCCCGTCAAACCCCAGGTCAGGAAGCTGCTGGAAGCCGCCGCCCCGACCCTCCCCGCGACCCCGGCCCCACCTGCGGCCGACCCCTTCGGCCGTTCCTTCCTCAGCGCCCTGAGCGCTGCCGAGCCCGACCCGGCCGCCCCGACCACCCGCGCGACAACCCCCGTGATGGAAGCGAGCACCGATGTACGACCGTGACCCCGACGGCCTGCCCGTCCCGGCCACCGCGAGCGGGATCTGGCTCACCGAGCGTCTCCGCGGCCTCGGCACCGTCTACTCGATGCCGTTCGCCGTCACCTTCCACGGCAGCCTGGACGAGCCCGCGCTGCTCGCCGCCTGCCGCGCGGTGACGGAGCGTCACCCCACGCTGTGCAGCGCCGTCGTCGAGCGGCAGGGAGTGCCCGTCCGGGTCCCGGCAGCCCTGCCCCCGGTCCCGGTCGTCATCGACCTCACCGCCTCCCCCGAGAGTGCCGCGGCTTTCGAGCGCGAGGAGATCGCCCGGCCCTTCGACACCGAGCGCGGCCCGCTGATCCGTTTCACCCTGCTGCGTACCGCGCCCGACACGGCCCGCCTGCTCGTGGTCGCGCACCACCTGGTCTTCGACGGCACCTCCACCTCGATCCTGTTGGACGACCTCGCGGCGGCGTACGCGGGCAAGGCACTCCCGGAGCCGGACCCCGAGCCGGACCCGCTGGACCTCGAGGACCGGATCGCCGAGGCGCTCCCCGGCGCGCGCCGCTTCTGGCAGCGCCACTGGGCGGAGCCCGAGGACGTCAGCCTGCCCGGCCTGCGGGCCCAGCCCCGGCCGACCGCCCCGGGCAGCGCCGTGACCCGTCGGCTGGACGACGGCCTGCGTGCCTCCGTCGCCGACTGCACGCGGCGGCTCGGTATGACCGCCTTCCAGTTCACCGTCGCCTCGTGGCTGGTGCTGCTGCACCGCTACGGCAACCGCCGCCCGGTGCTGGGCGCCGACTTCGGCACCCGGGGGCGGGAGGACCGCGAACGGATCGGACCGTGGGTCAACGAGCTGCCCGTGTCCGGTATACCCGATCCCGCCGAATCCTTCCGCTCCTTCGCCGGACGCCTCGTCTTCGACCAGGGCCTGCGCTCCGACCTGCGCGGCCTCTACCATCACCGCGAGGTGCCGCTGGCCCGCGCCGTACCCGGGATCCGTCCCGCCGTCGCCCTGGCCCCGGTCACTCTCGGCTACCGCAGGCGCGAGGCGGCCCCGGTGTTCCCCGGTGTGGAAGCCGAGGTCGACTGGGCCCTGCCCAACCGCACCGCGCGCGGCGCGCTGCGCGTGCACATGGTGGACGGCCCGGAGAGCTGGAGCCTGGCCCTGCACCACGACCCCGAGGTGCTCGAGCACGCCTTCGCCGAGCGCATCACCGACCAGTGGACCGAACTCGCCCGTACCCTGGCCGAGCAGACCGACACCGCACTCGGCGACCTGCCCTTCGCGTCGGACGAGCCCGGCCTGGTCGCCGCGTGGAACCGCACCGCCCGTCCCTGGCCCGACACCACCCTCCCCACACTCTTCGCCGAACAGGCCGCCCGCACCCCCGACGCGGTCGCGGTTTCGGACGCGGAGGGCGATCTGACCTACCGACAACTGACCCGCCGGGCTGCCGACCTCGGCATGCGGCTGCATGCACTGGGTGTGGGCCCCGACGCCCTGGTCGCTCTCGCGATACCGCGCTCCACGGCGGCCCTGGTCGCCCAACTCGCCGTCCTGGGCCTCGGCGCGGCCTACCTGCCGCTCGACCCGGCGCACCCCGCCGCCCGCCTCGCCGAGCTGGTGGCCGACTCCGGGGCCGTGCTCGTGCTCACCGACGGCGGGGCACCGGACGGACTCGCCGCCGACGGCGTCCGCGTACTCGACCTGCGGCGACTGCCCGACGCCCCCGCAGCCGTGGCCCCTGCTCCCGCCCCTCGGCCCGGCGACCTCGCCTACGTCCTGTACACCTCCGGCTCCACCGGTCGCCCCAAGGGCGTCGAAGTCGAGCACCGGGCGCTGGTCAACCTGCTGATGGACTTCCGCGACCGCCTTGGCGCCGGGGACGCGCACCGCTGGCTGGCGCTCACCGCACTCACCTTCGACATCTGCGCCCTCGAGCTCTTCCTCCCCCTGGTCACCGGCGGCCGGGTCGTGATGGCCCCGGCGGACGCCGCCAAGGACGCCCGGACCGTCGCGGCCCTCGTACGCGGGCACGGCGTGACGCACGTCCAGGCCACCCCCTCCGGCTGGCAGGCACTGCTCGACGCGGGCCTGCCCACCCCCGGCCTCACCGTCCTGGTGGGCGGCGAAGTGCTGCCGACCGGCCTCGCGCATGCGCTCGTGGCGCGCGCGACCCGGGTGCTCAATGTGTACGGTCCGACCGAGACCACCATCTGGTCGACCGCAGCCGAACTGGACGCGGCCGCCGAGCCCACCATCGGCGCGCCCCTCGCCAACACCACCGTGCACGTCCTCGACGAGGACGGCCTGCCCGTGCCGATCGGCCTCGCCGGCGAGCTGTGGATCGGAGGCGTGGGCGTGGCCCGCGGCTACCTGAACCGCCCCGCGCTCACCGCCGACCGGTTCCGCCCCGACCCCGACGGCCCGCCCGGCTCACGCCGCTACCGCACCGGCGACCTGGTCCGCCGCCGCCTCGACGGCGGGCTCGACTTCGTCGGCCGGCTGGACGGCCAGATCAAGCTGAGGGGCCACCGGATCGAGACCGGGGAGATCGAGACTCGGCTGCTGGAGCACCCCGCTGTCGCGAGCGCCGCCGTGTCGGCCGTCGGCACGGACCCCGAACTGCGGCTGGTGGCCCACATCGTGCCCGCGGGGGTGGCTCCGGCGCCCGAGGACCTGGCCGCGTACCTGCGCGAACGGCTGCCCGCGGTCATGGTCCCGACCGAGTGGTCGCTGCTCGACGCCATGCCGCTCACCCCCAACGGCAAGGTCGACCGCGTCGCCCTGCGCAAGAGCGCCGCCGCCCCGGCAGCCGCTGCGGAGCCCGCCCGCGACGAGCCGGAGGCGGACCCGACCGCCGAGGCCGTCCGGGCGATCTGGGTCCAGGTGCTCGGCGTACCCGGCGTCGGCCTCGAGGAAGACCTCTTCGACCTCGGCGGCCACTCGCTCACCGTCGCCCAGATCGCCGCCCGGATCAGCGCCGTGCTCGGCGTCGACCTCCCGCTGCATGTCTTCTACGACGACGCCACCGTCCGCGGCATGGCCGAGGCCGTCGACCGGGCACGGGGGCGGCGATGACCGCGCCGACCGAACTGCCCGCCGTCCACGTCAACTGGACCGGCCCCTTCCGGGCCGGTCTGCGGCGGGCCCGCGCCGGAGCCCGGCCCCGCGAGTACGGCTTCCCGGCCGAGGAGATCCTCACCTGCGTGCACAGCGCACTGGCCTGGCGGCAGTTCCACGGCCCGGTCCACCTGACCACCGACGCGCTGGGCGCGGCCTGGGTGCGCGAGCAGGGGCTGGACGTCCTGTACGACACGGTGGACACCGCGCTCGACACGCTGGACGACCTCGACCTCAACCCGGTCGTCTACTTCACCGGCGGCAAATATCCGGCCGTCCGCGACCGCACCGCGCCCTTCGCGCTGCTCGACACCGACCTCTACCTGCGCCGCCCGCTCACCGGTCTGGACCAGGGCGGCTTCCGCTTCGCGCACTGGGAGTCCGTGGACAACCCGGTCTACCCCGAACCGGACACCCTGCCCAACCGCGCCGGTGCGGACCTGTCCCGCTGGGTCTTCGACACCCCGGCCACCAACATGGCCGTCGCGGTCTTCCTCGACGAGCACCACCGTGCCGCCTTCGCCGAGGCCGCGCTGGAGTACGCCTGCGGCAACGGCGGCCCGGCCCCCGGCGAACCCGTGGCCCGGCCCGCCTTCGCCGAGCAGCGCCTCGCCCCGGCCGTCGCCCGCGCACTCGGCGTATCGCTCCGGCCGGTGGCCTCCGGTTTCTGGCTGGTGGAGGAGGAGCGGTGGGACGGCACACCGCCGACGGCCGACTTCCACCACACCTGGAACCTCAAGGCCGCACTGCGCCGCGACCCCGACCTGCGGCGCGCCTACCTGCGCCTGCTGCTGGAGGAACTGCTGTCGCGCTTCCCCGACAGCGCGCAGCTGCTGTACGGCGTGCCCGCACTGAAACCGCTCGCCCCTCTGGTCGTGGCGGTGGCCGACGGCCTCGACCGGCACGGCCCGGTCGGGCTGGGCACCTTCTGACCCGAATGCGCAGGTAGTGGCCGGCGGTGGGCCGGTAGCACTCGTCGTCGGCTGCTGAACTTCGTGACCGGGGCGGTGTCCAGGCGACCGGAGCAGCAGCGCAATCCCGCGGCCACAGCCACGAGCCTCGCCGTGTTCGGGTGGATCAGCCGGGTCGTGGTCGCCGTCTCGGTGGCGGTGCTCCCGGTCGTGGTGTCCAGCGTGACCCCGCTGGTCGAGCACGGCGCCCAGGTGCAGACGGCCTCGGTACAGGCCGCCCCGGCCCTGTCCGTCGTCCAGGTGTACCCGCAGCTGTTCGTGGAACTCGGCAAGTACCCGTCCTTCTCCGCTGCCCCGGCGGACCTGCAGGCCCAGTCCGTGGCAGAGGTCGGCAAGGATGACCGGGAGCGGTGAGCAGATCGGCCGCCAGCAGCAGGGCAGCCACGACCAGGGGGCCCGGAGGCTTGCCGGGTGTTCCGGATGAGTGAGGCCAGGGGGGGGCGGCTGCGGCGTGTTGGGGCGGGTTCGAGGGGGCAGGCCGGACAACCGTCTGGCATGACGACATCTCCGCTGCGCCGATGCCCCGCTCTCCTCGCCCTTGGCCGCTGCCGCGCTCCTGGCTGCACCGAGGAGCCGTGGTGCCTGGAAAGCCGCGTAAAGCCGTAACCGGCAGGGGAATCATGGCGGGGCGGACTGCGCACGGTTCCCTGGGCCGCTGCAGCGAAATCCCAGCTCACAGACGGTGAAGCCATTCTGAAGCTACGGGGTGCCCGGTGGCGGCTGCCGTGGGACGCCCTGCGTTTGCTTGCCGCGTGCGGGTTCAGTCGTTGTCGTTGTAGAAGGTGATGCCGCGCCAGTCGGTGACGCATGAGCGGCTGAGGAAGGTCCAGCCGATGGCGCTGTCGCGTACGACGATGGCCGGGTTCGGGCCGTTGGTGGTGAAGCGGTACATGACCGTTGACCCGGGGTTGCCGGCCGCGTCGCGCAGCGAGCCGTCGCTGTAGGTGCTGGTCGTGTAGTAGTTGTAGTACGCCGTGCAGGCCGGGTTGACCGTGATCGCGGTGCCGTCCGTGGCCGCGTGGGCGGCGGCGTTGAAGTTGTAGCCGACCGTCCGGCGGTGCGCGATGTTGTCCTTTGTCGCCTCACTGCACGACTCCGCGACGGAGGCGGTCGGGCTGGAGCCGAGGGCGCCGGGCGGGATCCAGGCGCAGATGTTGTTGTTGCCGTGGCTGCGGCCGTAGTGGTAGTTGCTGGCGGTGGTCTGGTGGACGTCGAAGGACGAGCCGGCCATGGCGGTGCCGACCCAGTAGCCGCAGGGTTTGTTCTGCAGCCAGGTGCCCGCGGGGACGGTGCCGGAGTTGTTGCAGGCGGCCGGCTTGGGGGAGTTCGGCTGGATGGTGTACCGGTTGACGTTCGCCTGGGAGGCGGTGGGGAGCAGGCCGACGAGCGCGGCCGCCGCGGCGAGCACGGTGGCGGCGCGGGTGCGCCGCCGGAGGGTGGTACCGGTTCTGGTCGTCACTGCATCTCCTTCGTGGCGGAATGGTGCGGTGGGGTGGAGCGGTCAGTAGTCAGCAGTCAGCAGTCAGCAGTCAGCGGTACGCCAGGAGCCGAGGGCGGAGCGTCGGATCCGCGGCGGCGCGGCCGGCGAGCACCGTTCGATGCCCGCGGTGTCCTCGGCCCGGCGTGAGTTCCGGATCAGCAGGAAGACCCAGCGCGCCCTGGTACCGATGACGGAGTGCGTCGGTGATGTCGAGTCGGGCGTGGCCGGCTGCGGGGAGCGCACACAGTCGACCGACCGGGAAGAGCGCGGCGGTTTCCCAAGAATCGGGCGACAACCTCCCACAGTGTTCCCGAGGGCCTGCCGAGGAACTGCACGAGTTCGCAGGGAGGCACCGCCAGGACCAGGGCTTGTCCTGCCGTGCTCGGCAGGACAGGCCCTAGGTGTTTCCGGTCAGCAGAACCAGCCGTCCTGGACCCAGCCGTGGCGGTTGATGTAGCCGTAGGCGAAGCCGTACACCCAGCCGGACTGCTTGCTCTCGACCTGGAAGGTCTGGCCCTGGTAGAGGGTGCCCATCCAGGCGCCTCCCGGGTCGGTGCGGACGAAGAGGTCCTGGGCGCAGACGGTCTCGCGTTCGCCGATGGTGCCGTTGGCGGCCTGAGCGGGACCGGAGCCGAGCAGCAGGGCCGCGCCTACGGCGGCTGCCACTGCCGCGGTACGGACCGTGCGGATGGAGCGGATGGAACGGGGTGCGGACATGACGTTTCCTCCCGAATCCCGGCTCACCAGGAGCCGTAGCCGCCGATGCATTCGTAGCGCACGTAGCCCCAGTCGTTGGGGCCGAAGTCGAAGGTCGCCGCCCAGCCGTTGTAGACCGGGTGGACGCCGCGGGTGTGGCCCACCTTGTCGCCGTAGGGCAGGGTGCGGAGAAAGCCCGTCGGGCCGGAGGAGCTGTCGTAGTTGGCGTAGAAGCTGGCGCTTTGGCAGATGATGATCGCGTGCTCCGGTACCACGGCCGCCTGGGCCGGGGACTGCAGTAGCGCCGCCGTGGCGACCGCGGCTGCGGTCGTGGCAAGCGTTCGTCTGACGTATGGCATCGCTCATCGACTCCTTGAGGCGAGATCATGAGGAATCCGGTCTACGCGCGTAGATGCAGTGCGGACCGGGCTGCGCAAAGTAGGGGTTGGTGTAGCCGGGGCCCTCGGTGGCCTTGGCGTAGGCGAACTCGGCCCCATTGGCTCAGGCGGAGCTCCAGTTGGCGTTGCCACGCCAGCCGCTGACGTCCATGCCCGGGGTCTGGACGTCAGCCAGGGGCGGGGTGGTGCCGACGGGCCCTCTGCCTTCATTGGCCGCGACCGTCGAGTCGGCGAAGTCGCACTCGGGGCGACTGGGAAGCCGCGGAGGTGGGCGTGGCGCCGCCAAGGGTGATGGCGGCCAGCCCTGAGGCGGTCGGGCCGGCGGCGACGGCCTTGCTGGACGGCCGCCGCGACGAGAGTGAGTGACCATGTTTCTCCTCCTGGATGGGAAGCCCCTGGTACTCGCTCCGAGTGGGGGTATGCGGGGTATGGGCAGGGGAAGTCATATGCATGCCAAATCTTGGCGCGCATGTGCCTCGATCACTCTTCGTGTCGTTGCCCGAGCTCACCCCATCGGCCTGGGCGCGCATCAGAATGACCTTTGCGCGCTCGCTTCACAAGGGGCTTGCAGAGATATTCCGCAAGAACTTGCCGTGCGCGGGGCAAACGTGACTCGGCATCAGCCACAGCAGTGTGGGGCGGAAGTCGTCGGGTCGATCGTGGGCTTGATCCGCTTTGGGTGCGGAACTTCTCAGGGGACAACGCACCTCGGGACCTCGGTGGAGACAGCGATCCAGCGGGAAATTTCACCGCAACAAGATCCAGTGGTTGTGGCACGGCGCCGAGCTTCCGGAGAACATCCTGCTGACGGAGGCGGCAGTTTGCGGCCGGCCGCCTGGTACAGGTCGGAGGAGCCGGCGAAACGGGTGGCGAGGTCGGTGGGGGTGACGTTCTCGCTACCCATGGCGTTCTGGTCACGGCGCACGGCGCACGGCGCACGGCGCACGGCGCACGGTGTCGCGGAAGTGAGCGGGTCGTGGCTGAGCTCCGGAGCGTACGGGTCGGTCAGCAGCTTTGTTCCGGTTGAACCGGTTGCCCGCGCTGTCCGCGTCCGAGACGAAACCGGCGCTGGATCCCTTCGTCCGCGCCGCGGCGCAGGGCCAGTTCGGGCCCCAGGCGCGGTACCCGTAGTGGATCGCGCCGGTGATGCCGAGGCGTGAGGCGGCGCGTCTACGACGAGCTCGCCACCGTCGTTCGTGTGGGCGCGACGGTGCCCGAGTGCGTCGAGGAAGCGGTCGTCGCTCCGGGCCCGGCCGTAGCGGCAAAGCACGTACACGTAGCCGGCCGCCGGGCTGGTAGCACAGGCCGGTGCAGCACCGTGTTGATCACGAAGATGGCGGTGGTGGGACTGCGGCGACCCACAGCAGAAGAACCGAGAAGCGGCGCAGGCCCACCTGGAAGGCGGTCTCCGGCGGTATCCGGTCAGGGCGGCCCGCCGCCGCTGCAAGTACCTGACGATCTGTCACAACAGAGGCCTGCGGCAAGCCTCGACGGGCACATCGCGCAACCCTAGGTTCCGGGAGCGGAAATTCTTGCGGAAATTTTCCGTAAAGACTTCCGGCCAGTGTGCACTGCCTCCACCCCACCCAAGGAGACACCGTGTCCACCAGATCATCGCTGTGCGGGCTGCGCAGAATGCGCGGACTGCGCGTCGTGGCGCTGTCCACGGCACTCGCCGCCTCCCTCGGAGGCGGTATCGCCTCCGCCCCCACCGCCCACGCCACCCCGCCGGGTGGGAAGGACGTCACCGTCACCCTCTTCGAGTGGAAGTTCGCCTCCGTGGCCAGGGAATGCACCAACGTCCTCGGCCCGAAGGGTTACGGCTACGTCGAGGTCTCCCCGCCGCAGGAGCACATCCAGGGCTCCCAGTGGTGGACCTCGTACCAGCCGGTCAGCTACAAGATCGCCGGACGGCTCGGCGACCGCGCCGCGTTCCAGAACATGGTCAACACCTGCCACGCCGCAGGCGTCAAGGTGATCGCCGACGCGGTGGTCAACCACATGACCGCCGGCTCCGGCACCGGCACGGGCGGGACCGGCTACACCAAGTACAACTACCCGGGCTACTACCAGGACCAGGACTTCCACTCCTGCCGCACCAACATCAGCAACTACGCCGACCGCTGGAACGTGCAGAACTGCGAGCTGGTCGGGCTCGCCGACCTGAACACCGGCAGCGACTACGTACGCGGCAAGATCGCCGGGTACATGAACGACCTGATCTCGCTGGGCGTGGACGGGTTCCGGATCGACGGCGCCAAGCACATCGCCGCCAGCGACCTCGCCGCGATCAAGGGCAAGCTCACCAAGCCGGGCATCTTCTGGGCGCAGGAGGTCATCTACGGCGCCGGTGAGGCCGTCCAGCCGTCCGAGTACACCGGCACCGGCGACGTCGACGAGTTCCGGGCCGCCTTCGACCTCAAGCGGGTCTTCACCAACGAGAAGCTGGCCTACCTGAACAACTGGGGCGCCTCCTGGGGCTACCTCCCCAGCAACCAGGCCCGCCCCTTCGTCGACAACTGGGACACCGAGCGCAACGGCTCCACCCTCAACTACAAGTACGGCAGCACCTACACCCTCGCCAACGTCTACCTGCTGGCCTGGCCCTACGGCTCGCCCAACATCTACTCCGGCTACGAGTTCACCAACATCGACGCCGGCCCGCCGAACGGCGGCACGGTCAACGCCTGCTTCCAGGACGGCTGGAAGTGCCAGCACTACTGGCGCCAGATCACGAACATGGTCGCCTTCCGCAACGCGGTCGCCGGGACCTCGGTGACCAACTGGTGGTCCAACGGCAACAACGCCATCGCCTTCGGCCGCGGCGGCAAGGGCTACGTCGCCATCAACCACGAGGGCTCCGCCATCACCCGCACCTTCCAGACCTCCCTGCCCGCCGGCAGCTACTGCGACGTCCAGCACGGCGACCCCAGCAGCGGCGGCGGCTGCTCCGGTCCGAAGTACACGGTGAACTCCTCCGGCCAGTTCACCGCCACCGTCGGCGCGGGCGACGCCGTGGCACTGTACGTCGGCGCCGGCGGCTGACGACCCGCCGCACACCGCCGGACGGCCCCAGCCGACATGTGGAGCCCGGCACTGCCAGGGCTCCACACCGCCCTGGTCGGGCACAAGACTTCGCAAGATCTTCGGCACAGCCGCCCCCAACCTCGGCTGTCCCCACCCCCACCCCCACCCCCCACCCCCCACCCCCACCCCCCACCCCCACGCCCCGACGCCGTAGGAGCCGCCGTGCGTCCTCAGACCCGAACCCGAACCCGCAGCCGCCTGGCCCTCGCCGCCGCGCTCACCGCACTCCCGATAAGCACCGGCATTCCCGTCGCGCTGAGCACCCCGGCAGCGGCCGCCTCCCTGCCCACCCTCGGCGCCCGCTATGACGGCACCGCCAGCAACATCACCTTCCGGATCTACTCCTCCCGCGCCACGCGGATCCAGGTCTACCTGTACGCCGCCGCCACCGGCGCCCAGGAGAAGGTCAGCTACCAGCTCACCAAGGACAGCGCCACCAACATCTGGTCGGTCACCGTGCCGGTGGCCACCCTGCGCAACCAGTACGGGATCACCGGCGCCATCTACTACGGCTACCGCGCCTGGGGACCCAACTGGCCGTACAGCGCCTCCTGGACCAAGGGGTCCTCGGCCGGTTTCGTCTCCGACGTCGACTCGGCGGGCAACCGCTTCAACCCCAACAAGCTGCTGGTCGACCCGTACGCGCTGGAGACCAGCCACGACCCGGTCACCCCCAGCCAGACCAGCGAGAACGTGTACGCCTCCGGCCCCAACTACCGCAACCAGGACAGCGGCACCGTCGCCCCCAAGGGCATCGTGCTCGCCGACCCCGGCACCGGCTTCGGCAGCAAGCCCACCCGGGCACTGAAGGACGACATCGTCTACGAGGTCCACGTCCGCGGCCTGACCAAGAACGACACCTCGATCCCGGCCGCCGACCGCGGCACCTACAAGGGCGCCGCCCAGAAAGCTGCCGGGCTGGCCGCGCTCGGGGTCACCGCGGTGGAGTTCCTGCCCGTCCAGGAGACCCAGAACGACGCCAACGACGTCAACCCCACCAGCACCGACGGGGACAACTACTGGGGCTACATGACGCTCGACTACTTCGCCCCCGACCGCCGGTACGCGGCCGACAAGAGCGCCGGCGGGCCCACCCGCGAGTTCCAGCAGATGGTGAAGGCCTACCACGACGCCGGGATCAAGGTCTTCACCGACGTGGTCTACAACCACACCGGCGAGGGCGGCCCGTGGAACGCGGGCGACAAGAACACCTACAGCCTGTTCTCCTTCCGCGGCCTGGACAACCCCACGTACTACTCGCTCACCAGCGACATGCAGAACCCCTGGGACAACACCGGCGTCGGCGGCAACTACAACACCTACAACCCCACCGCCCGTACCCTGATCACCGACTCGCTGAAGTACTGGAAGGACTACCTCGGCGTCGACGGCTTCCGCTTCGACCTCGCCCCCGTCCTCGGCAACACCTGCCAGCACGGCTGCTTCCAGTACAGCCGGACCGACGGCAATACCGCCCTCAACAAGATCACCGCAGCGATGCCCGCACGTCCCGACGGCGGCGGCTCCGGCACCGACTGGATCGCCGAGCCCTGGGCCCTGGGCAGCGGCACCTACCAGGTCGGCAACTTCCCGGCCGGCTGGTCCGAGTGGAACGACCAGTTCCGCGACACCCTGCGCCGCGACCAGAACAAGATGGGCGTCGAGAACGTCACCCCCAGCCAGCTCTCCACCCGCTTCGCCGGCTCCGCCGACCTCTACCAGGACGACGGTCGGAAACCCTTCAACTCGGTCAACTTCATGGTCGCCCACGACGGCTTCACCCTCGCCGACCTGTACGCCTGCAACACCAAGAACAACGGGCAGGCCTGGCCCTACGGGCCCTCCGACGGCGGCTCCGACAACAACCTCTCCTGGAACCAGGGCGGCGTCGCCGCCGACCAGCGCAAGGCCGCCCGCAACGGCTTCACCTTCCTGACCCTCTCCGCCGGCACCCCGATGATGACCGGCGGCGACGAGTACCTGCGCTCCGTGAAGTGCAACAACAACCCGTACAACCTCGACTCGTCCGGCAACTGGCTGACCAACTCCTGGACCACCGACCAGAGCATCTTCCGCTCCTACGTCCAGCGCATGATCGCCTTCCGCAAGGCGCACCCGGCGCTGCGCCCGGCCGGCTTCTACACGGCCGCCGACGGCAACGGCAACGGCCTGGGCCAGCTGCAGTGGTTCACCCCGGCGGGCAGCGCACCGGACAGCGCGTACTGGTCGAACGCCGGCAACCACGCCCTGGCCTGGCGCTACGACGGCAGTGAGCTGGGCGACGCCAACAACATCTACGTCGCCTACAACGGCTGGTCCGGCGACGTCGACTTCACCCTGCCCTCGCCCGGCGCGGGCAAGCAGTGGTACCGGGTGACGGATACCGCCACCTGGGCCGAGGGCCCCAACCAGGTGGCCTCCCCCGGCAGCGAGGCCCTCATCGGCGGCACCGGCACCGTGTACACGGCGCGCGGCCGGTCCACCCTGGTGCTCATCGCCAAGTGACCGGAAGGCCGGGTCCCTACAAGCTCGAGAGGAGGTTTCGGAGACGGCCGCCCACCTGGTGTGGAGGCTGGCACCGGGGAGGCGGGCCGCGAGGTCCCGGGCGGCGCCTACGGGCGTGATGCGGTCACGGGCGCCGGCCAGGATGTGCACGCGGGTAGGGGCCATCGACCGGAGCCCGGCTGTCTCGTCCTGCCGGGTCAACGGGCGCCAGTAGGCGTTGGCATTGGCACTCGACGTGGTCCCGAGCCACAGCGTGCAGCACACCACGAGAGTGAGCCGCCCCCTGAACGTTGATCCGTTCCGAGACCGCGCGCAGCCCCCCGGCAGGAACCGGCCGACCACAGAAGCCGGCCGGTTCCTGGGCGGAACACCGCCCGGGCCCCGGTTAGCTCGGAAGCGTGTTCAGCCGCCACCGCGAGGGCTTACCGGCCGAGCTGGCCGAGCCCGCCGCCACGAGGGAGTCGTCGTAGCCGAAGCGAAACTTCCAGGCGACCGCGTACGAGCAGACGACGCCCGCGGCGGGGCCGACCGCAGCCGCGCCGGGCACGCCCACGACCCCGCACGCCGGAGTGATCGCCACGAGCCCGGCGACGGCGCCGGGCTCGTGGCGAACGTGGACGGGTGGCCGTCGCGCCCCTGTTTCGGCGAAGAGCCGACCGGGCAGCCCCTCGGTTTGCCGCCCGGTCGATGTTCCACCTGGTGACCCGAGTGGGGGCGTTGCTACATCTGCTTCAGCTCGGCGTGCACCGCCTCCGCGACGGCCGCTGTCGCGGGTTCCGCGAAGAGTGCGCTGTAGTGGTTGGTGTCGTCGATGCGGCGAGTGGTGATCCGGTCCGGGTCGAGGTCGCCCGCGGCGAGGCGCGCCTCGCCGTACAGGCCCTGGGGCTCGTTCATCACTCCGCGTTCCGCCCACAGCAGTGTCCCGCGTACCTGCGGCCGGTGGATGGCGGCCAGCGTCGCGGGGTCGCCGAGAGGGCCGGCGTCGTCGGCCCGGATCGCGTCCAGGACGCAGCTGCTGCGCATCGCGGGGGGCTCGCCGACCAGATCGCGGTCCACGTACGCCTGGACGTACGGGCCCCAGTGGGCGGCGAGGGACGGGTGCTCCCGGAACAGGGTGTGGTAGGCGTCGCGGTCCGGGAAGGTCGTCCGAGCCCGCCGTCGACCAGGACGGCCCGGGGGAAGCGTTCGGGGTGGCGGGCCGCTGACCCAGGTGGTCGAGGGGGGGCCAGCAGGCCTCGACGTGGGCGGCCACGCCGTACGGCCCCGGCAGGCCCGCACTGTGGGCCCGGCCGCGCAGGTCCGGGGCGTAGACGTCGACGTCGCCGAGCTGTTCGGCGGTGGCGGCGAAGGCCAGGCTGTTGGCCGTGATGCCGTGCAGCGCGATGACCGTCGGCCCCTCGCCGGGCCATCGGGTCACGGCGAGGTTGCCTCCGGGCACGGGGACGGTGAGTTCCTGCGGGGTATGCGTGGTCACGTGGTTCTCCTCTTTCTTCTCTTCAGTGCGGCGAGGCCGCCCGGGGCTGCGTAGACGGCTACCACGAACAGGGTGCCGAGGACGAGCATGGGCTCAAGGCCCAGGTCCCAGGCCGGCAGCCGCTGGTCGAGGTAGGTGAAGAGCACCCCGCCGATGACCGGTCCCCAGCGGGTGCCGCTGCCGCCGAGGACCACCATCACCAGGAGCGTGAGGGTGAAGTCGGGGGTGCTGGTGCGTGGGGTGGCGCCCGCGGTGATCAGCAGGTGGAGTGCGCCTCCGAGTACGGCGAGCGCGCTCGCCAGGGTGAAGGCGGCGAGCTTGTACGCGAAGGGGCTGCGGCCGAGGACGGCGATGCGCTGCTCGTTGTCCCTGATGCCCTGCCAGGTCCGCCCGACCGGACGGGACACGGCGGTCCACACGACGGCGGCGACCAGGGCGAGGTAGCCGAGGGCGACGGAGCGCAGCGAGGCGGCGCCGATGAGGACGGCGGGCACCGTCCCAGCGGCCAGCGTGAGCAGCGCGGCGGGCAGCAGCGCCAGGCCCAGGTGGGTCATGGCCAGCTGGGTGCCGTACGCCCCGCCGGCCACGTAGAGGGCGTGGCCGAAGGAGAGCAGTCCGGTGCGGCCGAACATCAGGTCGTAACTGAGCGTGAGCCCCGCGAAGAGCAGACAGAGCGCGAACAGCTGGAGGGAACCGGGGGAGTTGACGGGTCCGTCGAGGAGCACGGGGATGTCCACCGCCGAGAACGGCAGCAGGGCCAGGACGACAAGCACGGCCACGGGCGCCAGGACCCGCAGCCTGCGACGGCGCGTTCCGGCCCCGCCCGGCTCGGGCGGCGTGCCGGGCGGCGCGGGTGCTGCGGTGTGGGTGAGGGGGTGGTTCGCGGCGCGGTGTGGAGGAGACCTCCACACCGGGCCGCGCGCCCCATGTCACGCGCGCACGCATCGGACGGCGGGCCGCGGGATTCGGGGCCCGCGCCGCAGCGGTCGCGCCGCGATGTGCGGACTGGCGCGGGTGCCCGCACGATGGGTGGGTGGGCCGGTGGCGGCCCGTACCTCAGGACCTCGCGTCGGGAAGGCGGGCAATGGGCGGCCGACCGTCCCCGAAGAATGCTCATCCGCGTGGCTCGCTGGAAGCGGAGTCCGCCGCCGTGCTGGACAGTCTGTGCAGCCAGTCGCCGTTCGGCATCGCCGTCTACGACACCGGGCTGCGCCTCGTACGCGTCAACCCGGCCCTGGAGCGCATGAGCGGCACGCCCGCCGGAGAGCTGCTCGGGAAGCGGCTTCACGAGCTCGTCGCCGGGGCGGAGGCCGACGCCGCGGAGGAGCGGCTGCGCGGGGTGCTGGAGACCGGCGAGCCCGTCGTGGCCGTCGAGCACCACGGCGGAACACCCGTGGACCCGGGGCGCGAGCGGGTGTGGTCGGTGTCTTCCTTCCGGCTGGCCGCGCCGTCCGGCCGGGTGCTCGGCGTGGCGTCCGCCGTGGTCGAGATCACCGACCGTTACCGCGCTCAGCGGCGTCTGGCTCTGCTGAGCGAGGCCGGAGAGCGGATCGGCTCCACCCTCGACGTCACCAGGACGGCCGAGGAGGTGACGGAGGTGATGGTGCCGGAGGTGGCCGACTTCGTCGCCGTCGACCTGCTGGAGGGGGTCGCCGGGGGTGAGGAGCCGCTGCCGGGGCCGGTGCCCGGTGCGGCCGTACTGCGGCGGGCGGCGATCCGCTCGGTCCTCGCCGCGGCGCCGGAGGCGACGTACCCGGTGGGCGCGCTGATCACCTACCACCCCGACACCCCGCAGGCCCGCTGCATGGCCACGGGCACCCCGCGGCTCATCCCGGTCCTCGCCGAGGACGCCGACTGGCTGGCCCACTATGCCGAGCGGGCGGCGAAGATCCTCGAAGCGGGCGTGCACTCCGTGATGACGCTGCCTCTTCGGGCCCGTGACGTCACCCTGGGCCTGGTCCATCTGTACCGGTGGCAGCGGCCGGACGCGTTCGACGAGGACGATCTGGCCCTGGCCGCCGACCTGACATCACGAGCGGCCCTGTGCCTGGACAACGCCCGCCGCTACACCCGCGAGCACCAGGACGCGCTCACCCTGCAACGCAGTCTGCTGCAGAGCGGCGTCCCCGAACCCGGCGCGCTGGAGGTCGCCCACCGCTATCTTCCCGCCCGCGCCCACGCCGGCGTCGCGGGCGACTGGTTCGACGTCATCCCACTGTCCGGCGCCCGGGTCGGCCTGGTGGCCGGCGATGTCACCGGCCGCGGCCTCCTCGCGGTCACCCGCGCCGCCCGGCTGCGCACGGCCGTGCGCACCCTGGCCGGCATGGACCTGGCACCCGACGAACTCCTCACCCGCCTCGACGAGCTGATGCAGCGAACCCAGCAGACCCTGCGGGCGGCCGGCGACCCCGCGGAGGTCCTCGCGACGTGTCTCTACGCCGTGTACGACCCCGTCTCCGGACGCTGTACGGCAGCGAGCGCGGGGCACCCGGCGCCCGCGGTGGTACGCCCGGGAGGTTCGGCGGAACTCCTGCGGATGCCGGTCGGACTCCCGCTGGGCTTCGGCGGCCTGCCCTTCGAGGCCGTCGACGTCGAACTGCCCGAAGGCAGCCTCCTGGCCCTGTTCACCGACGGCCTCCTCGGCAACCGCACCGACGACGTCGACCACGCGCTCAGCAGGCTGTGCCAGGCCCTGGCCCAGCCGGAGACGCGTCTTGACACTCTGGCCGGCGCGGCCGTCGACGCCGCCCTGCCCTCCCGCACGCCGGAGGACGACGCCGTGCTCCTGCTGGCCCGCACCCGCCTCCTCTCACGGGACCACGTCGCCACCTGGGACCTGCCCAGCGAACCCGAGGTCGTCGCGCGGGCACGTGCCATGACCGAGCGCCAGCTCGGAGCGTGGCATCTTGAGGAGATGGCCTTCACGACCGAGCTCATCGTCAGCGAACTGGTCACCAACGCCATCCGCTACGGCCAACCGCCCATCCGGCTGCGGCTCATCCGTGAACGCTCGCTGATCTGCGAGGTCTCCGACACCTCCAGCACCTCACCCCACCTGCGCCACGCCGCGACCACGGACGAAGGAGGCCGCGGACTGTTCATGATCGCCCAGCTCGCGGACACCTGGGGCACCCGCTACACGCCGACAGGGAAGACCATCTGGGCGGGGCAGGCAGCGGCACCGGACACCGCCCCTTCTTGAGACACCCCACCCCGACCGGCATCTCCGGTGGAACGCCTGCCGGCGCTGAGCGGCGCCAAGGTACGTGACGGGCTGCCCGAGGCCACGCGGACGGCAGGGGTGCAGGCGCGGCCGGGCCCGGCCGCACGCACCGGGCGGCGGTAAGGCGCCCGCCACGACGGAGAAGGGCCACGGCCCGGTCCGACCCCGACCCGCTGGACCGGCCCTAGCTGCCCGCCGGGCGCAGGCCGGCCAGTACGAGGTCGACGGCGGCTTCGGCCCAGCCGGGGTGGCCCCCGCGGCCGGCCATGTAGTCGGCGTAGTAGGGGCGAGATCACTGGCGATGCCGACGTGGAGGCGCTGACCTCGGCCCTCGTGGGGGCCTGCCTCGCCGACCACCTTGCAGGACGTGTCCCGGAGCCGGGCTGGGCCGAGCGCGTCGTGACCGCCGTACTCGGCCCCGAGGGCCGCACCGCCGGAGATCCGGTCGACAGTTGATCCGCTGTCCGTGCCGGCTCGCTGCTGACCGCTCCGCCGGCGCCGAAATGCGCCTGGCGCCACGCCCGTTCCAGATCCTTAAGCTTCGGCTGGAGCCCTCGGTGGGCGCCCTTCGACGGCTTCAGCTGCAGGCGGGCCGTGGCGGCTCTGGACGTCATCCCATCGGAGGCGCTGCCAAGGGCACGCTGAGTGACTGCATGTGAGGGCAGGGCGGAAGCCTGGCGTCGAGCGGATGAGCGCAAGGCGTGAGTCTGACTCTGCCTGAGCAGGGGCTCGCCTTCGAACCTTCCGTTGGCGACCGACGTCTTTCCGATGACCCACCATGTCGAGTGCGTCGCGATCCTTGAGCCTGCCGAAAAGGGCCGCTGACCTGCAGGTTCATCGAGTGTGCGTTATGGGCTCTACGTGCGTTACGGGCGATATATTGACGCATATCTGACGCACGTGACGCACGTTTGACGCACGAATGGCGTGTTGCCTGATGGGTCGTCATGCGCGGTTTAAGCCTGCCAGGCGGGGCGCTCGCCCACGTGGGGGTGGACAACGGGATGGGATGGTGAGACCGGCTGCTGAGCGGTTGGCCGGCCCCACTTCCTTGCTTCTCGGCCGTGACGTTCCGTGATGCTGGGACGGTGTCGGCGGATGCCGTGTTCGGGGTTGTAGGGCCTCCCGTGTCTCAGGGAGGGCTTCCCAGTCGGCGCCTCGCCGCACTCGAACCCGTCGGAGAAGATGCTCGTCGAGACATTGCGTGCAGGACCGGCCCGCACGCCTGAGTCTGCTCAGGGCCGCGGTTGACGGGCTCCCCCTCGCTCGGACCGGACGGGTACGAGCGCCGCGGCCGGATATCGGTTCCCCCGTCCCCAGGGCAGGAAGAGGGCCAGCGCTGCCAGCACTTGGCCCAGGCCAGGAAGGATGTGTGGCAGGTCCTCAGGCCGGGCCTTCGCCACCACAGCACGGGCGATGATCGCGACCACGGTGAACAGCACGACCATGACCGCCAGAGCGGCAAGCAGGACGTAGGCAGGTACGGAAGCAAGATCCATCTGCTGGATGAACGCCATTGCTGGTTTGGTCTCCAAGGTTCAGGTCCCGGTGATCGGAACAGCCGAGCGCGTGGCACCCATGAGACTCGCCGGCAACAGGGTCCTGCGAGTCAAGCGACCAGACCCGGAAAAGCCCGGACAGCACTGGCAGAAGACTTCGTTCGAGCGTACGGCGCAGGACCGCGCCGAACAGGCCATCGTTCGGCGGTATTCGGCAATGGTCGGCGAAGTTCGCAGACGCGCTTCTAGGCTAGATCTCTGCCAAGGGAGGGAACGAGTGGCCGATCAGACCGATGACCAACACCAAGCCGTCGACGCGTATGCCCGAGAACTGACCGCCTTCGCGGACGCCCTGCACGTCCTGCACGTCGACTGCGGATCACCGTCGTACCGAGAGATCGCCACAGCGGCACGAGCTGCGGGCCGTGTGTCTCTGTCCTCGTCTGCCATCTCTGAAGCCATCAGCGGCAAGCGCCTGCCATCGCTGGACTTCACCCTTGAGCTGGTTCGACAGCTGGCGAAAACTGATCAAGGGGTGCTGGACCAGTGGCGCGAGCGGTGGAAGCGAGTCAAGATCCACCAGCGACAGTCCGGCGCCCACAGAAAGCGGTCTGGGACTCGAAGCAAGATCGAGGAAGCGCCTGATCAGCCACTCCCGGGAGGGGGTCAGGGAGTTCTGCCCGCAGCCCACCTCGAAGCAGAACGCATCGTCAAGAATGCGCAGGCTCAGGCAGAGTCAATCATCGAGAAGGCGCGAATTCAGGCGGACGAGATGACAGCATCAGCGACACAGATGCTCCTCGATGCCACCGAACGTGGAACAATCCACGTGGTCGCACAACTGAAGCTTCGGGAGCATTGTCGGATCGCCCTCGTCGGCCCCCCTGGGAGCGGAAAGGGGACTCAGTCCCCGTTCCTGAGTAAGCTGCTGGAAGTTCCTGTCCTGCACCTTGGGGAGCTGTTCCGGGACAACATCAGGGGCGGTACACGACTCGGACATAAGGCCCGTCGGCACATGGAACGCGGGGAACTCGTGCCCGACGAAGTAACCCTGGGGATGCTAGAAGTCCGACTCCAAGACCGTGATACCCAACACGGCTTCATTCTGGATGGCATTCCCAGGACGCTCGGTCAAGCGGAAGCAGTAGACAATCTGCTAGCGAGGACCTCAGAGAAGATCGACGCCGCGCTGAACTTCGAAGTCGGGCGCGACGAATCTTTCCGGCGTCTTGTCGGTCGACGGATATGCAAGAAAGACAGCTCCCACGTTGCGCACATCATGTATGCCGCCCCTCAAAAGGATGGGATCTGCGACATCTGTGGTGGACCTCTCTACTTGCGCGAGGACGACAGTCGCAACGTCATCGCCAGTCGATGGGACGCATGGAATGTCCAGTCGGAGCTCGTCGTGAAGAAATATGGATCCGAGCGGCGCCTGGTCACCATTTCCGGCACGGGAACCGTCTCCAGTGTCACCGAGCGCGCAATTTCTGCACTCAATGCATATTTCGGCTAGATTGATGCACGGGCTCACGGGCTGCCGTTTCACTCACGGCCTGCCAAGTGCCGTACGGGCCCCATGACCCGAGAGCTGGCCGGAGACCGTCGGCTCGCGGGTCGGTGGCTCACGCCAATGGTCCCTACGATTTCTTCGACGATTTCCATGGTCGTGCGTCGCGATCCTTGAGCCTGCCGACAAGGGCCGCTGACCTGGCATTTATTCGAGTGTGCGTGATGGACGATACGTGCATTAGGTGCGATATCTTGACGCATGTTCGACGCACGTGACGCACGTTTGACGCATGAACAGGGCGCTTCCTGGCGGATCGTCATATGTGGTTTGAGGCTGCCGGGCGGTCGCTCGCCCATGTAGAGGTGGCCCCCGCGATGGTGTGGTGAGGCCGGCTGCCGCGCAGTGGGCCGACCCCGCTCCCTTCGCTTCTCGGCCGTGACGCTCCGTCGTGCTGGGGCGGGTGTCGGGCGGATGCCGTGTCAGGCGTCGTAGGGGTTCCAGTGCCTGAGGAAGAGCTTCAGGTCGTGGCCTCGTGGTTCCAGGGGCAGCCGGGGCGGCGGCCTGACGGCGTTTCCGGGCGGGCGCTTCCCACGACCGCGGTGGGCGCGGTCAAGCAGGAGACCGTCCGGGCGGTCGTGGTGAAGGAATACCAGTCCAGGAAGAGGTGAGGGAGGCCCGGTCCCGCGACAAGCGATTCCGGGTCATTCTCCGGTCCGGCCTCCGGTATGCATCTCCGCGCAAGCGCCCTCAGCGTGTGCGAGGTTCCGCGTCGCGACGAGGAGGAGCCACCGAGTCCCGAAGATCCTCCTCGACCGCGAAGGCCCGGCGGGCCGTTCCTGACCCCCGCTACTCGGCGGCCGGCTCCGCGTCGGAGGCGAGGATCGAACCCTCCAGCTTGCGCAGCAGGCGCGCGAGCTGGCGGCGTTCGGCGGGGGACAGGCCGTCGAGCATCCGGCGTTCGTTGTCGAGGTGCTCGGCGAACACGGTGTCCACGGTCGCGAGGCCCTTGTCGGTGAGGCGCGAGTAGACCACCCGGCGGTCGTCGGCGTCCCGTTCGCGGACGATGAGGCCGTCCTTCTCCAGGCGGTCGATCCGCAGGGTCACGCCGGCCGAGGACACGAGGCCGGAGTCGGCGAGCTGTCCGGCGGTCAGCCGGTGGGGCGCCCCTGCACGCCGCAGCGCCGTGAGGACGTCGAAGCCGGCCACGGACAGGCCGTGACGCTCGATGGACGCCGTGAGTCGCGTGTTGTAGCGCAGGTACGAGCGGTGCAGACGCGCGAGGACCTCCAGCGGGCTGGTGTCCAGGTCGGGCCGCTCCCGCGCCCAGTCCTCGATCACGCGCGCGACCGCGTCACGGTCCGCGGGCCTGGCTGCGGCCATGCTCGTCCCCTTCCCTGCGCTTCCCCTCACCCGGCCTCGAATCCGGCTTCACCTCAGCGCTGAGAATCTTAGCGCTGAGGTGAATGCGGGTGGCCTGCGGCCTGGTGGGCTCAGGCGTTGAGCTCTTCCAGCGTCCGGCCCTTGGTCTCTACGGCGAAGCAGGCGATCGCGGCGCCCACCGCGCCCACCACCGCGAGCTGGGCGAAGACGAGGGCCAGGCTGCCGCCCGCGCCGAGGATCGCGCCGACGGCCACCGGGCCGAGGATGACGCCGAGGCGGTTCCACACGCCCCCGAACGCGGCGCCCTTCGCCCGGTTGGAGGTCGGGTACAGCTCGGGGGAGTAGAGGTAGAGCCCCGCGTTCACCGCGTACAGGAAGAAGGTCGTGCAGGAGGCGAAGACCGCCACCTGGCCGCCCGAGCTCGCGCCGGCCAGGGCGAGGACGCCCAGCGAGAGCCCCGTGCCGACGAGCGCGCCCACCAGGGCGGGCCTCCGGCCGACGCGGTCGATCAGCAGGGCGACGACCAGCGTGCCGAGCAGGCCGGTCACGTTGCTGAGCAGGGTGTAGACGAGCGCCGTCGTCAGATCCAGGCCGAACGTCTTCGTGTAGAGCGACGGCAGCCAGACGGAGATGCCGTGGTTCACGTAGTAGGCGACGAACCACAGACCCGACAGGACCACCGTCCGTCGGAGGTAGCGTCCCCGGAACAGGTCGCGCAGGCGACCGGTGGACGCCTCGTCGGACAGGCCGGAGGCGGGGGCGGGCAGCGCCTCGGCGGCCGATCGGGCCACCTCCGCCTCGATGTGCGTGATGACCTCCTCCGCCTCCTGTACGCGTCCACGGGCGAGCAGCCAGCGCGGGGACTCGGCGACCTGACGGGGCAGGACGGCGGCGAGCAGGACAGGGATCGTGCCGATGACGAACATCGCGCGCCACCCCAGGTGGGGGACCACCCACACGGCCACCAGCGTGGCCGCCGCGAGTCCGGCGGGGAAGATCATCTCGTACAGCAGGACGAATCGGCCCCGCTTGTCGGAGCGGGCGATCTCGTTGATGTAGGTGGCGGCCACGGGCACCACCCCGCCGATGCCGAGCCCCTGGACGAACCGGAAGAGCGAGAACGTCTCGATGGAGCCGGAGAACGCGACGGCCAGGCTGGCGAGGCCGGTGATGCCGACGCCGAGTGCGACGGTGCGGACCCGGCCGATTCGGTCGCCGAGCCAGCCCGCCGCCAAGGCGCCGAGCAGCATGCCGATGGACGCGGAGGTCACGGCGAAGGTGGCCTGCCCGGTCGTCAGGTGCCACTCCTTCATCAGGACGGGCAGCGCGGACGCCGCCAGGAGCTGGTCGAACGCCTCGAAGAAGGTGACGGCGCCGATCAGGAACCGGACCTTGACGTGCCAGCGGGAGTGCGGAAGCCGTTCGAGTCGCGCGGCTATGGAGCTGTGTGCCTGCTTGCCGGCCACAGTCGTCATGGAGGGGGTCCTTCCGCAGGGAGGGGAACAGCCCGAGACAGTAGGAGCCCTTATCTAAGTGGTCAATGGTTAAGAGCTTAGAGATCTTCGATCCGTGAGCTCGACGGCCATCATCGGTCGTGCGAAGGGCGTGCTCAAGGCCGATCCGGCAACGATTTCGGCGCGAGGGCTTGTCGGGAAATAGTTAAGCGCTTAGATTTCTAGCGCTTCGATGATTCTGGACCTCCGGGGTCGGGCCGTCCCGTCCGTGCCCGGAGCCAACTCCCCTTCCCTGCCTGCCCGGAGGTCACCCGTGCCGCTCCCACCCACCGACATCCTGATCGCGGGCCAGTGGCGACGCGGTGCGGGCGAGCCCCTCGACACCATCGATCCGGCCACCGGACGCGTGCTGGCCACCGTGCACTCCGCCTCCGCCGCCGAGGTCACCGAAGCGGCCGAAGCCGCGGCAAAGGCCATGGCGGCCCCCGCCTGGCGGAACCTGCTCGCCCACGAACGAGCCCGCCTCCTGCACCGGATCGCCGAGCTGGTGGAACAGGCGGCGCCCGAGCTGGCGGCCGTACAGACCGCGGACACCGGCAAGACCCTCGCCGAGACTCGGGCCCTCGCGCTCAGCGCGGCCGGCACCTTCCGGTACATGGCCGCCGCGCTGGAGACGGCCGAGGACGCGGTCACGCCGTCCCGGGGCCCGTACCTGACCATGAGCGTGTACGAGCCGATCGGCGTCGTCGGCGCGATCAACCCGTGGAACTCCCCGGTCGCCAGCGACGCGCAGAAGATCGCCCCGGCGCTCGCCGCCGGCAACGCCGTCCTCCTCAAGCCGGCCGCCTGGACCCCGCTGGTCTCCCTCGCCCTCGGGCGGCTGATCACCCGGGCCCTGGACGAGTTCGGCCTGCCCACCGCCCTGCTCTCGGTGCTGCCGGGCAGTGGGCGGGTCGTCGGCGACGCCCTCGTACGCCACCCCCTCGTCACCCGGATCGGATTCACCGGAGGCACCGAGACGGGCCGGTCCATCGCAGCGATCGCCGCCGAGAAGCTCATCCCCGCCTCCCTGGAACTGGGCGGCAAGTCGCCGACCATCGTGCGCGCCGACGCCGACATCGAACAGGCCCTGGCGGGAGTGATGTTCGGGATCTTCTCGTCCAGCGGCCAGTCCTGCATCGCCGGATCACGGCTCTTCGTGGCCCGCGAGATCTACGACAGCTTCGTCGGCGAGCTCGTCGAGCGGGTCCGCAAGCTGCGCGTCGGCCCCGGCACCGACCCGGCCACCCAGGTCGGCCCCCTTGTGCACCACCGCCACCGCGACTCCGTCGCCGCCTACGTCGACCTCGCCCGCTCCGAAGGCGCGCGCGTGTTGTGTGGCGGGGCGGCGCCCCAGGGTGAGCGGTACCAGGACGGCGCCTACTATCTCCCGACCGTCCTCGACGGCCTGGCCAACACCTCCCGCACCTGCCAGGAGGAGATCTTCGGCCCGGTCCTCGTCGCCCTGCCCTACGACGACGAGGACGACCTGGTCCGCCAGGCCAACGACTCCGTCTACGGCCTCGCCTGCGGCATCTGGACCCGTGACCTGCGCGCGGCGTGGCGGATCGCGCGCCGGGTCGAGGCAGGCACCGTCTGGATCAACACGTACAAGCAGTTCAGCGCCTCCACCCCGTTCAGCGGCTGGAAGGACAGCGGCCTCGGCACGGAGAAGGGCCGGGACGCGATCCGCGCCTACCAGCGCCAGAAGTCCCTGTACTGGGGCACCTCCGACCTACCCCTGCCCTGGGCCAACTGATCCGGCACGCCCTGCCCGCCCGTCTGGAGAGACCTTCATGCACCCCACACCGCCAGGCCCGATCGCCCGGCTCCGCGCGCTGCGCTCCGTCGAGCTGTACACCCCGGCCTTCACCGAGAGCGCCGGCTTCTACGAGGACGTCTGGGGTCTCGAAACCGTCGAGTCCGACACCGGGACCCGCTGGCTGCGCGGCACCGGCGAGGAACACCACGTCCTCCAGCTGACCGCGCACGAGCGGGTCGGCCTCGGGCGGATCTCGTTCGCCGTCGCCACCCCGGCCGAGGTGGACGAGGCGGCTCGTCGCCTTGAGGCCCGCGGCCTCGTCCCCGCCTTCGGGCCCGGACCGCTGGGCGGCGCGGGCGGCGGATACGGACTACGGTTCACCGACCCCGAGGGGCGGCTGATCGAGATCAGCGCCCATGTCGAGGCCGTCGTCCCGCGCGGACGGGAGAGCGCCGTGCCCGTCGGCGTCACCCACGCAGTGTTCAACACCACCGACATCGACGCCGCCGTCGCCTTCTACCGCGAGGTGCTCGGACTGCGCGTCTCCGACTGGTCCGAGCACCAGATGGCCTTCCTGCGCTGCAACGCCGACCACCACAGCATCGCGTTCAACCAGGCCGAGTGGACCTCGCTCAACCATGTGGCGTACGAGATGAGCTCGGTCGACCACTTCATGCGCGGTCTCGGCCGGCTCCGCCACCACGGCATCGCCCCGCAGTGGGGGCCCGGCCGCCACGGTCCCGGAGACAACACCTTCTCCTACTTCACCGACCCCTCCGGCCTGGTCTGCGAGTACACCTCCGAGGTCGCCCAGATCGTCGAGGACGCCTGGATCGCCCGGGTGTGGCGACGGGTCCCGGACCTGTCGGACCTGTGGGGCACGGCGGGACCGCCGTCGAAGGAGATCCGCTGCCACATGGCCGGCGTGCCGGACCCCGGCCCGCTCGCTCCCGTCGACGCCCAGGAGGCCACCGCATGAGCACCGTACGCGTTCGCAAGGTCGGCCTCGTCGGCTGGGGCGCGATCGGCCGGATCGTCGGCGGCGCGCTCGCCGTCGGCGAGGTAGGCGGCGCGGAACTCGTCTGCGTCGTGGACAACCGCCCGCTCGGCGACACCGCCCCGGCCCCGCAGGTCACCTTCGAGGAAGCCCTTGAGCGCTGCGACCTGATCGTGGAGGCGGCCGGCCAGGGCGTCGTACGGGAATGGGGCGAGCGCGTGCTCGCCTCCGGCACCGACCTGCTGGTCGCCTCGACCGGGGCGCTGACCGACGAGGACCTGGCCAAGCGCCTGCACGCGGCGGGTCCGGGCCGGGTGTACTTCACCGGCGGTGCCGTGGGCGGCCTCGACCTGCTCCAGGCGGCCCGCTCCATGGGCCCCCTGGACGACGTCCGGCTCACCACCACGAAGCTGCCCTCGACCCTCGAACAGCCGTGGATGGACGCCGAGTTGCTCGACCGGATGCGGACGGCGACCGGCCCCGTCGTGGTCATGAGCGGAACCGCCCGCGACGTGCCGGTCCGCTTCCCCAAGTCGACGAACGTGGCCGCCTCGGTCGCCCTGGCCGTCGGCGACCTGGACACTGTGCGGGTCCGGGTCGTCGCCGACCCCTCGGCGCACCACACGCGACACGTCGTCGAGGCGTCCGGCGCCCACGGCTCGTACCGCTTCGAGGTCGCCCACCTGCCGGACCTCGGCAACCCGGCGACCAGCCAGGCCGTGCCGTACGCGGTGCTGCGCAGCCTGGCCGCGCTGGCCGGGCGGACGGGCCAGATCCTGTGACCGCCCCCTCGATCAGCGGCGTCCGTGTCCACGTCGAGGAGGCCGGTGCCCACGGCCCCCTGCTGCTCTGCCTGCACGGCATCGGCTCGTCGTCGGCCGCCTTCGCCCCGCAGCTCGCCGAACTCTCCTCGTACGTACGGGTCGTGGCCTGGGACGCCCCCGGCTACGGCGCTTCGCCCGACCCCGAAGTCCCCCTCACCCTCGACGACTTCGCGAACACGGCGGCAGAGCTCATCCGGGAGCGCGGCGGCAGCGCCCATGTGCTCGGCGTCTCCTGGGGCGGCGTCGTCGCCCTGCGGCTCGCCGCCCGCCACCCGGAGCTCGTCGCCTCGCTGATCATCGCCGACTCCAGCCCCGGCTCGGGCATCGACGAGACGAAGGCGGCGGGCATGCGGGCCCGTGCCACCGAACTCGCCGAACTCGGGCCCCGGGCCTTCGCCGAGGCCCGCGGACCGCGCCTGGTGTCACCTGGCGCCCCGGCCGCACTGGTCCGGCGGGTCGTCGACACCATGGCGGCCTCCGTACGCCTGCCCGGCTACGCGTACGCCGCCGAGTCCATGGCCTCGGCCGATCTGCGCGCCGAACTGCCCGAGATCGCCGCGCCCTCGCTCGTCCTGTGCGGCGAGCAGGACCACGTCACCGGCATCGACGCGAGCCAGGCCGTCGCCGGCGCCCTCCACAAGACCGCCTTCGTGATCGTCAAGGACGCCGGTCACCTGGCCAACCAGGAGCAGCCCGGGCGCTTCGACGCCTGGGTCCTCTCCCACCTCCGTATCACCGCCCGTATCCCCGAATAGAAACGAACAGGAGCTCTTCCATGCCTCTGACCACCACCGCCTACGACAACGGCGGCGACCTCGCCGCGTACACCGACTCCCTCATCGCCACCAAGGACTCCAGGGTGGCCGACTTCGACACGCTGTCCTTCCAGGAGAAGGCCGGCCCGCAGTACCGCCGCGGACAGATCCGGTACGTCGGCTCCGGCGCCACCGGCGACCACGAGAACGACAGCCGGATCATCCCGTCCGGCGGGTTCACCTTCTCCAACATGCTGCTTCCGCCCGGCGCCGAGGGCCCGGCCCACACCCACCACGACGTCGAGGAGGCGTTCTTCGTCCTGGAGGGCGAGATCAAGGTCGGCATCCACCGGGGCCCCGACGAGGCCGAGTACCGGACACTGGGCTACCGCGACATGATCGTCGTCCCGGCCGGTGTGACGCGCTCCCTGAAGAACGAGGGGGACACCGACGCCCTGTTCTGTGTCGTGATCGGCACGCAGAAGCCGCAGGTGCCCAGCTATCCCGAGTACTCGCCGATGCACGGCGTCACCCGTGGCTGATCTGCCCCCGGCCGACGCGCGCACCGTCGTCGTCACCGGAGCGGGCCGTGGCCTGGGACTGGCCATGGCCCGCCGGGCGGGCGAGGACGGCTTCCGCGTCGTCGTCGCCGAGCTGGAGCGGGAGCGGGGCGAGCGAGCCGCCGCCGGACTGCGCGCGGACGGCATCGACGCCCGCTTCGTACGCTGTGATGTCGCCGACCCGGACTCGGTGGCCGAACTCGCCTCCGCCGTAAGGGGGATCGGCCCCCTTTACGGCCTGGTCAACAACGCGGCACTCGCCAACGGCGTGGGTGGCAAGGAGTTCCAGGACATCGACGTCGAGGTGTGGGACCGGCTGATGACGGTCAACGCCCGGGGCCCCTGGCTGGTGTCGAAGGCCCTGTACCCGTTCCTCGCCGCGCCGGGCCGGATCGTCAACATCGCCTCGGACGCCGCGCTCTACGGCTCCCCGCGCCTCGCCCACTACATCGCCTCCAAGGGAGCGGTCATCGCCCTGACCCGGGCCATGGCGCGCGAACTCGGCGACAAGGGAATCACCGTCAACGCGGTCGCCCCCGGACTCACCGAGGGCGAGGCGACCGCGACCGTCCCCGCCGAGCGACACGACCTCTACCGCATGAACCGGGCCGTCTCCCGGCCGCAGCAACCCGACGACCTCACCGGGATCGTCTCTTTCCTGCTCGCCGAGGAGTCGCGCTATCTGACCGGACAGGTGATCGCCGTCAACGGCGGCTTCACCATGCACTGAACGCGCTGATTGCGCTGAAACACAGGAGAACCGTCATGGATCTGGGCCTCGCCGACCGCACCATCGTGGTGACCGGCGGCAGCTCGGGCGTCGGCCTGGCCACGGTCCGCGCCCTGCTCGACGAGGGTGCCCGCGTCGCCACCTGCGGCCGCGATGCCGACCGGCTCGCCAAGGCGGCCGCCCGGCTCGGCGCCGGGCGAGACCGGCTGCTCGCCGCGGTGTGCGATGTACGGGACACCGACGCCGTGGACCGCTTCGTACGCAGCGCCGCCGACACGTTCGGCGGCGTCGACGGACTCGTCAACAACGCCGGACAGTCCCGCATGAAGGGACTCGACGAAGCGACGGCGGAGGACTGGCGCGACGAACTGGAACTCAAGTTCGCCGGCGTGCTCAACCCCCTGCGCGCCGCGCGCCCCTTCCTCGCCCGCTCCGACGCCGCGAGCATCGTCAACATCAATGCGGTGCTCGCCAAACAGCCGGAGACGCGGCTCATCACCACCAGCGCCGCCCGCGCCGGCATCCTCAACCTCTCCAAGTCCCTCTCGGTCGAACTGGCCGGCGACGGCATCCGGGTCAACTCCGTGTGCCTGGGCCTCATCGACACCGGTCAGTGGACCCGCCGCCACGCCGCGGCCGACACCGGCATCAGCTACGAGGACTGGCAGGCGGAGCTCGCGGCGGACCGGGGCGTCGCGCTCGGTCGGCTCGGCCGCGCCGAAGAAGTCGCCTACGCGGTCGTCGCCCTGCTCTCGCCCCGCGCCTCGTACATCACCGGCACCGGCATCGACGTCTGCGGCGGCGTCGGCCGCTCCATCCTCTGAGGAGACACCATGCGCTACCCCAACGGAGGCGATCTCCTCGTCGCCGTCCTGCAGGAACTCGGCATCGACACCGTCTTCGGCATCGTCAGCGTGCACAACCTGCCGCTCGTCGAGGCCGTCGACCGGGCCCTGCGCTTCGTCCCCGTACGGCACGAGGCGTCCGCCGTCAACGCCGCCGACGCGTACGGACGGGCCCGCGGCTCGATCGGCTGCGCGCTGACCTCCACCGGAACCGGCGCCGGCAACGCCGCCGGATCGCTGATCGAGGCGCTCAGCGCGGGCAGCTCCGTGCTGCACGTCACCGGTCAGGTGGAGAGCGAATTCCTGGGCAGCGGACGGGGGTTCATCCACGAGACCAAGGACCAGCTGGGCATGCTGACCGCCGTGTCGGCGTACGCGGCGACCGTGCCCGACACCGAACGAGCCGGCCGCATCCTGCGCGAGGCGGCGCGTGCCGCGCGCGGCGGACCCGGCGGCACCGGAGGGCCGGCCAGCGTCGAATGGCCCATCGACCTCCAGTACGCGCCCCAGGCCGACCTCCGTGCCGCGCCGGACTTCCCAGCCTTCCCCGGGCCGACGGCTGGCGAGATCGCTGCGGCCGGTGAACTTCTGGCCTCCGCTCGCCGCCCGCTCGTCTGGGCCGGCGGCGGCGCGACCAGGGCCCGCCGCGAACTCGCTCCGCTCCTCGAAGCGACCGGAGCCGGACTGCTCACCTCCAACTCCGGGCGCGGCACGGTTCCCGAGGACCACGATCAGGTCATCGGCAACTTCGCCACCGCTCCCGCCGCCCGGACCCTGCTCGCCGACGCGGATCTGCTCCTGACGATCGGCACCCACTTCCGCTCCAACGAGACCGCCGACTACACGCTCGACCTGCCCGCTGCGCACATCCAGATCGACCTCGACGCTGCGGCCCTCGGCCGTGTCTACCCGGTCGCACACCCCCTGCACGGCGACGCCGCGCCCACCCTGGCGGCCCTCGCCCGGTACGCCGCTCCCGCCGAGGCGGGCTGGCGGGAACGCGTCCGCGCCGTCCGCGCCGACGTGCGGGCCGCCCTGCACGACGCCATCGGACCGCAGGCCGCGATCTGCGACGCGATCCGCGCCGCCCTGCCCCGCGAGGCCGTCATCGCCCGTGACGTGACCATCCCCTCCAGCAGCTGGGGCAACCGGCTCCTGGACATGTACGACCCGCTGGACAACGTCTTCCCGCGCGGCGGCGGCATCGGCCAGGGCCTCGGCATGGGCATCGGCGCGGCGCTCGCCCGGCCCCACGCACCCACCGTCGTCCTCGCCGGCGACGGCGGACTCGCCGTGCACCTGGGCGAACTGCTCACCCTGGCCCAGGAACGCCCCAGGCTGACGCTCCTGGTCTTCAACGACGGGGGCTACGGCGTGCTGCGCAACATGCAGGACCGGTACAGCGAGCGCCGCTCCGGCGTCGACCTGGCCACCCCCGACTTCGAACTCCTCGCCCGCGCCTGCGGTCTGCCGTACGGCCGGATCGCGGCCGAGGAGGACGCCGCACCGGTCATCGACGCGGCCGTCGCCTCGGACGGACCGACGCTCGTCGAGGTCGACCTCACGGCCCTGGGCCCGATGAAGAACCCGTTCACCCCGCCCGTCAGGATCCCGAGCCGGTAAGGAGGCACCAGGCCCATGAGCGACAACCTGCTGCAACTGATCGTCCACCGCATGACCTGGGAGGCCGAGGGCGTCCTGTCCGTCGAGCTGGCCCATCCGGCCGGCAAACCCCTGCCCGCCTGGCAGCCCGGCTCCCACATCGACGTGTACCTCGGGGGCCGGATCCGCCAGTACAGCCTGTGCGGCGACCCGCGCGACCCCACCGTGTACCGGATCGGTGTGCTCAACGAGCTCGCGTCACGGGGGGGTTCGCGCTTCGTCCACACCCAGCTGCGCCCGGGCCAGTGCGTCCCGGTCTCCGAGCCGCGCAACCGCTTCGCCCTGGAGGACGCCGGCTCGTACGTCTTCGTCGCCGGCGGCATCGGGATCACGCCTCTCCTGGCGATGGCCCGGGAGGCCGCGCGGCGCGGCGCCGACTGGCGCATGGTCTACGGCGGCCGCACCCGGGCGTCGATGGCCTTCGTCTCCGAACTCGCCCCACTCGACGGCGAAGTGACGCTCGTCCCGCAGGACGAGCAGGGGCACATCGACCTGGACGCGGCGCTGGCGCCACTGCCCGACGGCGCACTCGTCTACGCGTGCGGACCCGAGCCGCTGCTCGCGGCCGTGGCGGAACGCTGCCCCGAGGGCCGGCTGCGCCTGGAGCGGTTCGCCGCTCCGGTGGTCGAACAC
Organism: Streptomyces sp. NPDC048623; assembly: GCF_040650755.1. NCBI lineage: Bacteria > Bacillati > Actinomycetota > Actinomycetes > Kitasatosporales > Streptomycetaceae > Streptomyces > Streptomyces sp. NPDC048623. The sequence goes on from NZ_JBEZHV010000015.1 coordinate 87,616, forward strand.
ACCGGAGCGGACGAGGAGTTCGAGGTCGAGTGCCGTACCTCGGGCCTGACGCTCCGGGTCGGGGCGGACACCTCGATCCTCGACGCGGTGGAGAGCGCCGGTATCGGCGTGAACAGCTCCTGCCGCGACGGCATCTGCGGCTCCTGCGAGACCCGCGTGCTCGACGGCACGCCCGACCACCGCGACTTCCTGCTCAGCGAGACCGAACGCACCGCCGGCACCAGCATGATGATCTGCGTCTCGCGGTGCGCATCCGGCCGGCTCGTCCTCGACCTCTGACCCTCTGCCCCGCCTTCTTACGGAGACACCGTGACCGACACCACCTGGCCGTACCTGGACGTCCACCAGTCGCGTACGCGCGAACCCACGCCGTACGAGTTCCAGCTCGCCGCCACCCTCGAAGAGGTCTTCACCCAGGAGGGACACGAGCTCGCCGACGTGGTGCGCGGGCTCAACGCCCGCAAGGTGCGCACCCCCGACGGCACGCCGTGGACCGAGGAGTCCTTCCGCATCGAGATCGACCGACTGGGAGCCTGACATGACGCTGTCGACCACCGCCACCGCGGACCACATCTACGCCACCGGTCTGCGCAACCAGTGGCACCCCGTCGTCCCCTCCCGGTTCGTCGCCCCCGGCGGCATGCGCAAGGTGACCGCGCTCGGCGAGCAGTGGCTACTGTTCCGCCGCCAGGACGGCACCCTCTCCATGCTCGCCGACCGCTGCCCGCACCGCGGCGCACCCCTGTCCCTCGGCAAGCACCTCGGGGACCGGGTGGCCTGCTGGTACCACGGCGTCGAGGTCGGCTCCGACGGCACGGTGACCTCCGTGCCCGGACTGCCCGGGTGCAACCTGGAGGGCAAGAAGCTGGTCACCTCGCTTCCCGTGCGCGAGGTCGGCGGCGCGATCCTCGCGTACTTCGGTGACGAGGAGCACCCCGAGCCGGTCGAGCTCGCCCTGCCCGACCCGCTGACGGACCCCGCCGTGGACGCGTTCCTCTGCTACGCCGAGTGGAACGTGCCGTGGCGGTACGGCGTGGAGAACCTGCTCGACCCCATGCACGGCGCCTTCCTCCACCACGAGTCGCACAGCATGTCCGGCGGTGACACCTCCGCCAAGTTCCGCATCCAGGAGACCGGCCGCGGCTACTTCTTCGAGAAGACCGACCAGCGGGGCGTCAACTTCGACTGGGTCGAGCTGTGCCGCACCGGCGTCGACTGGGTGGACCTGTCGATCCCGTACCCGCCGTCGGCCGGCCCCGGCGGACCGTTCGGGATCGTCGGCATGGTCTGCCCCGTCGACGAGCAGCGCACCGGCGTCTTCTTCTGGCGCTACCGCCGCGTCGAGGACTGGCAGCGCGCGTCCTGGCGATTCCTCTACAAGACGCTCATCGAGAAGCGCCACTGGGAGGTCCTGGAGCAGGACCGCGTCATGCTGGAAGCGATGCCCGCGGACGCCGACCAGCGCGAGAACCTGTACCAGCACGACCTCGGCGTGGTCCGCCTGCGCCGGCTGTACCGGGCGGCCGCCGAGGCGCAGTCCTCGGCCGGAGCCTGAGGGCGCCGCAGACCGCCCCACCCCCGGATGCCGCCCGGGCTCGCTGTCGCCGAGCCCGGGCGGTGCCACGTCCCACCACGGACCCCCACCGATATAGGGGGCGAAGAGGGCTGCCCTGGCTTGGAGAGCGGCGGTCAGGGCATCCAGTACGCCGAACCCGCGTGAGTCCAGTCCGCAGAGGGGGCGGTCGCATCACGTATCGCCAGGCCCGTACGTCGCGCGGGTGGCTTCGAAGACGATCACTGACGACGAGAACGACAACGCCCGGAACCCGCGGCTGGCGCGGGTTCCGGGCGGGGCGCCGGAGGGCCGATGTTCGGGATTCCTTGCTCGCCGTCAGGGGCGGGTGTCTGCGATCTCCCGCTTGAGGATCTTGCCTGTGGCGCCCTTGGGCAGTGCGTCGACCAGCCAGATCAGGCGGGGGTACTTGTACGGGGCGACCTGGCCGCGGACGAACTCCCGCAGCTCCTCCGGGGTGGCCGAGGCGCCGGGACGCAGCGCGACCGCGGCGGCAACCTCCTCGCCGAGCCTCTCGTCGGGCAGTCCGATCACGGCGGCCTCGGAGACGGCGGGGTGTTCGTAGAGGACCTCCTCGATCTCGCGGGGGTAGACGTTGTAGCCGCCGCGGATCACGAGGTCCTTCTTGCGGTCGACGATGTAGTAGTAGCCCTCGTCGTCGACGCGGGCGAGGTCGCCGGTGTGCAGCCAGCCGTCCTGCACCGTCTCGGCGGTGGCTTCCGGGTGGCCCCAGTAGCCCTTCATGACGTTGTGTCCGCGGACGCACAGCTCGCCGATGCCGTCGGTCACATCGGCGAGGCGCAGCTCGACGCCCTCGATCGGGGTGCCGATCGACCCGGCCTTGCGCGGGCGGTCCGGGTGGTTGAAGGAGGCGACGGGTGAGGTCTCGGACATGCCGTAGCCCTCCAGGACCGGGCAGTCGAAGGCCTTCTCGAAGCCGTGCAGGACCTCGACGGGCAGGGAGGCGCCGCCGGACACGGACAGGCGGAGGGTGGAAGAGTCGTGGGCGCCGGGTTCCTGGGCATGGGCGCCGAGCAGGGCCGCGTACATCGTCGGCACGCCCGCGAACATGGTGACCCGCCGCTGCTCGACGGTCCGCAGCGCGAGCGCCGGCTCGAAGCGGGGGAGCAGGGTGAAGCGGGCGCCGACGCTGATGGCCGTGTTCATGGCGACGGCCTGGCCGAAGGCGTGGAACAGCGGAAGGCAGCCGAGCACCACGTCGTCGGCGGTGAGGTGGAACAGCGACCGTGCGGCGATCTCGGAATTGCGGGCGAGATTGGTGTGGGTGAGTTCGGCGCCCTTGGGCAGGCCGGTGGTGCCGGAGGTGTAGAGGATGACGGCGGTGTCTTCGTCGCCACCGAACACGGCCGAAGCGGGCTCGGGGTGGTCGGCGAGCAGCTCGACCAGCGAGCCGGCCGCGACCGGGATGATCGCGACTTCCGTGCCAGCGGTGCTCTTCCCCTCGGCAGCCTCACCGGTGACCGCGTCGTGCGCGAGCAGCAGCCCCGCGCCGGAGTCCTGCAGATAGTGGGCGATCTCGCGGGCCTTGAGCAGCGGGTTCATCGGCACGACGACGGCGCCGGCGCGGAGCGCGCCGTAGTACAGCACCAGGAATTCCAGTGTGTTGGGCAGCATGATGCCGACCCGGTCACCGGGCCGGACACCGCGTGCGGTGAGCAGGGCGGCCGTCCGGCCGGCGAGGGCGTCGAGCTCGGAGTAGGTCAGCGCGTCCTCTCCGAGTTCGACCGCGATGCGAGGGCCGTGCTGTGCCGCGCTGCGGCTGAGGAAGTCGGCGATGTTCACGGGACAGTCTCCTTCGGGGAGTTCAGCCGCGGAGTGCGGAGGCGAAGATGGCAGGGAGTGCGGCGACGCCCGGGGCCGCTGTGAAGCGGGTGACCCGTGCCAGGGTGAGGGCGCCGGTGCGGTTGGTGGCGAAGTAGGGCGGACGCGGGGACAGGGAGGGGGAGCCGGTGAACAGGCCACGGGGCGCGGGTGCGAAGGGCGCCCGCAGGACGGTCTTCTCGATGTCGTCCTCGGCGAGCATGAACGCGTTGTGGACGAAGCCGACGCCGCTGCCGATGTCCTGGCGGGTGTGGCCGGGGAAGGCACCCCAGGGGGTGTAGCCGAGCAGGAAGCCGATCGCGGACCAGCAGTTCACGCCGACCGTGCCGTAGCGCAGACCGTCGACCGCCGCTTCGACGGCTGATCGGTGGGTCTTCTCGGTCCTCGGGTGCACGATGAGGGTCGCACCGAGGGTTCCCGGGAGGCGGTCGTTGGCGAAGGCGACGGCCTCGCGCAGGAAGGCGTCCGGTGTGGCGCCGGGCAGTCGTACGACCCCCAGTGCGCTGCCGAAGACCTCGTTGCTCAGCATCATGTCGTCGTCGGTGGTCGCGATGTCGGGGACCAGGATCCGGCAGTTGCCCTCCCCGTACGTCTCGGCCTCCGGGTGTGCCGTCCGCACGGCGCCCAGACGTTGACCGGCGCCCGGGTAGTAGTCGGTGCGGGCGGGCAGTTCCCGCAGTACGCGGCGGATCTCGTTGAGCAGCCGCTCGGTGCCGTCCCAGTCCCGGGGCACGACGAGGATCTGGCTGGCGACGCAGTTGTGGCCGGAGTTGTTCATTTTGCTGGTGACGATGTGCTCGGCCTGGAAGCGGAAGTCCGCCGCGCTCCACGGGCCGGGCACGACGACGCAGGGGCTGACGCCGCCCAGTTCGCTGCTGAACGGCTTGGCGTTCAACGGCGTGTCGGTGCGGCGGCGCGCCTCGGCCTCGTCGTCCGCACCCCACACGATGGCGTCGTGGGTCCGCTCGCTGCCGGTGACATGGATGCTGTCGACGTCCTCGTGGGTGGCGAGCCGAGCGCCCTCCGCCGCGCCGCCGTCCACGAATCGCACCCAGTCGCGCTCGGTGAACTCGCGGAAGACCTGCTCGAAGTGGGGGCGGAGGTAGGAGTTGACCGGGTTCATCTTCGCGATGACGACCTGGCCGTCGACGTACAGCTTGTGCAGGATGTCGAGGGCGGTGATCGCCGCGACGTTGCCCGCGCCCAGGACGAGGGCGACGCCGGGGGCGGCGGGCAGGCCGCGGTACGGGCTGGCCGCCCGGCTTCGTACCCCGTCCGCGGTCGTGCCGGGCCGGGTCCACACCTGCGCGGTGAAACCGTTGAGGAGCAGCCTGTCCCAACCTGCGGCCGGGAAGACGTCGACGACGGTCCGCCCGTCCCGCTCGTGCACGGCACGGGCGTGGATCGGCTCCTCGCCGGACGCGATCCGGCGAAGTACGCGCAGATAGGCGCTCACGGTCTGCGTCAGGGCCCATGGGGCACCCGCCCAGTCCTCCGCCGCCCAGGGCGAGCCGGCGTCGTAGCCCTTGGCCCGGGCACAGGCCGCGACCATGGCCTCGGAGCCCTCGGCGATGCGTGGCAGGAGCCGTTCGAGGAGCGCGATGCGCTCCGCGAGCGGGGTGCCGGCCCAGGTTTCGGCACCCTCCCGCAATGCGGCGACGGCGTGGTCCAATACCTCGGTGTCAGGGGCGAGTTCGGTCATGCTCGGACTCCTTGGTTACTGCGACGACGTGAGGGGCGGGGTCGTGTTTTCGGCCGGAGAGGTTCAGGCGTCCGCGGGCGTCGCGTCGCGCGCCGGGTCGATGAGGGTGAAGGCCGCGAGCGCGCCCAGCAAGAGCAGGACGGCCGAGAGCACGACGGCGTTCTGGTAGCCGGCGCCGCCCTGGCTGTCGATCATGCGGCCGACCACGGTCGGGGCGATCAGGCCCGCGGTGGTCACCACGGCGTTCATCGTGCCGAGCGCGCCACCGCGCCGCTCGGCCGGGGCGAGTTCGGCGACCGTGGTGATCGCGACGGTCGCGAAGGCCCCGCCGATGCCGAAGCCGGCCACGAGCAGTGCCGTCTTCGCCCCAGTGCCGGTGACGAGGGGGACGGCGAGGAAGCACAGGGCGCCGAGGAGGAGCAGCCCGGCGCCGACCCGGCCGCGTGCCCAGCGGCTGCTCACCCCTCGCCGCATGAGCCACCCGGTGAGCGCGGCCTGGCCGAGGAGCGCCACGGCGCCGATCGCCCAGGGGACGGCCACCAGCCTGCCGGCCGTCTCTGGCGAGTGGCCGAGCCCGTTCCTCAGGTAGGACGGCATCCACACGAGCATCAGGGCGACGACCCAGTAGCTGGTGAAGTACGCGACGGTGGTGCCGATCCAGGTACGGCTGCCGAAGATGCGCCGGTACGCGGCCCACACCGCGGATCTGCCCGAGGGGCCGCTGCCGGCGCCGGCCCGGTCGTCGGCGGCAGCGCGGTGATCGCCGTCGGCACCGCAGACGAGCCACGCGGCCGCCCACAGCACACCGGCCGCGGCGACCACCCACAGGGCGGCCCGCCAGCCGTGCCGGGTGATGACCCAGGTCAGCCCCGGCGCCGCGGTGATCACGCCCAGGGTGACGCCCAGGGTGACAAGCGCCCCCGGCAGATTGCGCCGGTGGTCGGGGAACCAGGACAACGCGGTCTGCTGGGCGACCGGGAACGCGGGGCCCTCGGCGGCGCCGAGCACGATCCGGGTGCCGACGAGCACGGCGAGACCGCCGCCCAGGGCGGCGGGCACCTGGGCCACCGACCAGAGCAGCGCCATAGTGAGGAGGAGCCACTTGGGGGACACCCGGTCGGCAAGGAGTCCCACGGCGGCGGCGGCCACGGAGAACAGCAGGAAGAACGCGCTGTTCGCCAGACCGAAGTCGGTCGCGGACAGACCCAGATCGGCCCGGATCTCGTCGGCCGCGAGACCGAACACCGACTTGTCGGCGAAGTTGACCATCATGAAGACCACGAGCAGGCCGGTGACGATCCAGGCGCGGGTGCCGGTCGTCTCGACTGCCTGTGCGAGGGCGGCGCGCGGCGGTCCGGCCGAGGTCTCGGCAGCGGTCACGGGAACCTCCGGGGGTGCGGGACGGCGGGGGAGAGGTGCTGCGGGGGAAGGCACTGCGGGAAGCGGGACCGGTCGGCCCGGTCCGGCCGTCAGGACAGCGGCACGCCCGCGACGGCGATGCGCTCCATGACCCGGCGCTGCGGGTAGTAGTCGCTGACCGCGTAGTGCTGGACCGCGATGTTGTCCCAGATCGCGATCGAGCCCGGCTGCCAGCGGAAGCGCACCTGGTACTCGGGGATGCGGGCCTGGAGCACGAGCAGGTCGAGCAGCTCGCGGTTCTCCTCCTCCGACAGGCCGACGATGCGCGTGGTGAAGGGCTCGTTGACGTAGAGGAGCTTACGGCCCGTCCGCGGGTGCCGGACGACGACCGGGTGCTCCACCGGTGGCAGGGACTTCCGGAAGTGCGCGATCTGATCCTCGGTCATCGTCGCGCCCCAGCTGGGCACCCAGTCGTGCACCGCGGTGAGCCCTTCGACGCGGGCCTTCAGGTCCGTGGGGAGGTTGTCGTAGGCGGCGTGCATGTCCGCCCACTGGGTGTCGCCGCCGGTCGGCGGGATCTCGACCGCACGCAGCACCGAGCCCTGGGCGGGGGCGGCCATGAAGGAGTGGTCGCTGTGCCAGATGTTCTCCTGGCCGACGGCCATCGCGTCCTTGGCGAGCCGTGAGACGCCGGCCGTCCCGCTCTGCGGGAAGAAGGGATTGACCTCGGGCTCGCCCCAGACAGCGGCGAGGGCGACATGGTGCTCGGGGGTGAAGCCGTGCTGGTCGCGGAAGAAGAGCACCTTCCATTCGAGCAGCGCCAGACGCAGCTCGGTGACGAGCTCCGCGCTGATCGGGCGGGTGAGGTCCACGCCGCCGATCTCGGCACCGATGTGCGGGGTGAGCGGCGAGACGTCCAGGATCCGGTACTCGTTCCCGGGCGTGCCGGGGGCCGTGCGGTCCAGGACCCGGCGGCCGTAGTGCAGCAGGGGCTTGTCGAGGACCGGCTGGGGAGTGGTGGCAGGCGTGGCCATGGAGTTCCTCCGCTGGGGCGACCAGGAATTCGATACCGGCAGTATTGATATTCGGCCAGGGGAGGGCAAGGGGTCTGCCTCTGCGGATTTCCGCGTACGGAAGGAAGGCGTCCGGCGGTCAGTCGCGCGGGGACACGGCCCGCGCGACGAGTTCCACCACCGTGTCCACGAGCGCGGCGTCCGGCAGCTCCATCTCGCCGACCAGCCGGAACACCAGCGGCGCCGCCACCATCGTGGTCACCGACCGGACATCGGTGTCCGGGCGCACGTCGCCGCGGGCGATCCCGCGCTCCAGGATGTGCCGGGTCTCGCTCATGCCACGCGCGGTGTAGGCGCCGTAAGTGCCGCGTGCGGCGCCCGCCTCGGCTCCGGCGCTGATGACGGCGGCGAGCAGCCGGTCGATCCCCGGCTTCCGGTACTCCTTCAGACGCGTCTCGAGTACGACTCTGAGCTCGGCGCGGAAGTCCCCCAGGTCCGGGACGGTCAGCGGGCCCACCCGGGACTCGGTGGCGGCGATCAGCAGGTCCTGCTTGGTGGGCCAGCGGCGGTAGATGGTCGCCTTGCCGACCTCCGCCCGCAGGGCCACCGCGTCCATGGTGACGGCGGCGAGACCGCCCTCCGCCACCAGGGCGACCACCGCGTCGAGCACCGCGCGGTCGACCCGCTCCTCCCGGGGCCGCCCGGGCCCCCGCCCCTCGTTCCGAACCCGCTTCACACCCATTCCCCGAGCGTACGGGCTCGTTGTCCGTCCTGATCGGCAGGGTGGCCGAGGAGGGGTCTCCCCGCGACCTGACGGTCCGGAACCCGGACCGCGGAGCGGCGTACCCACGCATCGCCTTGAACGGGTCGTCTCCCTGGCGGGCCGTGCACTGGCGACTTTCCGCCAGCCTCATTCTGTGGATCTCCCGGCGCCACGGCCTCCAGGATCACCCGCATGATCCCTCAGAACTCCTCCCAGGGCCGCCCCGCCCCGACCGGTCGCGGTCGGCGCCGCGCCCTGGTCATAGCGACCACCGTCGCGCTGGCGGGCGGACTGCTGCTGCCGCTCGGTACGGCCACCGCCGCGCCGGAGACCACGCAGCCGGCCATTCCGTCACCCCGGACCGAGAACCACGAGATCACGCTGGTCACCGGCGACGTCGTGCACTACGCGGACGGCCCGGGCAGCCAGGACACCGTCACCGTGGACCGGGCCGACGGCGCCACCGGCGGCGTCCGGGTGCAGCAGTCCGACGGCGACCTGTACGTGGTGCCGGACGAGGCGGCGCCGCTGATCGACGCGGGCCGGCTCGACCGCCGTCTCTTCGACGTCACCGCCCTCGTGGGGATGGGTTACGACGACGCCCGCACCGGCGGCCTGCCGCTGATCGCCACCTACGGCGCCCAGGCGGCCCGCGCACTGCCCGCCGCCCCGGCCGGAGCCACCGTCACCCGCCGTCTGACCAGCATCGGCGGCACCGCGCTCCAGGCCGACAAGGACACGCTGCGCGCCTTCTGGACCGACGTCGCCTCCGCCCCCAAGGCCAGGACGCTCGACAACGGGATCCAGAAGCTGTGGCTGGACGCCCGGGTCGAGGCCGCCCTGAAGGACTCGGTGCCGCAGATCGGTGCCCCGCAGGCCTGGGCCGCGGGGTACGACGGCAAGGGCGTCAAGGTCGCGGTGCTCGACACCGGCATCGACCCGAACCACCCGGACGTCAAGGACCGCATCGTCGAGTCCAAGAGCTTCGTCCCCGGCCAGGAGGTGCTGGACAAGCACGGCCACGGCACCCACGTCGCCTCCACCGTCGCCGGCACCGGCGCCGCCTCGAACGGCCTCAACAGGGGTGTCGCGCCCGGCGCCCAGCTGCTGGTCGGCAAGGTGCTCTCCAACGAGGGCTACGGCACCGACTCCGAGATCATCGGCGGCATGGAGTGGGCCAAGGCCGCGGGTGCCGACGTCGTCAGCATGAGCCTGGGCTCGTCGGTCCCCGACGACGGCAGCGACCCGATGGCGCAGGCCGTCGACGCCCTCTCCGCCGACGGCGGCCCGCTCTACGTCATCGCCGCAGGCAACTCGGGCCGCCAGGGCACCATCGGCTCGCCCGGCTCGGCCGAGAAGGCGCTCACCGTCGCCGCCGTCGACAAGTCCGACTGGCGCGCCGGATTCTCCAGCCAGGGCCCGCTGTACCGCTCGAACGACCTCAAGCCGGACGTCTCCGCGCCCGGAGTCGACATCACCGCGGCCGCCTCGCAGGCGGTGCCGAACACCACCTCGATGTACCGCACCATGTCGGGCACCTCGATGGCCACCCCGCACGTGGCCGGTGCCGCCGCGATCCTGAAGCAGCGTCACCCCGACTGGTCCGGCCAGCAGCTCAAGGACGCGCTGATGAGCACGTCCAAGCAGCTCGCGTACACCCCGTACCAGCAGGGCACCGGCCGCGTCGACGTCAAGGCCGTCATCGACAGCACCGTGCAGGCCACCGGCTCGGTCCCCGTCGCCTCGTACGACTGGCCGCACGCCGCCACGGACGCCGTCGCCGAGCGGACGATCACCTACCGCAACAGCGGCACCCAGGACGTCACCCTCGACCTGGCCACGAACACCGACTCCGCCGCCTACACCCTCTCGGCGAACCGGATCACCGTCCCGGCCGGCGGCGCCGCCACGGCCGTGCTCTCCCTCGACCCGGCCAAGGTCCCGGCCGGCACCGTCTTCTCCGGCCAGGTCGTCGCCAAGGACGCCGCCACGGGCACGGTCGTCGCGCACACCGGGTTCGCCCTGCAGAAGGAGAGCGAGCGCTACGACCTGAACGTCAAGGTCCTCGACCGCGACGGCAAGCCCGCCTCGGCCCGCGTCGTGCTCGGTCAGCTCGGCAGGCTCGGCGGCATGTCCCCGATCAACGTGGACGGCGAGACCACGCTGCGCCTGGCTCCGGGCACCTACGCGGCCTGGTGCATTCTCGATGTCCCCGGCGACACGCCGGACTCGCAGGCCACGGCCTTCCTGATCGACCCCGAGACGGTCCTGGACAAGAACGCCACGGTCGTCCTGGACGCCCGCAAGGCCCGCAAGGTCAGCGCCCGTACGCCGCGCGAGACCGAGACCCGGCAGTGGCGCTGGGACATGGCCCGGACCGCCTCCGACGGCACGCTACTGCGCGACGTGTACATGCTCCCGGTCAAGTACGACCAGCTGTGGGCCACCCCCACCGAGCAGGTCACCCAGGGGAAGTTCAGCTTCCGCACCCGCTGGCGGCTCGGTCAGGAGGCGTGGGACGTCGAGGCCGGTGGCAGCGACCTGCCGGTGGTCGTGCAGGTCGGCAGCTCGGTCGGTACCGGTCGGCTGAAGTACGAGGCGGTGTACGCCGGTGACGGCGCGACCGCCGACTACAACGGTCTGGACGTCCGCGGGAAGGCCGTCGTCATCCGGCGCAGCGACTCCGTGAAGCCCGCCGACCGGCTGGCCAACGCCGTCGCGGCCGGCGCCAAGGCGGTGTTCGTCGTCCACGACGGCCGCGGCAGGCTCAGCGAGGGCTACGGCACCGCGTCGATCCCGGTCGCCTCGGTCCAGCGTGACGCGGGCAACCGGCTCATCGAGCGGATCGGCGAGGACCGGGTCGAACTCGTCATCGACCAGCACCGGTACGCCGAGTACATGTACGACCTGGTCTCCCGGCACGACGGTGCCATTCCGGACCGTTCACTGGCCTACACCCCGGACGACGACGAACTCGCCCGGGTGGAGAACACCTTCTACGGCCACCGCAACGTGGTGGGCGGCGGATTCCGCTACGACATCCCCGAGTACGGACCGGGCGTCGGCTTCCAGGAGTGGGAGTCCTACCCCGGCACGCGCACCGAGTGGGTGAGCCAGCAGTCGAACGGCGCGTTCTGGTACGAGGACCACTCGATCTTCAAGCCGGGCAGCACCACCGTCGACCAGCAGGAGCGCGGCGGCAACGACCAGCTCACGGCAGGCCGCGTCTACCGGACCGACTGGTTCGCTCCGGTCCAGCGCCCGCGGCTGGGCACCGCTTTCTGGGGTCCGCACCGCACCATGTACGGCTACATGCAGTTCAACATGACCCCGTGGACCGACGACGCCCCGGGCCACTCCGGTTCGATGCCGGCCGACGCGTACAACCCCGGCGTCAGCAGCAGCGCCCTCTACCAGGGCGACACCCTCGTTCAGGGGGGCATCGGCCAGGCGCTGTACCTCCGCACCCCCGTGCCCGCCGAGACCCTCCCGTACCGGCTGGTCCTGGACGCGAAGCGGGACGGTGCGGTCTGGAAGACCTCGGTGCGCACCCACACCGAGTGGGGCTTCCGCTCCGGTGCGGTCTCCGCCGAGGTGATGGACGAGCAGATCAGGCTGCTCCAGCTCGACTACGGCGTCGACACCGACCTCGCCGGTGACGTCACGGCGGGCCGCAAGACCGTGCTCCGGCTCTCCTCGGCCACGCAGGAGTGGCTCGACGGCCAGGTGAAGGCGGACGAGGCCACCCTCTCCGTCTCGTACGACGACGGCAAGAGCTGGACCCCGGTCCAGCTCGACAAGAACGCCGCCGGAGCGTGGACCGCCACGCTCGACCTGCCCGCCACGCCCGGTGCCTTCGTCTCGCTGAAGGCCACTGCCAAGGGCGCCGACGGGCTGACGGTGAACCAGGAGATCATCCGCGCCTTCGGTCTGAAGTAACCCCATGACCGGCGGTAGGCGATCCGGGACCCCGCCCGGGTCGCCTACCGCCGTACCCAGCCCTGCTCGTGCGCGTACCACCCGAGCTGCATCCGGGTGGTGACGCCGGCCAGTTCCATCAGGCGCTGGATCCGGCGCTGCACCGTACGCAGTCCCAGCTCGGCCTGCTTGGCCACGCTGCGGTCGGTGACACCGGTCAGCATCAGCGAGAGGATCAGCAGATCCGTCTCGTCCGGCCCCTCGGCCTGTGGTTCCGCCACCGCCCCGGCCGCGGTGAGCAGCACCGGACGGGCCTCCCGCCACACCAGCTCGAAGAGCCCGGTCAGTGCCTCAAGGACCCCCGGGGCGTGCACCACCAGCGCGGAGGGTTCGGCGGACTCGGCCATGGCGGCCATCGGGCCGAGGGACATCAGGGCCACCGACCGGTCGGCGACGAGCAGCTTCGTCGGTACGCGCTCCACGACCCTGATCTGCTCCTCCTGGCCGAGGGCGGCGGCGATCCGGCCCGTCCCGCTCTCGCTCTCCAGCTCGGCGCGCTCGATCACCACCCGGTAGTTCACGCCCCGGGCGATGGCATGGTCCTCGACTTCCTGCTCGTCGCCGTGCACGACCACCGGCGCCGCGCTCACCAGCGCGAGCAACTCGTCGGTCGCATTGCTCTGGAGCTGCTCGAAGCGGTGCCGGATGGCCGCGCCGCCCGTCACCACCTCCATCACATCGGCGGTGGAGACCCGGCCCGGACCGGCCCGGTACTCCTCCACGAGCTCTGAGAACGCCGACTCCGCCAGGGCCAGTTCGTGCCGACGCTGCGCAAGGAGCCCGCCCAGCGCCATCCCTGGCGGTGCGGCAGCGTAACGCCCCGCCCTGCCGCCGGAGGACGCGACCAGACCGCGCTGCTCCAGGCCGCGCAGCAGCCCGGCGGCCTCCGTCACGGACAGCCCGAGCCGCCGCGCGGCCTCGTCCGGGGTGACCGAACCGACCTGCATGAGCATCCGGTACGCGGACTCCTGATGGCGGTCAAGTCCGACGAAGCTGAGCATCTTCTCCCACTCCCGTTCCCGCGCTCGGCCGCCTCGATTCCAAAGCCGTATGCCCACCGAGGGCGGGGCGGACAGCTGTCCGCCGAGCAGTGCTCAGCACGGCCACGAGGGGTGCCGACAGGATACGGAGGGCAGCGCTCCGGTCAAATGTGCGAGGCCCGGAGACGCTACGCCCCGTCATCCAGTACGCGGCCGGGTGCTTGGGGCAGGCCGGGCATCGGTGCCGGGTGCCGGCGCGAATCAGATCTTCTCGGCGGTCGCTCGTGGGTGGTCGCTGGTGAGCAGGGTGATGTCTTCGATGCCGGACGTCAGGATGGTGACTCGGCCCGGCTGGGCGAGGGCGGTGGCACAGAGCATGGCGTCGACGGCGTACTTGTGGCCGTGCAACCCGGCTGCGCGCAGAAGGGCGGCGGAGGCCGCTGAACCGCGTCCTCGTCACCTGGCAGTAGCTCGCCATGCGGGGCAGCCGCCCGACGGCTGCCCCGCCATGCCCCCTTGCCGTTCCTCCCCGCGGAGCACTCATGGACCCGCACGCCCCCATAACCTGGCGCTTCCCCCTCATCTCCCGCTTCCGCCCCGCATGCCTGCCACTCCCACAGCGCATCCGCGCCCTGGTCGAACTCGCCGGTACAGCGGAGGACAAAGCGGATCAGGGTCTGGCGTCCGCGGTCTACAACCAGGCGGCCCTCATCGCCTCCGACCTCGGCCTTCCCGACCTCGCACGGGAGTGGTGCCACCAGCACGCCGCTGCCTACCCCCACGCCACCCCCTCCCCGGCATGACCGCCATCCGGGCCCTCGAACCCGTCGTCAACCTCGCCCGCCTCCAGATCCGCGCCGCCGCCACCGACGACGGCCGCCGCCGCCTCCTCGCCCTCTTCGACGCCGTCACCAACGCCACCAGCGCCCGGTTCGAGGGCGTCTCCGTACCAGCGAACCTGACCAGCAGCGATGCCGACCGCAATGAGGTACGCGCCTGGCTGTGGCGGGTGGTCCTGGCCGACGGCACACGTACCCTCACCACCACCGGCCACTGGGACGAAGCCCTGGCCCACATCGAGCGGCACAATGGCATCGGGCAACGGATGCTCGACGGCCGACAGGTCGCCGGTGCCCGGTGCACACTGCGCAACGCGCGTAGAAGTGACATGCGGAGGAAACCTTCCGGTCCCCCGCGTGCAACCCGGCCCGCCTACAACTGCCCTGCCGCCACGGCGTGTCCCCCACACACCCCCGGTGCGGTGCTCCGCGAACCGTCCGCAACCGCTCGCGAAAGGCACCCTCATGTCACCTCGTCACATACCTGTCAGATGCCCCCGCCGCACCGCCGCGCTTGGCGCCGCCTGCCTGGCCGCCGCCGTGACGCTGGCAACGCTCACCACCGCCCCCGCGGCGAACGCCGCCGCCTCGGTTCCGTCGCAGGGATCGCCGACACAGCTCGACGTCGGCAACTGGAACGTCGAGTGGTTCGGTGCGCCGGACTTCGGGCCGACCGACGAGGCGCTTCAGCAGCAGAATGTCCGCGATGTCATGGCGGGCGCGGACATGGACGTGTGGGGCCTCTCCGAGGTCGTCAGCACCTCGGCGTTCGACACGCTCGTGGCCGGCATGCCCGGGTACACCGGGGTCGTGGCCAACGACCCGGTCGTGACGAACGGTGCGCAGTACTACTCGGACTTCGGCGACACCGAGCAGAAGGTCGCCCTCGTCTGGCGCTCCAGCATGGCCACCCTGGTGAGCGCGAAGGTCATCCTGACCGACCAGAACGGCAACTTCGCCGGCCGCCCGCCGGTGGAGTTCACGTTGCGTGGCACGTTCGACGGTGTCACCCGTGACCTCGTCTTCATCGTCCTGCACGCGAAGTCCGGGTCCACCCAGGACGCGTGGAACCTGCGCAACCCCGCGTCGCAGGCCCTCAAGTCCTACCTCGACACGACCTACCCCACACAGAACGTCTTCGTCATCGGTGACTGGAACGACGACGTCGACACCTCCATCACGTCCGGGCAGGCTTCGCCCTACGCCAACTTCGTGAACGACGCGGCCCGCTACACGTTCCCGACGCGGGCCCTCTCGCTGGCGGGCGTGGCGTCGACGACGGGCTACCCGGACTTCATCGACCATCAGCTCACCACCAATGAGGTGCAGGCCAAGTATGTCGCAGGCTCGGCGACCGCCTTCCAGCCCCAGGCTTATGTCCCGAACTACGCGACGACGACGAGCGACCACTACCCGGTGCTGGCTCGCTACGACTTCGCCATCGGCGGTGGCGGCGGCGCGAACCAGCAGCCCACGGCCTCGTACACGCACTCCTGCACCGCTCTCACCTGCACCTTCACCGACGGCAGCACCGACTCCGACGGCACCGTCGTGAGCCGCAGCTGGGACTTCGGCGACGGCCAGACCTCGACGGCGACGAACCCGACCGTGACCTACGCATCGGCCGGAACCTACGCGGTCTCGCTGACCGTGACGGACAACGGCGGAGCCGCCCACACCACGACCCAGAACGTCACCGTCACCGCCGGCGGCGGACCCGCCAACGTCATCATCAACGAGGTACTGGCCAACGAACCGGGCAGCAGCACCGCCGGCGAGGCCATCGAGATCGTGAACACCGGTGGCACGGAAATCAGCATCGCCGGCTGGACCGTCCGGGACGGGACGGCGGTGCGGCACACGTTCGCGGCCGGTACGACGCTGCAGCCCGGCAAGGCGATCACCGTGTTCGGCGCGGGCTCGGCGATCCCCGGTGGCATCGTGGCGGTGGCTGCCAGCACCGGCGGCCTCAACCTGTCCAACAGCGGTGACCAGGTCATCCTGCGGGATTCGACCGGAACGACGGTCCAGTCGATGACCTACACCTCAAGCCAGGCGAACTCCGACGGCGTTTCCATCAACCGAAGCCCCGACGGCTCGGCGACCGGCGGCTGGGCCAAGCACAACACCATCAGCTCGCTGACCAGCTCGCCCGGCCGGCACGCCGACGGAACGTTGTACTGAGCCCCGGTCCACCGGCTCGACTGCGAAGTGATCGCTCAGCAGGGTTCGAGCTGGCCGACTGGTGGACGGCGGGTGGTGGCCGTTGTTGCAGCGGCGGCCACCCTCACGGGCGACGATGAGTATGGATACCCACTCGACCAGAGCATGAGGCAGGTCGAGTGCGGCAGGATGGGGAACCAACAGGGCTCCTGTGTCAATGGGTTGAGACTTCGAACACCTCCCTCAACGGCGCGGGAGCCTGCGCGTTGCGGTCCTCATCCTGACTCGGCCTGGGGCACTCGATCAGTGGCCACTTTGAAAGAGCTCACTCACTCCCTATAGGGGCATCACCTACGTGCCAACATCCCCCCGCCCGTCACGGCGTCGAGGCACCCCTCTCTGCGGTGTGTGCCGCGCTGCGTCACGTTGTCGGCAAGCTCTAGTACGACACGGCGTTCCCCGCGGCCGGGACCCTGGCGGTCCCAATCCACCGGTTCCCTGGCTCACTCGCCGGGAGCTGCGGGAGCTGGACCCGGTCACAGAAGGCCGCGGATCAGGCGCAGGTGCCGCCGTTGAGCGCGAAGGCCGTGGGGGCGGGATTCGCGCCGGTGTGGCTCCCCTGGAATCCGAAGCTCACGGTCGCGCCGGGGGCGATCGACCGGTTCCAGCCGGCGTCGCGGGCGGTGACGGAGGTGCCGTTCTGGGTGGCGGTCGCGTTCCAGGCGCTGGTGACGCGCTGGCCGGCCGGGTAGGCCCAGCTCAGCTGCCAGCCGTCCACGGCGGTCGGACCGGTGTTCTCGACCGTGACGGTCGCGGTGAAGCCGGTGTTCCAGACGTTGTTCACCGTGTACGTCACCGCGCAGGCGGCGGTGGGCGGTTCACCGCCGCCGGAGGGCCGCTCGGCGGCGTAGGCGGCGAGCCAGGCCAGCGGGGCGTTCCAGTTGACGGCCACTTCGTTGGTGGAGTACGAGCCGATGTCGTCGATGTAGCAGGCGGCGGGCGCGCAACCCGCCAGCTTCTCCTGCGCCACCGGGTCCTGGAGCCCGCTGTTGGCACCGCCCGCGAGCGAGCCGGCCGGCGGGTGGGGCAGCGAGGCGTCCAACTGGTGCGCCCAGAAGCGGTGGTGCTGGTTCTGGGCGGACGTCTCGCCGTAGCCGGTCACGTACGACCGGTCGAGGGCGTTGCGGCCGAGCAGGTAGTCCATCGCCTCCAGGGCGCCGGTGCGGTAGCGGGCGTCGCCCGTCAGTTCACCGGCGACGGCCATGACGATCGCGTTGTCGGCGATGTTGCCGTTCGAGCCCCAGAAGTAGCCGTCCGCCGGGGTCGGCACCGCGTAGCCCTGGGCGGCCATCCGGGACAGGTGGCCGTCGGCGGCCGTGGTCACCGAGGCGCGGATGCGGGCCACGTCGGTGGCGGGCAGCCCGCTGGGCGCCGTGGCCAGGGTGAGCCGCCCCAGCGCGGCCGTATCCGCCCAGCCGAAGCCGTACGGGCTGAAGGCGTCGGCGGACGTGTGCCAGGGCGAGGAGGTGACCGCGTCGCGGTAGGCGCTCTCGCCGGTCGTGGCGTACAGCTCGGCGGCCGCCCAGTAGAACTCGTCGGTGACCGTCGTGTCGCCGTAGGCCCCGCCGCCCGTGCTGTCCGTGTCCGGGGCGTACAGGGCGGGGTTGGCCCGGGCCGCGGTCCAGGCGCGCCGGGCGGCTGACAGGCACCTGTCGGCGTAGGCGGAGTCGTACGGACGGAAGACCCGGGCGCACTGCGCGGCGGTCGCCGCGAGGTTGAGGGTCGCCGCCGTGGACGGGCGGTGCAGCTCGCGGGGCTGGGGGTCCTGTTCGGGGCGCATCGGCATGCCCGTCCAGGCCGCGTCGTGGACCTTGTGGAACGCCATGCCCGCGTACGGCCTGGCCTCGGGCACCTGCATCCGCATCAGGAAGTCCAGCTCCCAGCGGGCCTCGTCCAGGACGTCCGGTATGCCGTTGCCGCGCTCGGGGAGGCGCAGGGTCGAGTCGCCGAGCGCGTCGTCCTTTCCCGCCCGCTTCGCCCGTTCGAACGAGTTGACGACCAGCCAGGTCGAGATACCGCCGTTCACCACGTACTTGCCGTGGTCGCCCGCGTCGTACCAGCCGCCCCTGACGTCCTGCGTGTAGTCGCACACGGTGGCCTGGCAGGGGACGGAGACATCGCCCTTGTTGGGTGCGACGCCGAGGTGCCCGGCCGGGCGTGCGTAGGCGGAGCCCACCAGGGAGGCGTCGATGGCGATGCCGCTGCGCTGGTGGTGGAAGAACGCCATGGAGTCGGAACGCAGCGCGTCGTAGAGGTCCGCGCGGATGTCGAAGGACACGCTGCTGCTGCCGTCCACCGCCAGGACGTATCCCGTGCCCGTCTCCCGGTACGAGGAGAAGTCGGCCACCTGGAGGGACTGGCCGGAGGGGGTGTCGGCGCCGTGCGGGACGGTCGAGCCGGTGGCCACCACGGTCCCGGACGCGTTGCGCAGCTGCCAGGTGAGCGACTGCGTCGCCGTGGTGACGACCGTGGCGCGTTTCGGGCCGTCCGGCAGGTAGCCGACCTGGTTGACGCGTACGGCGGCGGTCGCCGCGGTGGCGGCGGGGACGCCTGCGACGGCGGGTGCGGTCAGGAGGCCGCCGAGGAGGAGAACGCCCGTCAGCAGGGCGGCGGAGCGACGTAACGTGCAAGTGGGGGGCATGAGCGGCTCCTTCGGGTGGTTGCTATGGGGTGAGCATGGCAAGTATCTATGGGAGCGCTCCCATAGGATCCGGGGCGCACAGTAGTGACGGCTGCCGACACCGTCAACGGGACCCTGTGCGGTGTCGACAGGCGGGCCTCTCGCGCGTGCGCGGGGCGCGATCTTCGAGGGGGTAGCGTTCCGTGTGATGGCGCGGCAGCCGGTCCGCCGCCGAGGAAGGACCCGATTCTGAACCCCCAGCTCGCGGAGACCCTGTCCGCGGCCCTGCTCGTCCTCGTGCTCGCCTGTGCGGTCATCCGCCCCTTCGGGTGGCCGGAGGCGGTCGTGGCCGTCCCGGCCGCGGCACTGGTGATCGTCACCGGGGCCGTCTCCCTCGACGACGCGCTGGCCGAGGCGGAACGGCTCGGGCCGGTGATCGGCTTCCTGGCGGCCGTACTGGTGCTGGCTCAGCTCTGTGACGACGAGGGGCTGTTCCAGGCGTGCGGGGCGTGGATGGCGCGTACGGCGGAGGGCCGGCCACGTCGGCTGCTCGCCCAGGTGTTCCTGGCCGCGTCGGCGATCACGGCCGTGCTCAGCCTGGACGCCACGGTGGTGCTGCTCACCCCGGTGGTGTTCGCCACCGCGGCCCGCATCGGGGCCCGTCCCAAGCCGCACGTGTACGCCTGCACCCATCTGTCGAACACCGCTTCCCTGCTGCTGCCCGTCTCCAACCTCACCAACCTCCTCGCGTTCGCGGCCGCCGGGCTGACGTTCACCCGGTTCGCCGCGCTGATGGCCCTGCCGTGGGCGGCGGCGATCGGCGTCGAGTACCTGGTCTTCCGGCGCTTCTTCGCCACCGACCTGGACGCCGGAGCGCAGGCCCCCGCCCCCGTGGAACCGCCGCCGCTGCCGCTGTTCGCCCTGGTGACCGTGGGGTGCACGCTGGCCGGCTTCGTACTGACCTCGGCGGTTGGCATCGACCCGGCGTGGGCCGCCCTGGCGGGTGCCCTGGCCCTCGCCGTCCGGGCCCTGATCCGGCGCCGCACCACCCCCCGGGCGCTGGTCCGCGCCGCCTCCGTGCCCTTCCTCGCCTTCGTCCTGGCCCTCGGGATCGTGGTCCTGGCGGTGGTGGACAACGGTCTCGACGACGCCCTCGGACATCTGATCCCCGACGGCACCGGCCTGCCGGAACTTCTCGCGCTCGCCGGACTGGCCGCCGTCCTCGCGAACGTCATCAACAACCTCCCCGCGGTCCTTGTGCTGCTGCCGCTGACCGCCCCGCTGGGACCCGGGGCCGTCCTGGCCGTCCTGCTCGGGGTGAACATCGGCCCCAACCTCACCTACGCCGGCTCCCTGGCCACCCTGCTGTGGCGGCGTATCGTCCACGCCCACGACGGCGAGGTGGAACTCAAGGAGTTCACCCGGCTCGGCGTGTACGCGGTACCCACGAGCCTGGTCGCCGCCGTCCTGGCACTGTGGCTCTCGCTGACCGTCATCGGAGGAGGCTGACCCATGGCCGTGGTCGTCTGGATCGTCGAGGGCACCTGGCGCGCCTGCGTGGACGCCGCCCGCGCGCACGCCCCGGCGGACGCCGACATCGTCCTCCTGCACGTCACTCCCGCCGACGTCCCGGGCGCCGCGCACGGCGCCTTCGTCGGACTCCTCGGCCGCGGCCACCCCGAGGAGCACCGCCCGGGCGAGGGCTGGGGGAGGGACCCCGGCACGCGACTGGAACAGCTCGCCGCCGCCTCCGCGCGGCAGCTGCTCCAGGACGCCGCCGACCGGCTTGGCCGCCCCTGCACGCGTACCGAACGCACCGGTCGCGTCGAGCGCGAGGTCGTCGCCGCGGCCGAGGGCAGCGACCTGCTGATCCTGGCCCGGGACGGCGACCGCACCCACCTCGGACCGCACAGCCTCGGTCCCGCCGCACGCTTCGTCGTCGACCACGCCCCCTGTCCGGTGCTGCTCGTGTGGCCCGAACCGCCGCCGGGGCTGCCCACCCTGCCGCCCCCGCCTCCGCGTCACACCGTCTGACGGGCGACGAACCACCGCCGGCCACCGGCTGGGGCCGGCGGGGGCCGGCCATGGGCGAGAGGCTTCCCGTGGCCGACGCGGACGGGGGACGAGCGGGGCTCAGCGGTTGAAGGTCAGCCTCGGTGCCGCGTTGTGGGCCAGCGTGTGGGCCTGGTCGGGCCACCAGGTGCCGGCCGGCGGGTCGACGATGCCGTACTCGGGGTCGATCGTGCCGCCGGTGTTGCGGGTGCAGCTGCCGTCGGACTCGCCGGGGATCTTGATCCACAGGTAGGCGTCGACGAGCGGGACGCCGGTGTCGGCGGTCGGGCGTGGGCCGAGGCCGCGGCCGGGGGCGTTGCACCAGATCTCCGGGTCGCCGGTGTACTTGCCGGGCTCCGGGGTCCAGGCGCCGAGGCCGTTGCGGCTGGTGTCGATGACGAAGTGGTGCAGGGCGTCGTTCGGCGGGGTGCCCACGCTCTGGTCGAACCAGGCGTCGGTCCAGTGCCAGGTGGCGGGGTCGGCGGGGTCGACCGCGTTGCCGGGGGCGCCGTCGTTGGGTGCGGCGGGCGAGTAGTACTGGGTGGCGCACCAGTCGGTGTGGCCGCGGGCGTACTCGGGCCCTTCGGTGGCGTACCACATGCACTTCGCTATCCAGGTGCCGTACCGGGCGTTGTGGTCGGTGGGGTGGGTGTTGGACACGTTGAGGGCGAAGCCGTCGCCGTACTGGACGCCGGCGTCGAGCAGCCGCCGCGAGATGTCGCCGACGGAGCGCCACAGGACGTTGCCCGCGTCGAGGTAGACCGTGGTGCGGGCCCTGGACTTGAGGGTCTTGACCGCGTACGCGAGATCGGCGATGCGAGCCGCCGTGAGTTCGCCGGTCGGGTCCACGCCCGGCCCGCAGTCGCGGGGGAGCAGGGCCAGGCCGTCGGGCTCGACCACGACGACGGCCTTGCTGTCGCCGATGCCCGCGGCGAAGGCGTCGATCCACTGCCGGTAGGCGGCGGAGGAGGCGGCTCCGCCGCTCGAGTACTGCGAGCAGTCCCGGCCTGGGACGTCGTAGGCGACCAGGATGGGGGTCCGGTCGACCGTACGGGCCTTCCGGACAAGCGTGTCCACCTTCAGCCGGACCTCGTCGGGCGTGCCCTCGGTGAACCACTCTGCCTGCGGCCAGCTCGCGAGCTTCGCCATGTTCACGGCGTTCGCGAAGTCGCCCTTCCGGAGGTCGGAGAGTGCCTGCTCGGCGGCCTTGCTGTGCGGGTCCACGTAGAACTTCGTCGCCGGGACGATCGTGTCCCCGGCGGGCGCGGCCTGCGCCTGGCCCTGCGTCGCGGTGAGGGCGGCGCAGGCGGCGAGCGCCGCGAGGGCGGCGGTCGCACGGCGCCGAAGGCTGGGTGGCTTCATGCTTGCTCCTGGTCGGGGGAGGGAGGCGGATCCGTGTGTTCCTGTGGCCCGGTCGTGGGGCTGGGAGGCACCGGGCCACAGGGGTCCGGGGGTCAGTAGCCGTAGATCATCTTGTAGGCGACCTCGGGGAGGAACTGGCCGGCCGTGGAACCGGTCCCGACGCCGCAGTTGCCGTCGGACTCTCCCGGGGCCTTGATCCACAGCAGCATCTCGGCGCCGCCTCCCAGCTGGGTGGGCGTGCCGATGCGGCGGCCGGCGGCGTTGCACCACTCGCCGTTGGAGCCGTTGCCGTTGCGGCTGGTGTCGACGACGAACGGCTTGGTGTAGCCGTAGCGGGCGGCCAGTTCGCCGTTGACGGCGTTGCCGTAGGCGGTGTTCTGGGCGGTGGTGAAGTAGTTCGAGACGTTGAGGGAGAAGCCGTGGGCCTGGCGCAGACCGGCTTCGTGGAGCCGCTGGGCCATCGTCCCGGCGCTCACCCAGCCGGGGTTGCCCGCGTCGAGGTAGACCCAGGTGTTGGGGGCCTGGCGGTTGAACTCGGCGACGGCGCCGGTGATCATGCCCTGGCGTTCGCGGATCTGGGTCTGGTTCATGCAGCCGTAGTCCGCGAGGGAGTCCGGTTCGAGGACGACGACGGCCGGGCGGCCGGCGATCCCGCCGGCGAACTGCGCGATCCAGGTCGCGTAGGCGGACGGCGAGGCGGCTCCGCCTCCGGACTGACCACCGCAGTAGTCCCGGTGGTAGATGTTGTACGCGACCAGGATGGGCAGCTTGTCCCGGGAGTCCGCCGCCCCGACGTACGCGCCCGTGGCGGTGCCGATGGTGCCGCTCCAGGAGCCGAACCAGCGGGCCTGGGGCGTGTTGGCGAGGGACGCGTTGATCGCGGGCGCCCGGCCGTCACCGGGGTTGGCGGCGACCCACTGCTTGGCGCTGGAGTTCGGGTCCACGTAGAACCCGCTGGTCAGGGTGGTGGGGTCCGCCGCGTGGGCGGACGGCGCGACGGCGAGCGCCAGCGGCAGCGCGAGGAAGGCTGCCGCGAGGGCGCGGATTCGGCGGCGCATGACGGTACCTCGATTCCTGGTGGGGGACGCGCCGCAGGCTCTCGTCCCGAGCCGGCGGCGCACTGAGGAAATGCGGTGGTACGGCACCCGTGGCTGTGGAAGCGCTCGATTATGGGAGCGCTCCCATTGGAAGCGATACCAGCACGGACTTCGACTGCCCGGGTGTGACCGGTATCGTGTGACGCCCCGTCTGGCCTGTCAAGTGAGTGCGGTTTACCGGCACTTCACATGCCAGCGGCAAAGCTTTACAGTCATGAAAACTGGAAGCGCTTCCAGTTTTCCGAAGGTTCTGGTCATGACAGGAGAGGGCAGGCTCATGGCCGAAGGTGTGCCACGCCGCCAGCCGACACTCGACGAGGTGGCCGAACTGGCCGGTGTCTCACGGTCGGTGGCCTCGCGTGCGCTCAACAACGCCCCGCACGTCAGCCGGGCCAAACGCGAGGCGGTCGAACGGGCCGTCCGTCAGCTCGGGTACGTGCCCCATCCGACCGCCCGCGCGCTGGCGACCCGTCAGACCGGAGCGGCCGCCCTGGTCGTCTCGGGAGAGGAACCGTCGATCTTCGCGGATCCCTTCTTCGCCCAGGTGATCGTCGGGGCCTCGGCCGCCCTGGAGGACGCCGATCTGCACCTGCTGCTCTGCCTGACCGCCTCCGAGCGGGGCCGCCGGCGAGTGGATCGGCTCCTGAGGTCCAGGGGTGCCGATGGCGTGATGCTCATGGCGCTGCGCGCGGACGATCCGCTGGCCCGCCTGGCCGAGGAGTCGGAGCTGCCCGTGGTGTTCGGCGGGCGGCCGGTCGGTCTGGAACCCCGGTGGTACGTGGACGTCGACAACGTCGGCGGGGCGCGCGCGGCTACCGAGTACCTCATCGCGGCCGGCCGGACCCGTGTGGCCACGATCTGCGGGCGCCTGGACACCGAGGCCGGGCGCGCCCGATACCGCGGCTACCGGGACGCCATGCTGGCGGCAGGACTCGAACCGTACCCCTCGGAGACCGGCGACTTCGCCGAGTCCGGCGGAGCCGCCGCCATGGCCGCACTCCTGGCGCACCACCCCGACCTGGACGGCGTGTTCGCCGCCAGCGACAACATGGGGGCCGGAGCGCTGCGCACGCTGCGGAACGCCGGCCGCTCGGTCCCCTCCGACGTCGCCGTGATCGGCTTCGACGATCTGCCCGTTGCCCGGATGTCCGACCCGCCGCTGACCACGGTGCACCAACCCGTGGAGGGTCTCGGCCGGGAGATGGCGCGCATGCTCGTCGCGCTCGTCAACGGACAGGAGCCCACCCCGCTGATCCTCCCCACGCGCCTGGTCACCCGCGCCAGCGCCTGACGGGCCACCCCGGGCGGTCAGCCGTGGGCGGTTCAGCCGCGGGCCGGTCTCCCGTCAGGCCCTGGGCCAGGGCCTGACGGGAGAACACGGGCAGGGTCAGGTGCGGGTCCAGCGCTGGTTGCCGCCACCCCAGCAGGAGTAGAGCTGGATCAGGGTGCCGTCCGCGGTGCCGTTGGCGGCGGCGTCGAGGCAGAGGCCGGACTGGACGCCGACGATGGATCCGTCGGAGTTGAGGCGCCACTTCTGGTTGTCGCCGCCCCAGCAGCTGTAGATCTGGACCTTGGTGCCGTTGCCGGTGCCGGCGGCGTCCAGGCACTTGTCGCCGTAGACCCTGAGTTCACCGGCGGCGGTGTAGGTCCACTGCTGGTTGACGGCGTTGTTGCAGTCCCACAGGTTGAGCTGGGTGCCGTCGGTGGTACGGGCGCCGGGTACGTCCAGGCAGCGGCCCGAAGCGACGCCCTTGATCTGCCCGGCATCGGGCGTCGGGGTCGGAGCCGGGGTGGGGGAGGAGGCGTTGAGCGCGTTGAGGACAGAGGTGTAGGCGGCCTTCTTGCTGCCGTCGCCGTTGAACAGCAGCGGCGTCTGATCCGCTCGCCAGGAGTCGGTGTCGCGCACACCCCAGACGGTGATGCCGAGGCAGCGCGGGACGGCCAGGCAGTCGTTGGTCACGTTGGCGTAGGTCGTGGCCGAGGCGCCCTGGATGTCGAGCTCGGTGATCGCCACATCGACACCGAGGGCGGCGAAGCTCTGCAGCGTGGTGCGGAAGTTGCTGTTGTACGGGCTGTCGTTGTTGAAGTGCGACTGGAAGCCGACGCAGTCGATGGGCACGCCACGCTGCTTGAAGTCCCGGACCATGGCGTACACGGCCTGGGTCTTGGCCCAGGTCCAGTTCTCCACGTTGTAGTCGTTGTAGCAGAGCTTGGCGGCCGGGTCGGCGGCGCGTGCGGTGCGGAAGGCGACCTCGATCCAGTCGTTGCCGGTGCGCTGCAGGTTCGAGTCGCGCCGGGCTCCCGAACTGCCGTCGGCGAAGGCCTCGTTCACGACGTCCCACTGGGCGATCTTGCCCTTGTAGTGGCCCATCACGCCGTTGATGTGGTTGATCATCGCCTGACGCAGCGGGCTGCCGCTGAGGCTCTGCATCCAGCCGGGCTGCTGGGAGTGCCAGGCCAGGGTGTGTCCGCGTACCTGCTTGCCGTTCTGTACGGCCCAGTTGTAGACGCGGTCGCCGGCGGTGAAGTTGAACTGACCCTGCTGGGGTTCGGTGGCGTCGATCTTCATCTCGTTCTCGGGAGTCACCGAGTTGAACTCGCGCCCCGCGATCGTGGTGTACGCCGAGTCGCCCAGCCTGCCCGAGGCGATGGCGGCGCCGAAGTAGCGGCCGCTCTGCGCCGCCGCGCTGCCGAGCGTGCTCTCGGCGGCCTGGGAGGACGACGGCGCGACCAGGGTGAGGGCGGAACCGAGGACGCCGACGATCAGCGCCGTACACAGACCGCCGACCCTTCGGCGGACGGTGGAGGGGGGAACGGCATTCGAGCGCATGAAGAACCTCCAGGATGAAGATCTCGGAAGGATTTGAGCGCGGCAGAATGAATCCACGCCGACGACGCCCGTATTCATGGGCGAATGGCGCGGACCATGAGGCGAAATGATTCGAGGCCGGCGCCCGGCACTGGGGCAGAGGGGGCGAGACCGGCTCGGGATTCAGTGTGGAAACCTGGCAGAAACATGTCAAGACTTTCGAAATCTTTCGAGATTCCGGACCTCTTGCCGGTCCAGGCGTGGCCCGTCCGGTGCACCGTGCTCGGCGAAAGTCTTTCGGTAAGGGCCGGTCCTTGGCCCGGGGCGGCCAGGAGCTTCTCCTAGCTGCGGGGCGGGGCGGTGGAGAGCCGGACCTTGAGTTCGGTCGAAAGCTCCAGCCGTGGTGTGACCAGGGGCTGTTTCTCCATGACGTGGAAGAGTGTGCGGGCGGCGATCCGGCCCATCTCCTCCAGCGGCTGGCGCACCGTCGTCAGCGGCGGTGACAGCCATTCGCACATCGGCAGGTCGTCGAAGCCGACCACGCTGAGGTCCTGCGGGATGCGCAGTCCGCTCTGCCGGGCGGCTTCGTAGACGCCCATCGCCTGCTGGTCGCTGCCGGCGAAGACGGCCGTGGGCGGCTCGGGGAGGGCGAGCAGTTCCTGGGCGCACCGGAACCCGCCCTCGTGCTGGAAGTCGCCGAACCGGATCAGATCGCGGTCGACCTCGATGCCGGCCCGCTCCAGGGCGGTCCGGTACCCGTCGATGCGGGCCTGGCTGCAGAGCATCTCCTTGCGCCCGCCGATCGTGGCGATCCGGCGGTGCCCCAGCTCCAGCAGGTGCTCGGTGGCGGCCAGGCCGCCCGCCCAGTTGGTCGCTCCGATGCTCGGCACACCGTTGCCGGGCAGGTCGACGGGGTCGATGACGACCAGAGCGACTCCCGCCCGTTCGACCTGGGCGCGCTGGGCATGGGTGACCGAGGCGGTGACGAGGATGACGCCGTCGCTGTGGTGCAGGACCGGCAGTGCGGCCCAACTGGACGGCGTGGCCTCACCCGGCGGGACGAGTGACACGACGGTGCCGACGCTCCGCCGGGCGCACTCGGCCTCGACGCCTCGCATTATTTCCACCGCCCAGGCGCTGTCCAGACCGCCGATGATCAGGTCGACGAGGCCCGATCGGCGGGCTCTGCCCTGCCGGCCGGGCGGGACGTAGCGGTGAGACTGCAGTAGGCCCTCGATCCGTTTGCGTGTCGCGGGTGCGACATCGGAGCGGCCGTTGATCACCTTGGACACGGTGGCCTGGGAGACCCCTGCCTCCGCGGCGATGACGGCCAGGGTCGGACGCCGTTCGCTCAACTTCCCTCCTCTGCCGGCACGCCTTGGGCCGGTAACAGGTATCGCAAACTTTCGAAGAGTTTCCGGGCGAGAAACCTGCCTGTCAAGGCCATCAACAGGCGCTTTTCTCAGGCGAGTCGGTGACATCTCTTGACCCGGAGGCCTCATGTTCCTAGCTTGTGGCAGCACGGAGTTCGAGAGTTTTCCGAAATGTTTTCGGACACGTAGCCGGCGCCCCCACACTCGTAAGGAGTACTTCTGATGCGGTTACGCCACCGGTCACCGATCCAGCTGAAACGCCTGCTCGCCGTCCTTTCGCCCCTGCTGCTCCTGGCCACCTTCTTCGGTGCCCAGCCCGCCGCCGCGGCGACCGTCGACACCAACGCCTGGTACGTGCTGGTCAACCGCAACAGCGGCAAGGCCCTGGACGTCTACAACCTGGCGACCAACGACGGGGCACGCATCACCCAGTGGACGAGGAACGACCAGAACCAGCAGCAATGGCAGTTCGTCGACTCCGGCGGCGGTTACTACCGCATCAAGTCCCGCCACTCCGGCAAGGTGCTGGACGTCCAGAACGGGTCCACCGCCAACGGTGGATCGATCGTCCAGTGGACCGATCTGAACGGCACCAACCAGCAGTGGCGGCTGGCCGACAGCTCGGACAGCTACGTGCGGCTCATCGCGCGCCACAGCGGCAAGGCCCTCGAAGTGCAGGGCGCCTCCACCGCCGACGGCGCGAACATCGTCCAGTACGACGACTGGGGCGGTGCCAACCAGCAGTGGCAGCTCGTCAAGGCCGGCGGCGGCACCCCCGGCGGATGCCCGCTCCCGTCGACGTACCGCTGGACGTCGACGGGCGCGCTGGCGCAGCCCAAGCCGGGGTGGGCCTCGCTCAAGGACTTCACCGTCGTGCCCTACAACGGCCGGCAGCTCGTCTACGCGACGACGCACGGCGCCGCGGGGACGGGAGCGGGCTGGGGTTCGATGAGCTTCAGCCCGTTCACCAACTGGTCGGACATGGCCTCGGCCGGCCAGAACACGATGGCGAACTCGGCCGTCGCGCCGACGCTCTTCTACTTCGCGCCGAAGAACATCTGGGTGCTCGCCTACCAGTGGGGCAGG
This sequence comes from Streptomyces sp. NPDC048623, assembly GCF_040650755.1. Classification (NCBI taxonomy): domain Bacteria; kingdom Bacillati; phylum Actinomycetota; class Actinomycetes; order Kitasatosporales; family Streptomycetaceae; genus Streptomyces; species Streptomyces sp. NPDC048623. Next base: position 116,287 of record NZ_JBEZHV010000015.1, read on the forward strand.
ACCGCCTTCTCCTACCGGACGTCGAGCGACCCCGCCAATCCGAACGGCTGGTCGGCTGAGCAGGAGCTCTTCTCCGGAAGCATCGCCGACTCGGGAACCGGGCCCATCGACCAGACGCTCATCGGTGACGGGACGAACATGTACCTGTTCTTCGCCGGCGACAACGGCAAGATCTACCGGGCCGGTATGCCGATGGGGAACTTCCCGGGCAGTTTCGGCTCGACCTCGACCGTGGTCATGAGTGACACGACGAACAACCTGTTCGAAGCCCCGCAGGTCTACAAACTCCAGGGCCAGGACCGCTACCTCATGATCGTCGAGGCGATCGGCTCGCAGGGCCGGTACTTCCGCTCGTTCACGGCCACCAGCCTGAACGGCTCATGGACACCGCAGGCCGCGACCGAGAGCAACCCCTTCGCCGGCAAGGCCAACAGCGGCGCCACCTGGACCAACGACATCAGCCACGGCGAACTCATCCGCACCAGCGCCGATCAGACCATGACCGTCGATCCGTGCAACCTGCGGTTCCTCTACCAGGGACGCGATCCCAACTCCGGCGGCGACTACGGCCTGTGGCCCTACCGGCCCGGTCTGCTGACGCTGCAGCGCTGACGACGAGACACCTGGACACCTGCCGGCTCGGGAGCGGGCCGGCGCGGCGGGCTCGGCGGGCTCGGCGGACAACCGGGCCCGCCACTTCGAACGTGAACCGACATATCGAATATCGGACGTTGAGGAGCGACGACGACATGACGATCAACAGACGTACGGTGATGGCAGCGGGCGCCGCCGGAGTGGCGGCGGTCGCCGTGGGGACGGCCCCGGCGTTCGCCTCTTCGGGAGGCGCGGAACGACCGGAGGGAAGACCGGCGAAGGAGCTGTTCGGGACCCTGCCGGACGGCACACGCGTCCACCGCTGGACGGTGGCCCAGGGAGGCACCCGGCTGCGCGTGCTGTCGTACGGCGGTATCGTCCAGGCCCTCGAAATCCCCGACCGGAACGGGAGGTACGCGAACGTGTCGCTGGGGTTCGACAACCTCGACGACTACGTGGCGGGCAGCCCGTACTTCGGCGCCGTCATCGGACGCTACGGCAACCGCATAGCGCGCGGCACCTTCACGCTCGACGGCACGACGTACCGACTCCCGATCAACGACGACCCCAACAGCCTGCACGGCGGGGACAAGGGCTTCGACAAGCGGGTGTGGGACGTCGAACCGTACACGCGGGGGCGGGACACCGGCCTCACCCTGCGCTACGTCAGCGCGGACGGCGAGATGGGGTACCCCGGCACCCTGCGCGTCCGGGTCGACTACGTGCTCACCCCGCGCGGCGACTTCCGCATCGACTACGAGGCGGTCACGGACAAGGCCACCGTCGTGAACCTCACCAACCACACCTACTTCAACCTCGCCGGCGAAGGCAGTGGCAGCATCCTCGACCACACCCTGAGGATCGCCGCTTCCCGCTACACCCCCGTCGACTCCACCCTCATCCCGACCGGCGAACTCGCCAGGGTCGCGCACACCCCCTTCGACTTCCGCACCGGCAAGCCCATCGGCCGGGACATCCGCGACGCGCACCCGCAGGTCGTCTTCGGCCGCGGCTACGACCACAACTTCGTGCTCGACAAGGGACTCACCGACGCCCCGCAGCATGCCGTCACCGTGACGGAGCCCCGCTCCGGACGCGTGATGGAGATCGCGACCACCGAGCCGGGCCTGCAGTTCTACAGCGGGAACTTCCTCGACGCCACGCTGGCGGGGACCTCGGGGAAGGTCTACCGGCAGGGTGACGGCTTCTGCCTGGAGACGCAGCACTTCCCCGACTCACCCAACCAGCCGACCTTCCCGTCGACGGTGCTCCGCCCGGGACAGACCTACCGTTCGACGACGGTCCACTCCTTCACCACCCGCTGACACGGGAAGAATCTATGACTCCGGGTCGCGCAGGCGTACGGCGAGAGCGGCGATGTCGTCGTCGAGGCGTCCTCTGCTGTGGCGGAGGAGGTCGCGGTGAAGGGCCGTGAGCAGTTCGCGGGGCGCTGTCGGGGGCTGTCGACGCATCCACGTCGCCAGCGGGAAGAACTCGCCGTCGTGCGCGCGGGTCTCGGCGATCCCGTCGGTGTAGAGGAGCAGCAGGTCGCCGGGGACGAAGTCGTAGGTGTCGACGTTGTAGTGACTGCCGATCAGTTCGGCGAGGCTGAGCAGCGGCGAGGGAAGGGCGGGTTCGAGGACACGGAGCTTCCCGCGGTGCAGGAGCAACGGCGGGGGGTGTCCGCAGTTGAGGATGTCGATATGTCTTCCCTCGTGCGGGATCTCGACGAGAAGGGCGGTGGCGAAGCGCTCCATCGGCCCCTCGGGGGGAAAGGCGGCGTTGTAGCGGGTGCTGCTGGCGTCCAGCCTGCGGGCGACGTCGGTCATGTCGGCCTCGTCGTAGGCCGCCTCCCGGAAGGCGTTGACGATCGCCGCGGCCGCCCCGACCGCCGGCAGGCCCTTGCCCCGCACGTCACCGATGAGCAGCCTGAGCCCGTACGGTGTGTCGGCCGCCTCGTAGAAGTCCCCGCCGATGCGGGCCTCCGCCGCGGCCGCGAGATACAGCGACTCGATCTCGACGCTCCGGAAGCGGCGTGGCAGGGGACTCAGTACCACCTGCTGCGCCGCGTCGGCGACGAGCCGAACCTGGAAGAGGGTGCGCTCCCGCTGGAGCCGGACATGGCTTCCGTACGCGGCGGCCACGGTGACCGCGATGATTCCCGAGGCCGTCCACCACGTTCCCAGATCGGGGAAGACGAGGCTGAGACCGATCATCAGGAGGAGGCAGACCGTTCCGAGCAGCACGGTCGGAAGGACCGGCCACATGGAGGCGGCCAGGGCCGGCGCCGCGGGCAGGAGGCGACTGAAGGCCATCTCCGGCGGAGTGGCGTAGGCCAGGCCGGCGATGACAGTGGTCAGGATGACCGGCGACAACCGTACGAGTTTTCCCGGGCCGGGGAGCCGACGGAGCCGCGGGCGTCCAGACTCGATCACACCTCACAGAATATGCGCGTGACGAATGCGCAGCGCTCTGGCGAATCCGCAGAATGGCCGCCTGGGCCCCGGACCGGCTCGCTGACCTGCGACGTCCCGCGGTTCGACAGGGCCGCCCGGATGCGCGACCGGAGCCCATGGGGCCGCTCGGACCCTCAGGCCTGTTCCGCCGGGGCCAGCACCACGAAGTCGGCGTTCGCGCGGTCCAGGCATACGGCGAGCCGGCCCACACCCTCCGCGTTCTCCGGGCCCATCTGGACCGTGCCGCCGTTTGCGGTGGCCGCCGCGACCGCCGCGTCGCAGTCCTCGACGGCGAAAACGGGATGCCAGTACGGGCGCCCGCCGGCCAGGGCGAGATCGTCCTTGGACAGCTGCATCAGCCCGCCCTGCATCCGCTCCTCGGGCAGCCCGGCGGGCGTGATCAGCGTGTACGTGCCCGGGGTGCCGCCCGGCATCGGCATGTCGCTGAACTGCCAGCCGAAGACGCTTCCGTAGAAGTCCCGGGCCCCCGCGGCGTCGCTCGTGTACAGCTCGGTCCAGTTCAGCGAACCCGCCTTGTCGACCAGCTCCACGCCCGTGTTCTCGCCCGGCTGCCAGACGGCGAACTGGCCGCCCAGGGGGTCGCTGTACTGCGCCATGCGGCCCCATTCGTCGAGGTCCCGGGGCGGTACGCGCACCGTGCCGCCGGCGCGCTCGACGGCCGCGGTCGTCGCGTCCGCGTCGGCGACCGAGAAATAGATCATCCAGGCCGAGCGCGCCCCTTCCTCGGTGAGCTTGCCGAGCCCGGCGACGATCTTGCCGTCCTTCCGGAACATGCCGCCTTCCATCTCCTCCTCGCCCTGCCCCTCGGCGCCGCCCATGGACTCGTAGTCCCAGCCGAGGACGGCGCCGTAGAACGCGGCGGCGGCGCCGACATCGGGTGCGCCGAGGTCGAGCCAGCAGGGGGAGCCGGGAACGAAGTCAGTGGTGATCATGATCCTTGCCTTTCACGGGGCCCGGCGCGCACGCGAGCGACGGCCGGCGCGCGCGGGGGCGCCCCACGGGTGGAATCCGTACCACCTCTCAGCCTGACATCCGGCACTGACAGGCGCCGCTCGGCCGCCGGTCCGGGCTGAGTGTCAGACCCCCCTCGTACCGTCGAAATCGATGGGTCCGGAATCGGCCGGATCCAGGGGAGCGAGGGAGCGGTCATGGGTGAGATCAGTGTGGACAGGCGGCAGCTCGACCATCTGCTCGCGGACAGCGCGAGCGGGTACGCCGTGCCGTACCAGGAGGCGTTCGCGCGGCTCGCCGCCACGCACCGGGGGCGGCCGGTCGAGGTGATCGTGCCGTTGCTGAAGCAGGCGGCGGAGCGCGCGTTGCTCGGGTTCACCGGCGCCGATCTGGTGGATCAGGCGCGCGCGATCAGCAGCGGTGCGCCGTACGAGCTGCGGATCCGGGTGACCGGGAGATAGCGCGGGGCGCCGGCCCGTGCTTTCGCGCCCCGCGGGGCGCGACCGCCCGGGACCGCCCGTCCCCGCCTGCGACCGCCCGTCCCCACCCGGGCCGCCCGGACCCGCGGCGCCCGGACCCGCGGCGCCCGGTCAGCGGGCGGCGCGCAGCCGTTCGTGGTCGATGCCCAGTTCCCGTACGAGCGCGTCGTCGACCCACTCCAGCATCGTGGTCCGGGCGAGCGCCCCGGCGTACGAGGTCATCTGCACGGCGAGTCCGTCGAGCAGGGCGGTGAGCCGCCAGGCCGTGTCCTCTGGGTGCTCGCAGCGGAACTCGCCCGCGGCGACGCCCTCCGCGACGACCTCGGCGATGGCCGCCTTCCACTGCCGGTCGAGATCATGGGTGACCTCACGGAGCGCGGGCTCGCGCAGTGCCGCCGCCCAGCCCTCGATCCACAGGCGCCAGCCCTTGGCCTGCCCGGTCGGCGCGTACCAGCGCACCGCCGCGCGCAGCCGCCGGGTGGCGCTGCTGCGGGGCTTGCCGAGGAGCTCGCGAAGGCGCGCGAGATCGCCGCGGGCGGCGTGGGCGAAGGCCTCGCCGACGAGGAGTTCCTTCGTGGAGAAGTGATAGAGCACCAGGGAGCTGCTGACGCCGAGCTCCTTCGCGACGTCCGCGATGCGCACATTTCCGACACCGCGCGCCGAGATCTGCTCGACGGCGACGCGCAGGATCTCCGCCCGCCGTTCCTCCACGCTCAACCGGACTCTGGCCACGGGCTCACCCTATAACCGGCACGGGCGCCGTCACCGGCGGCATCGTCACGGCCGGCCGCGACCGGGAGGCCGGCCGCGACCGGGAGTCGGGCCGCGCGCGGGTGTTAGGTTCTCCGGCATGGCGGAGCACCAGGACGAGACCAGGGCGGCCTACGACGAGGTCGTCGATCTGTACGCGTCGTTGTTCGCCGACCGGCTGGAGGAACGGCCGTTCGCGCGGGCCATGATCGGCACCTTCGCCGAGCTCGTGCGGGGGACGGGGAATCCACGCGCGGCCGATGTCGGGTGCGGGCCGGGTCATCTGACGGCCATGCTCGCCGAGTGGGGGCTCGACGCCTCCGGGTTCGACCTCTCCCCGGGCATGGTCGCCCACGCCCGCCGGGCCCACCCGGACCTGCGGTTCGAAGAGGCCCGGATGGAGGCCCTGCCGGTCGGGGACGCCGCCCTCGGCGGAGTGCTGTCCCACTACTCCATGATCCACACCCCGCCCGGAGAGCTGCCGGCGCTGCTCTCCGAACAGGTGCGCGTCCTGGCACCGGGCGGCCTGCTCCTGGTCTCGTTCTTCGGCACGGACGGGTCGGACGGACCGGATCCGGTCCGCTTCGACCACAAGGTCACGCCCGCCTACAGCTGGCCGGTGGACCGCTTCGCCGGCCTTCTCGCGGACGCCGGACTCACCCCGTTCGCCCGCCTGGTCCACGACCCGGCCACCGAACGGGGCTTCCTCGACGCCCATGTGCTGGCCCGCCGGGACTAGGACCCCGTCTTACGCGTACCAGCCGAAGCGCTCCGTGATCACCGGCAGGCGGTCGGCCACCAGGCGGTGCGCCGCCACGCGCGGCGTGGTGCCGTCCTGCTCGGCCCGGGTCAGTACCTGCCCGACCAGGGCCCGCATGGAGCGCCGGATGTGGGCGAAGGCCTCGTCCGCGTCGGCGCCGATGTCGCCGAAGAGCGTCCACCACCACCAGGCGTTGGTGGCCGAGTTGACCACCACGTCGGGCAGTACGGCGATGCCGCGCGCGGCCAGCAGCTCCTCCGCCTCGGCCAGGACCGGCATGTTGGCCGCCTCCACCACCCAACGAGCCATGATCCGGGCCTGGTTGTCCGCGTCGATCGCGTACGAGACGGCCGCGGGCACGAGCACGTCGGCGTCGGCCGAAAGCCACGCGTCATCGGGGAGCTCGACGTCACCGGGCCGCAACGCGGTGCGGTCCACCGTGCCGTACGCGTCCCGGGCGGCGAGCAGCGCCTCGACGTCCAGGCCCTCAGGGCACGCCATGGTGCCCTTCACATCGGCGACGGCCACCACCCGAAGGCTGGCCCGGGCCAGGAAACGGGCGGTCGCCCCGCCCATCGTCCCGAAGCCCTGCACCGCCACCCGCGTCCCCGCGTGCGGCACGCCCGCCCGGTCGAGTGCGGTGAGCACGGACTCGGCGACCCCGCAGCCGCCCGCCAGCTCGTCCAGACCGATCCCGTCGACCTCCACCGCGAACGCGTCGGCGAGCCGCCGCCGCGCCTCCGCCTCGTCGTCGAGCAGCGGGAAGACCGCCTGCACCGACGAGACCAGACCGGCCTCCGCGGCGGCCCGGTCGACCAGGTCCTGGGTGAGCCCCAGATCCTCGCCGGTGGTCCAGAACCGCTCGACGTACGGGCCCATCGCCCGCAGATAGCGGACCAGGACGCCGTACGCCTCCGGGTCGCGCGGGTCGCAGTCGATCCCGCCCTTGGCGCCGCCCAGCGGCACGTACCGCGCGCTCGGGTCGTAGTGCAGGGCCTCCTTCATCGTCATGCCGCGGGCCAGCCCGGCGACCTCGTCGAGCGTGCAGCCGGCCCGCATCCGCAGCCCGCCGCTGGACACGCCGCGCACCAACCGGTCGATCACCAGATGTCCTTGACGACCCGTCACATGATCGGTCCAGGTGACCGAGACGAGCGGCGAGCGGGGAGTGGTGGGGGAGGGGGTCGTCATCGGGGGGACTCCTCGGGAACGGTGACGATGGTGGGGCCGGGGGTGACGAGCGCTTCGGCGAGCGCGGCGGACAGTTCCCCGGGGGTACGGGCGACGGTGCCGTGTCCGCCGTACGCGCGGGCGAGTGCGGGCAGGTCCACGGGCGGCAGGTCGACGGCCACGGGCGCGTCCCCGCGTGCCGCCATCTCCTCGCGGATCTCGCCGTAACCGCCATTGTCGAAGACCACGACCGGCAGGGTGAGCCCGAGCTGCGCGGCGGTGGCGAGCTCCTGCACGGAGAACTGCAGCCCGCCGTCCCCGCTCAGGGCCACGACCTGCCGCTCCGGACAGGCCGTCCTCGCGCCGATGGCGGCCGGCAGCGCGTAACCGAGGGTGCCGAAGCCGGTCGGGTGCAGAAAGCGGCCACCGGGGCCGACGGGCAGATGGGGGAGCGCCCCGTAGTAGCAGCACTGGGCGCTGTCGGAGGTGATCACCGCGTCCTCGGCCAGCACCCGCCGCATCGCGCGCAGATACGGCACCCAGCGCGCGTCCCGGTCGCGCGACTCGTCGTCGCGGGCGGTCCGCAGCGAAGTCACGAGCGCCCCGGCGTCCGCCTCGTCGTGACGGCCGGGGTCCACGGACGACTCCGTCCCGGTCCCGCCCATGGTGTCGAGCAGCGCGCCGAGCACCGTCCGCGCGTCGCCGAGCAGCGGGACGTCCGCCGGGAGCCCCGCGTACATCTGGGCCGGGTCGACGTCGACCCGGATGAGCCGCCCGGAGAGGGCCGGCAGCGGTCCCCACACATCGGACTCGGCCAGCTCGGTGCCGACGGCGAGCACCGCGTCGCGGTCCGCCAGCCACTTCTGCACGGCCGGACTGTGCAGGGACACGCCGAGGGACAGCGGGTGCCGCTCGTCGACCACCCCCTTGCCGTTGGCGGTCGTGACCACCGGCGCGCCGAGCAGGGCGGCGAGGGCCCGGCACTCGGCCGCCGCCGGCCGCGCACCGCCGCCGAGCACCAGGGCCGGCCGACGGGCCGCGCCCAGGACCTCCGCCGCCGCGCGCACGGCGGCCGGGTCCGGTGCCGGGGGAGCGGCGGGCGGCGCGAGCCGCGGCGGGCCGGCCGGTTCGCGGGCTTCGAGCAGGTCCAGCGGCACCTCGATGTGCACCGGCCGTGGCCGCCCGGAGCGGAACAGGGTGAAGGCGCGGGCCACCGCCGCGCCGATCTCGGCCACCGACGACACCCGGTGGCTGACCGCCGCCACGCCGCGCAGCGCCTCCGTCTGGCTGCGCATCTCGTGCAGCAGACCGGTGGACCGGCGCGGATGCCGCAGCGGCATGCCCGGCGACACCACGAGCAGCGGCACGCTGTCGGAGTACGCCTGGCCGACCGCCGCCGCGATGTTCAGCAGTGCGGGCCCGGTCGTGGTGATCGCCACCCCGGGGCGCCCGGACACCCGGGCGTACGCGTCGGCCGCGTACCCCGCGCCCTGCTCATGACGTGGCGTCACATGCCGTATGCCGTAAGGCCGGAGGTGCCGGTAGATCTCCAGGTTGTGCGTCCCTGGGATGCCGAACGCGTCCGTGACGCCGTGCGCGGCCAGCGCACGGACCACCGCCTCGCCGCCGGTGAGTACGGGGTCGGACATCGTGCCTCCGGGTGGGACGCGGTGAGGATATTGACTGAACCGTCAGTCAGTATCGGGAGCTGTGGCCGCCGCCGTCAACCGAGCTCCCGTACCGTCGCCCCTCCTCGTGACGGCAGGGGCGCCGGGGATCCCGTAGGGTCGGAAAATGGCCAAGTACTTCGATGTGCACCCGCAGTCCCCGCAGCCGCGCACCATCGGCACCGTCGTCGAGAGTCTCCGGGCCGGAGCCCTCATCGCGTACCCCACCGACTCGTGCTTCGCGCTGGGCTGTCAGATCGACAACCACGAGGGCGTCGAGCGGATCAAGTCGATCCGCAAGCTCGACGACCGGCACCACTTCACCCTGGTCTGTGAGAACTTCGCCCAGCTCGGGCAGTTCGTCCACGTCGACAACAACGTCTTCCGTGCCGTGAAGGCGGCGACCCCGGGCAACTACACCTTCATCCTCCCGGCCACCCGCGAAGTCCCGCGCCGCCTCCTGCACCCCAAGAAGAAGACCGTCGGCGTCCGGATCCCCGACCACAACGTGGCCCGGGCGCTGCTCGCCGAACTCGGCGAGCCGCTCCTCTCCAGCACCCTGCTCATGCCCGACGAGGCCGAGCCGATGACCCAGGGCTGGGAGATCAAGGACCGTCTCGACCACCTGCTCGACGCCGTCGTGGACTCCGGTGACTGCGGCACGGAGCCGACGACGGTCGTCGACTTCTCCAGCGGCGAGGCCGAGATCGTACGGCGCGGGGCGGGCGACCCCTCCCGCTTCGAGTGACCCGCCCGGGCGCCGGGCAGCCCGCGCACCGGCCGGCGCAGCCCCCGCCCGCGCCGTACGGCAGCCGCCGCACCGCCCGGCCGTCCGCTCTCCGAGGGCCCTCACGCGGCCGCTCCCCTCACCCGACCGGTATCGAGAGCGACGGGAAGGCGAAGCGGAACGGATACCGGAACTCGGCCTCGCCGCCCAGGACGACATCGGTCGCGGCGGCCACCCCCGCCGCCCGGGCGGTGCGGACGATCAGGGAGGCGACGGCGCCCGCATCGACCTCGCCCGGGCCGCCCGCGTCCACCCACCAGGGCGAACCTCCGTCGAACTCGGGCGCCCGGTGTCCGGGCGACAGTGCCTCCCGGGGAGTCCAGCCCAGGGCCGCCGCCCGCTCGCCCCGTGCGGCCTCGCCCACCTCGTACTCCGTGAAGTCCACGTACAGCCGGGTGTCGGACACGATCCCGAACAACAGGGGCGCGCCGCTGCCGGCGATCCGCCCGTACAGCCCCAGGTTCAGCGGGACGCCGAGCGCCGTCGTCACCGCCGGCAGGGAGCGCAGGAACGCGGCGAAGGTGAGCTCCAGATCCTCCCAGTTCGTCGGCCCCTCGTGCCGCGGGTGGTCCAGCTCCACGCCGGAGGACTCGCGGGTGCCGGTGACTCCGCGGCCCACGCTCTGGTACCAGTCCTCCCACGAGGCGCTGGGCTGGAGCACCAGCTCCGGGCCCGCCGCGCCCGCCCGCAGTTCCAGGGTGGTCCCGCCCAGGCGCCAGCGCAGGAACGGCCGGCCCCAGCGCGGATCCGTCCGCCGCCCGTACGGCGCGCCGAAACCGTGCGTCCCGAGGAAGGTCGCCTCGCCGAGCACCGCCCGTATCGCGTCCGCGAGACGCCGGAACTCCGCCGCCTGCACGGCCGGTTCGTCCGCCGGAACGCTCAGCGGCACCACCAGCTCCGGCGGCTCCTGAGCCACCACGGCCCGGCCCGTGAAGCCGTCGCCGCCGCCGTCCCCGCCGCCGAACCGCGCCGCGAGCCGGCCCGCCAGGGCGGACGGCCCCGGGTCCTCGGACCAGTGGATCCCGGCGCCCTCGGTGGCCAGCCACCCGGCCAGCTCCCCCGTCTCCTCATTGGTGATCATGACTCATGGATACCAGCGGCCACTGACAGCCGGGACACCCGACCTGCTGCGATGTCGGTGGGCCGGGTTAATGTGCCCTCATAGGACAAGTGGAACGACAGGACGACAAGCCGACAGGGCGCCGACGGCAGGCGCCGGCGACACGGAAGAACGGAGGCCGACCATGGGCAGACCCCGTGCCGGCCGGCCGCCGGGCACCCGGATCAACCACGACGGGCTGACCCAGCGCCAGCAGCAGATCCTCGACATCATCCGCACCCACACCCGGCGGCACGGCTTCCCGCCCTCCATGCGGGAGATCGCCGCGGGCGCCGGCCTGCTCAGCACCTCCAGCGTCTCGCACCAGATCCGGGCGCTGGAGAAGAAGGGCTTCCTGCGCCAGGACCCGCAGCGACCGCGCGCCTATGTGCTCGCGGACCGGCCCGAGGACGAGTCGGCCGAGGGCGGGCGCGAGCGGCGGCTCGAGCGCGAGGGCGAGAAGCAGGCCGTGACGGTGCCGCTGGTCGGCCGGATCGCCGCCGGTGTGCCGATCACGGCGGAGGAGATGGTCGAGGACACCCTCGTGCTGCCGGCCCAGGTCGTCGGCGCGGGCCGCCTGTTCGCCGTGACCGTCGTCGGCGACTCGATGCGCGACGCCCACATCGAGGACGGCGACGTCGTGGTCGTACGCGCGCAGGACACCGCCGACGACGGCGACATCGTCGCCGCGATGCTCGACGGCGAGGCCACCGTGAAGCGCCTGGCCCACGACGGCCCGCACGTCTGGCTGAAACCGGCCAACCCGGACTACGAGCCGATCCCGGGCGACGAGGCGGTCGTGCTCGGCAAGGTGGTGTCCGTCCTGCGCCGCCTCTGAGCCCGGAGGTACGGCTCGGGGGCCGTGGGGCTACCGGGCTACTGGCGTGTGGCTGGGCGGGTAGTCGTCGACGGTCACGGAGTTGTAGAGGCGCGCGCTCCTGGTGGTGAGGCGGACGAGGGCGCGGCTGGGGGCCGTGGGCAGGGCGGAGATCAGGCGGGCGCCCTGGGCCAGTCCCCACACGCCGAGGCGGGACGTGGGGATCAGGGTCTTCGCCGCACTCAGCGCGACCGCGCGGCTGCCGTGCACGAGCGCCGCCATCGCGCGCTCGTAGGCGGGGAAGGCACGCTCGTGGTCGCCGCCCGCCCGTGCCAGTTCTCCGGCCAGGACGTACGCGCCGACGACGGCCAGGGTGGTGCTCCCGCCGACGGCCGGGCCGGGGCAGTAGCCCGCGTCGCCGACGAGCGTCACTCTTCCCTGCGACCAGGTGTCCATACGGAGCTGGGTGATCGAGTCGAAGTAGAACGCCGGGGTGCGGTCGAGTTCGTCCAGCCAGCGGTCCACGTCGGGGTGCATACCGGCGAACGCGCCGCGCAGCAGTTCCTTCTGCCGGGGCACGTCGCGGTGGTGGCAGTCGAGTTCGCGCTCGCTCCGGAACAGGAACAACGCCCGCGCGTCGGCGAGGTGCCGCGCGCCGTACATGCCGGCGGTGCGGCCGACGCCGACGTGCATGAGCAGTTCGCCGTTGAGGCCGGAGACGTTCGGCAGGGTCAGCACCCCGAAATATGCCCCGATGAACGCGTTGCCGCGGGACTCCCCGGCGAACACGAGGCGACGCACGTTCGAGTGCAGCCCGTCCGCGCCGACGACGAGGTCGAAGCGGCGTGGCGCGCCGTTTTCGAAGCGCACCTCGCCGTCGGGCGAGATCGCGGTGATCGAGTCGCCGAAGACGTACTCGACGTCGTCGCGCGCGGCGTCGTGGTAGATCTCGCTCAGGTCGTCGCGCATGATCTCGACGTGGCGGTCGGAGGCGGCGCCGAAGATCTTGGACAGGTCCGCCCGCACGGGACGCCGTGAGCCCTCCGGGTGGACGGTCATCCGGTTCGTGGTGGTGGCCCGCTCCTGCACACGCGGGAGGACGCCCATCTTCTCCGAGATGTCCATCGCGGGCCGGAACAGGTCGACCGCGTGGCCGCCGGTCCTGCGCAGCGCCGGCGCGCGCTCGACGACGGTGACGGAGTAACCGTGCCTGGTGAGCCAGTAGGCCAGCACCGGACCGGCGACGCCGGCGCCGGAGACGAGAATCCGCATGGCACCCTTCCCCTTCACCGGTTCCCCCGTACGGCGTGGACCGCGGTGAAGGCCAGCAGGGGTGTGGCGGTCCGCGGCGGATCCTCGAGCAGGGGCGAGTGCCCGAGACCGGGCAGCAACTCGACCTTCGCGCCGGGAACGGCGTGGTAGTCGGCGGCGGATGAGGAGCGCCACCTGCGGTCGTCCTCACCGAAGATCACCAGGAGCGGTGTGCCCAGGACCGCCAGCCGGTCCGGCAGCGCCCGCTGCTCCAGGAAGGAGCGGGTGGCCGCCATCGTCGCGGTGAACGTGTGGTGGGTCATGCCGCGTACGTCGTCGAGGAGTTCTTCCGGGATCCGGTAGCCCGGACGGCTGAAGGCCGTGCTCGCGAACAGCCGGAGCTGCTCGTCGGTCGGCGGCCACTGCGCGGGGCCGATGGCGGCGGACTCCGTTGCGATGAAGGCGTCCGGGCCGGGTCCGGTGTTGATGAGCGCGAGCGCGGTCACCAGGCCGGGTCGCTGTTCGGCGAGGGCGGTGGCGACGACGCCGCCGCTGGAATGAGCGACGACCACGGCGTGCCCGACGCCGAGCCGGTCGAGTACCGCTCCGGCCCGACGTGCCTGGTCCGGGATCGCGTAGCCGCGGTCGGCCGGTTTGGCCGACCTGCCGTGCCCCAGCAGGTCCATCCGGATGACGTGGTGAGATCCGGTCAGCAGCGGAACCAGCCGGTCCCACGAGCGGGTCGAGGACGCGGACCCGTGGATGAGAAGGAGTACGGGGGCGTCGCGGGGGCCGTCCTGGCACACATGGATGTCACCGTCGTCCAGTGACAGGGTGGAACGCTCGGTGGCCCCGGTGCCGCCGTTCACGTGCGGCCTGCCGTCAGAAACAGTCATGGGCCCACTGTCGCCGCCGGTACGCGCCGCCGGATTGGACGAATGTTCCCGGGCCGTCCTCCAACGATGCCGTACTCGTACGATGGGACGATGCAGACGTTCGTGCACGGCGAGGCCATGTGGGGCGTCGAGTGTCCACGGCGGCCCAGCCGGGTGGCCGGTCTCACCATGGCCGGATTCCGTATCCGTGAACTGGACGCGCTTCGGATGGTCCCGCACCCGGCCGTGACACTGTTCCTGGAGTTCGGCGCCGGCTCGCCCGTCCTCGACTGCGCGTCAGGGCAGCGGCAGCGGGGCAGCGTCGTCGCCGGGCCCGGGCTCGGGGCCGGAGGCGGGGTCCGGGCGCGGGGAGAGAACGTCGAGTGCGTGCAGGTACGCCTGTCCCCGGTGATCGCACGCGCGATTCTGGGTGTCGACCCCGCCGACCTCGACGGCGCCGTGGTGCCGCTGGGCGACCTGTGGGGCCGGGAGGCGTCCCGGATCCGCGAGCGACTCGGTGATGTCCCGTCCTGGCAGGATCGGTTCGCGCTGACGGACGCACTGCTCGCCCGCCGGCATGAGGCGGGGCCGCCGGTGGACCCGGAGGTGGCCTGGGCCTGGCACCGGATCGTCGTCAGCCGTGGCCTGACCCGGGTCGACGGACTCGCGGCCGAGGTCGGGTGGAGCCGCAAGCGGCTGTGGTCCCGGTTCCGGGCGCAGCTCGGCCTGCCGCCCAAACGCGCCGTGAAGCTGGTCCGCTTCGACCATGCCGCCCACCGCCTGGTCGCGGGTGAGGGCGCGGCCCGAGTCGCGGCCGACACCGGTTACGCCGACCAGTCCCACCTGCATCGGGACGTCATGGCGTTCACCGGGGCAACCCCCGCGACCGTGGCCGGCGAGCCGTTCCTCGCCGTTGACCACCTCGCGTGGCCCAGCCGTGGAACAACCGCGTTCTTCCCTTCTCCAGGGAGCCCTGGCCCGGCCGCCGTTCGGAGGTGAGACGGCAAGCGCCCCGGCCGACCGGGTCCAGCCGCTCCTCCCGCGGGTCCCCGCAGTGTCAGCTCCGGGGCGGCTGTCCGGCTTCTGCGGCCGGCGGCTCCGGCTTCACCTGGTACGTGGCGACGGGCCCGGCGTCCTTCTCGTCGTCCTTGATCGCCCGGGCCTCGCTCTTGAGGATCCGGGCGGACTTGCCCGCGCTGCGGGCCAGGTCGGGCAGCTTCTTCGCCCCGAGCAGGACGATGACCACGATCAGCAGGATCGCGATCTCACTTATGCCGAACATGACGGGCGACTCCGAGGGGCTCCGGGCGAGTACTTCTACGTGACTGTAGAGCATCGGGCACCGAGAGCGGGACGAACCGGTACGCTGCCGCGCGTACGGGCAGCAAGCGGAGGGAACGATTCGGCCCATGGGGCGTCAGAAGCACGGATACATATCAGGATTGGCCGCCGTGGCGGCAGCGCTGCTCGTCACCGGCACGGGCTGCTCCGGCCAGAGCGGCGGCGGCCGCACCGGGCCGGACGCGAAGGCGTCCGCCACCGCCACACCCACGCGCGGTGGGACGAAGCCGGCGCCGACCGGCGCACCCGGCGGCGCGGACTCCGGCACCGGCACCGGCACCCTGCCCGGGGTGCCCGCGGCCGCCGAGGCGCGCACCCGGCTCGCCGCGCTCAAGGTCGCCCCGCAGGGCTCGATGACCGGCTACAGCCGTGACAAGTTCCCGCACTGGGCCGAGCAGGGCGAGAACTGCAACACTCGCGAGACCGTCCTCGAACGCGACGGCACCGGCGTCCGCCGCGACTCCCAGTGCCGCGCCGTCTCCGGTACCTGGGTCAGCGTCTACGACGGCAGGACCGTCACCAAGGCCTCCGGCCTCGACATCGACCACATGGTGCCGCTCGCCAACGCCTGGCGCTCCGGCGCGAACACCTGGACCCAGGAGAAGCGCAAGGCCTTCGCCAACGACCTCACCCACCCCCAGCTCCTCGCCGTCTCCGCCGTGACCAACCGCTCCAAGGGGGACCAGGGCCCCGACGAGTGGCAGCCGCCGTCCCGCGCGTACTGGTGCGTGTACGCGCGCGCGTGGACCTCGGTGAAGGCGACGTACGGTCTGACGGTGACCTCCGCCGAGAAGAAGGCACTCGGCGTCATGCTCGACACCTGCGGCTCCTGATCCACACCCGCACCACCCGCACCACCCGCACACCCGCACCCGTACTCCTCCTCGTACGCGGTCCCGCGCCCCCACCCCCACCATTCGCGGCGGGTGGGGGCCGCCGGATTATGGGGGCGGAGCTCCCATGTGCGGGGGCGGCGGATGGCGTTGACTGGCGCATGCCGAACGGCCGGCCGGTACGGACACCATCCACTGCGTGCGCCCCAGGCGCACCGCAACCCGAGGAGACGATCCGCATGAGCAGCGTCCTCAAGCTCCAGAACCTCGAGGCCAAGGCCGCCACCAACGTCGCCGCCGTCCTCAGCCTGACCAGCTCCAGCAGCACCTGCTGCTCCGTGAAGCCCACGGACGCCTGACGCATCGGCCGGTGATCCGCGTGGGGGTGCACGGGGCACCCCCACGCGGATCCCGCGCCTTTCCCGGCACCGCAGGCAACCCCGAGGCTGAGCTGAGGCTGAGATGCGCAACGAACGATGGGTCAACCGGTTCCTCTTCGCCTGGAACGACACGCTGTTCTTCGATCCGCTCGACGTCGACTACATCCCGCGCGAGGACCACTTCCTCGCCGGCCTCGACCAGCGGACCCGGGACCGCTTCGTCCGCAGCGGCATCTGGTGGAGCCACCGCCACGATCCCGAACTGCCCGCCCAGGGCTGGAAGATCCACGTCTCGGCGCACCACCGCAACGTCCGCGAGGTCGCCGCCATCGTGATCGGCTATCTCACCGCCCACGGCCACGACTTCAAGATCGCGCTCGACCTCAACATCTTCGAGATGCTCAACTCCAAGGGCATGTCACGGGGGAGCGGCGGCAAACTCGTCACCGTCTACCCGCGCGACGAGGAGCGCTTCCGCACCTGCCTCGCCGACCTCGCCCGGCTCCTCGAAGGGGCCGAAGGCCCGTACATCCTGTCCGACCTGCGCTACCGCGACAGCAAGGCGCTCTACTTCCGGTACGGGCAGTTCCTCGACACCCACACCGTCGACGTGCTCGGCCGCCGCGTCCCGCACATCACCGGACCCGACGGCGCCCCCGTACCCGACGACCGGCGGCCCGGCCAGGCCCACCCCGGGTGGGTGCCGTGGCCGTTCGACGACTGGAAGCCGGAGGACTACGAGGACGACGACTCCGGCGACGGGCTGCTGGGCGGGCGGTTCCGGGTGACCGGTGCCATCCAGTTCTCCAACAGCGGTGGCGTCTACACCGCCGAGGACACCGCGGACGGCGACCGCAAGGTGGTCCTCAAGGAGGCCCGCCCGCACACCAACCCCAACCCGCGCCAGGACCACGACGCCGTCGACATCCTCGCCCGCGAGTGGACCTTCCTCAACCGCCTCGACGGCACCGGCTTCTTCCCCGCGCCCCTCGCGACGTTCACCCACTGGGAACACCACTTCATCGCCGAGTCGTTCGCCGAGGGCTCCGACATCCGCTCGGTGCTCCTGGAGCGCAATCCGCTCGCCCGCCCCGGCTTCGACGTCGAGCAGTCCAAGGACTTCCTGCGGATCTTCCTCACCGTCTTCCGCAGCCTCGCCCGCGCCGTGCGGGCGGCCCACGACCGGCATGTCGTGCTCGGTGACCTCACGGCCGCCAACCTCCTCGTCGACACCGACACCCACGAGGTGACGATCGTCGACCTGGAGGCCTGCCGGCTCGCCGACGACGCACCCGACGCCGACGCGGACGCCCCGGACAAGGGCACGGACGCCGCGAAACACGGACTCGCCCAGCCCGTCGAGCTCTTCACGCCCGGCTTCAGCCTCTCCCGGCACATCTACCAGGCCCACGGCTACGAGGGCGACCTCTTCGCCCTCGCCACCACCATGGCCTACTTCGTCTTCCCGATCGCGGCCATGTCGTACCTCCGCGCCGACGTCCTCGACAGCTACCGGCTGTACCTCGACGACCTCGGCTGGCCCCGCTCCCTGCACACCCTCATCACCGACCTGGCCGCCGCCCGGATCGGGCTGCCCGAGGTGCTCGACGCCCTCGCCGACCCCGAGGCCCTGATCGACCAGGTCCGTGAGCCCGCGCCCCGTACCGTCGACCCGGCGCCGCTCACCGAGGCCGCGGACGGCGTCGCCGCCTTCATCACCGCCGTCGCCGACACCGGGCGCGCCACGCTCTTCCCCGCCGACCCGTTCGCCCATGTCACCAACCCGCTCAGCCTCGGCTTCGGCGCGAGCGGTGTGCTCTGGGCGCTGCACGCCTCCGGGATCCCGCTGCGCCCCGAGTGGCGCGCCTGGCTGCGCGAGCGGCTGGCCGGAATCGATCCCCGTACCTACCCCGACGGACTGATGAGCGGCCTCGCCGGAATCGCCTGGGCCGCCGACACCCTCGGCCTGCGCACCGAGGCCCGCGAACTCCTCGACCACGCCAACCGCCGCACCCGCACCGCCGGGCCCGAGGCCGCCGACCACACCTTCTACTACGGCCTCGCCGGGCTCGGCATGACGAACCTGCGCTTCCACCTGTACGGCTCCGAGCACGACCCGGCCGACCTGGCCGCCGCCCACGCCTGTGCCGCCGCGCTCCACGAGACCGCCCACCGCGACGGTGAGCGCGCCTACTGGCTCAACTCCTTCTCCGCCAAGGGCCCGTTGACCGGCCTCGGCTTCGGACAGGCCGGCCCCGCCCTCTTCCTGCTGCGCATGTTCCAGGTCACCGGCGAGGAGAAGCACCGGCGGCTCGGCCGGGCCGCGCTCGACTGGGAGATGGCGCACGCCCGGCCCCTCGACGACGAGGGCGGCCCGCTGATGTTCGAGCACGAGGGCACCATGGAGCCGTACCTGGAGGTGGGCTCCGCGGGCGTCCTGCGGGTGCTCCTGCGGTACGGCGACACCGAAGCCGCCCGGACCGTGCTGCGCGGCCTCGACGTCGGCCACTCCGTGCTCCCCGGCCACTCCTTCGGCATGAGCGGGATCGCCGACGCGCTGCTCGACGCCGCCGAGCTCCTCGGCGACCCCCGCCACCGCGAGACCGCGCTGCGCCAACTCGACCACGTCCGGCGGGTGTTCCTCTTCCAGCCCGAGCCGCGCTTCCGCATCCCGCGCGACCCGGCCGGACCCGCCCCGCTCGGCGTCCCCGGCGAAGGACTGCTGCGCTGCGCCACCGACTACCTCACCGGCTCGGCCGGTGTCCTGCGCGTCCTGCACCGGCTCCGGAACGGGGGCCCCGCCGACTTCCTCCTCGACGAGGTGGCCGCCCGGTGAACCAGCTCTGGCACACCCTGCGCGGCCACCGCGGCCCCTTCGCCGCCATCCTCGCCGCCGAGGCCCTCGCCGGCGGCACCGAGGCGCTGCTCCACCCGCTGCTCCTCAAGGCCCTCTTCGACCAGGCCATCCTCACCGCCGACTTCCGCCGTTTCCTCCTCCTCGGCGGCTGTTACCTCCTCCTCGGCCTGACCCTCAACCTCGCCGGCTACGGCACCGCGCTCTGGCGCAAGCGGTTCGAGAACGCCTTCGTCCTCGCCCTGGAGACCGAACTCCTCGCCCACACCCTCCAGTTGGAGGGGCGGAGGCTTGCCGAGCCCGGCAGCGCCTCGTACGTCAGCCGCATCCACAACGACGTACGCGAGGGCGTCCTGCCCGCCGTCGACGTCGCCATCCGCATCGCCCGCCAGGCCGTCGCCTCCACCGTCTTCCTCGGCGTGCTGCTCTATCTGTCCTGGCAGGCCAGCCTGGTGCTCCTGGTGATCGTGCCGCCGCTGGTCCTCGCCAGCAACCGGCTCGCCAAGCGCATCGCCCGCAACACCGACGCGGAACGCGAGGCCGAGGCCCACTACGTCCACGTCCTCACCCGCACCCTCGCCGCCTTCCACGCACTGCGCGGCCTGCCCGCGCTGCTCCCCGGCACCCGGGCCGCCAACCGCACCGCCCTCGGCTCCTTCCTCGGCATCACCTACACCAACCACCGCCTGGAGCAGCGCCAGCGCACCCTCAGCGAGCTGGTGATGAACCTCTCGGACACCGCGTCCATGGTCATCGGCGCCTTCTTCGTCTTCTCCGGCCGCATGTCCTTCGGCAGCTTCCTCGCCTTCGTCAACTCCCTCTGGCGGGCCGTGACCGGCATCTTCGACCTCGTCAACATGATCCCGCAGACCCGCCGCAGCACCGCCGTCCTGCTCCGCATCGAGGCCCTGCGCGAGCCGCCCGCCGGCCCCGCCCACGAGGAGGGCCCGCTGATCCGTGTGCACGGCGCGAGCGTCCGGTACGGCGAAGGCGACGCCCCACAGGCCGATCTTTCCCTGCCCGACCTCGTCCAGCGGCCCGGCGAACACCTGCTCCTCCGAGGCCCCAACGGCTGCGGCAAGACCACCCTCCTCCACGTCCTCGCCGGCACCCTCACCCCCGACACCGGCACGGTCACCCTGCCGCCCCGCGTCGCCGCCCTCACCGCCCCCGTCGACCTGCCTCCGCTGCCCGTACGCGAACTCGTCACCGACCCTGTCCTGCGCACCGCCCTCGACCTCGACGCCCTCGCCGACCGCCGGCCCGCCGACCTCTCCTCCGGCCAGCGCCAGCGCGCCGGCATCGGCGCCCTGCTCTCCGAGGACGCCGACGCCTACCTCGCCGACGAACCCTTCGCCAACCTCGACGACCACAGCCGCGTCCGCGTCCTCCAGCTCCTCCACGAACGCACCGCCGGCCGCGCGCTGCTGGTCGTCCACCACGGCGACGAGTCGCTGGAGGCGACCTTCGACCGGGTGGTACGGGCGGGGGCGGGGGTCCAGGCGGGCGCGGGCTCCGGGTGAGCGGCGCGGGGGAGCGGCCGCCGCGCGTCCCGGCGAAGCCGGGGGCGAGTTCCGGGTACGGCGCAGAGCGCCGCGAGCCCGGCCCCTGGCGCGGACGCGCCCGGCGGCTACGGCGCCGCGTCCGTCACCAGTTCACGGGCCGCCGACGCGAACGCCGCGCGGTTCGGGTGGCCGGTCTTCTGGAGGAGGCTCGACACATGCTTCTCCACCGTGCGGGGGGAGATGTGGAGGCGGCCCGCGATGTCGCGGTTGCCGAAGCGCTCGGCGAGGAGCCGGGCCACCTCGAACTCGCGGGCCGTGATCCCGCAGCGGCGCAGTGGCGCGGGCACCCGGTCGGTGCCGGAGCGGCGCTGGCGGACCGGGGCGCCCATGGTGCGCAGGAGCGCGCGGCAGGCGGCGGCGACGGCCGGCAGGGCGGCGGCGTGGAAGTACTCCTCGGCCTCCCGGGCCCAGTCGGCCGGGGCGCCCCAGCCGTCCTCGTACGCCGCCGCGGCCACCAGGCGCATACCGAGCCGGCCGGCCAGCGGATAGGGCGCCGCCGCGGTCAGCGCGGCCTCGGCCGCGGCCGTCGCCTCGGCGGTCCGGCCCTCGCGGCCGAGCAGCACCGCGTCGGCGAGGCCCGCGAACGGGCGGTTCCAGCGGGCCGCCGCGGCCCCCGCCGCGAGAGCCCGGTCATGGTGCCGCCGCCCGGCCCGCCCCGCGAGCACCCCGCACAGGAGCGCCACTCCGTGCCGCCCGAAGTCACCGGTCGCCGGGTTCTCCGCGTCGTACGCCAGCGCCTGCGCGAACTCGCGCTCGGCCCTCTCGTGATCCTCCTCCAGGAGCGAGCAGAACCCCCGGGCGAGGCCGAACTCCATCGCCCGTAACCCGGGCGCCGCGTCCACCACCGGCGCCAGCCGCCCCAGCGCCTCCCGCAGCTCGTCCCGCCGCCCCCGGTGCGCGGCGCGCACCGTCTCCGCGAGGCGCCACAACGCCACCGCCCGGCCCATCCCCCTGCGCGCCGCGTCGCCCTCCCCGGCCCGGATCAGCTCCCCGGCCGTGCCGTAGGCCCCTCGCCGAACCCCGTCCAGGGCCAGCGCGAACCCCGTCTCGTGCGCCTGCGGCGCGAGCCCGCCCCGTTCGGCCGCCCGCCGGCTCTCCTCCACGGCCGCGGTGAGACCGTCCCGCCGCATCGCGAGCCGGGCGAGACAGCCGTCGGCGGCGATCCGCAACGACACATCGCCGCCCGCCGATCCCGCCAACACCCGTGCCCTGGCGAACCGTTCGGCCGCGCCCGCCCCGTCGTGGTCCTGGGTGAGCCGCCCGAGGGCGAGCAGCGCCCACCCGGTGAGCCCCGGGAGTCCGGCCGTGTGGGCGGCGCCGACCGCCCTGCGGGCGGCCTCCGTGGCGGTGCGCAGCCGCTCGGGCGCGAGGCGGCAGGGCTCGATGTGCGCGGCGACGAGCTCGACCACGGCGGCGGCCGCATGGTCCTCGCCGGGCCCGCCCCGTCCGTCGAGCAGCCAGCGCGCCAGGTCGAGGCAGCGCAGCGCCTCCTCGGGCCGGCCCGCCAGGGCGTGCACCTGGGCGGCGCGGGCCTGCAGGGCGGCCCGGCGGGGCGCCGGGAGCCCGTGGCCGTCGGCCGCGAGTTCCAGCGCGTCGGCGGGAAGGGCGTTCAGGCGCCCGGTGAGCAGTGCCGTGGCCAGGAGTGCCTCCCGCGACTCCGCCCAGAGCTCGGGCGGCACCGACGGGGGCAACAGCCCGTGCACGGTGGTCAGATGGGCCAGGGCCCGGTCCGGGTCGCCCTCGGCGGTCGCCCGTCGCGCCGCCTCCGTGTACCCCCGTATCGCCTCCGCCGCATCGCCCGCGCTCGCGTGCAGCTCCGCCGCCCGCGCACACCACGGCCCGGGCAGCCCCGGGTGGAGTACGGCCACGGCGTGGGCGGCGCGCCGGGCGGCGCTGGTCCGCTCGGCCGGGGTGAGCGAGGCGAGCAGGGCCCGGGCGGCCAGGGGATGCCGGAAGGCGTAGGCCTCGGGGCCACTCGGGTCGGGCACGAGCAGATACGCGTCGGCCGCGGCCCGTAACAGCGTCGCGGTCCCGGCCTCGTCGTGATCCGTGGCGGCGCGCGCCAGCTCGGGCACACCGAACCGCTCCCCGAACAGGGCGGCCGCCCCGAGGAGTTGTACGGCCGCAGGCCCCAACCGCTCGGCCCGCCGCAGGACGTCCGCCGAGACTGCCGCAGGGACACCATCAGGGGCGCCATCTTCCTGACCGTACGCGCGCACCAACTCCCGTACGAGAAAGGGAAGTCCGGCCGACTCGTCGAGCACCCGGCGCAGCAGCGGCTGCGGAACGGGCCGCCCCGTCCCGTACTCCGCGGCCACCAGACGCCGGACCTCGCCGGGGCCGAGCGGCGCCAGGTCGAGGCGCCGGTGGGCACGGGCGGCGAGGGCTGCCGACGGGCCGGGCCCGGGGGCGGCGGTGGCCAGGAGCACCACCGGCAGGGACGGGAGATGGTCGAGGAGGTAGTCGACGACGGCGAGGGTCCCCGGGTCGGCCTCGTGCAGGTCGTCGAGCACCAGCAGGAAGCCGCGCCGTCCGGCCGCCGAGGCGAGGGTGCGGAGCATCGCCTCGGCGGCCGACAGGGGCGGCACGCCGCCCCTCCCCCCGAGCAGCCGGGCGAGGATCCGCCCGTGGCCGCCCGGTCCCCCCGGCGCGGGCAGCCGCTCGGTCCTGGCGAGCGCCAACAGGGCCTCGACCAGGGGCCGGTAGGGGACGGACGGGCCCACGGCCCCCGTCCGGCCGCGCGCCGCACCCATCCCCGCCGCCCGCGCCGTGGCGAGCGCCGCCACCGTGAACCGGGTCTTCCCCACCCCCGGTTCACCGCTGACGAACACCGCCCCGCCGCGTCCCGCGCGGGCCTCCCGCAGGGCCGCGACGAGGCGGCTCACCTCGTCGTCGCGGCCCACGAGCCCGCCGGCGTCCCGGCCCGGGTCGGTACAGGCGTGCGGCCCCGTCATGTGCGCCTCCCGTCCGGCCCCGCCCGGCGGCGTGCCGGGCACGACGATAGGAAGCGGAGGCCCGCCCCAGCAGCCCGCCGTTTGGGGGGCTTGCGGCGGCGTCCCCGCGGTCAGCCGGAGTCGAGACCGTCCTCGCTGACCCGCCGCGCCAGGTCGATCTTGGTGTAGGCGGGGCGGCCGGCCTGCTGGTACTTGGCCTTGACCCGGTCGAGGTAGTCCTTCGCCGTGTACACCGTGATCCCGGCGCGCCGGGCGGCGGACTTGAGGGTCATCCCGGACGCGTAGTCGAGCAGGATCTCCCGCTCGCGCGGGGACAGCCGGGGCCGGGCGGGGCTGCTGTCGTACGCGCAGGCGAAGGCGAGCTCGGGGGAGTGGGCGCCGCGTCCGGCCACGATGTCCTGGATGGCGGCGACCAGGGTCGGCAGGTCGTTGTCCTTGGTCAGATAGCCGTCGGCGCCGGCCCGTAGGGACTCGATGATCCGGGTGCGGTCGGGCACCGTACTGATCACCAGGACCCGGCAGCCCGCGGAGCGCAGCCGCCGGATGTTGTCGGTGGGCGTCGAGCCGTCGCGCAGGAGGAGATCGAGCAGGACGATGTCGGGCGGCGGCACGGAGCCGTCGGGTGCGGGGGAGGCTGTCGTGGGACCTGCGGTCCCGGATCCTACCCTCCCGGGCTCCGCGGTCCGAGGCTGCGCCGGCCCGGGGCCCGTGGTCCCGGGCTCGCCGGTCCGCGGCTCCGCCCTCCCCGTCCCCGCAAGGAGTTCGCCCACCGTCGCCGCCATCCCGACGATCCGTAATTCTGGCACCCCGCCCAGCCACGACCGCATGCCGTCGAGCAGCATCCGGTCGTCGTCGACCACGGCCACACTGATCAGACCGGCCATCTCAGCTCCACCCGTACGCCCTCGCCCGGCGCCGTGTCGACGACGGCCCGGCCACCGACCTCGGTCATCCGGGCGCGTATCGAGCCGCGCAGGCCGAAGCCGGGCACATGGTGCTCGGGGTCGAAGCCGGGGCCCCGGTCGACGACCGTGACGACGGCCCCACCACCGCCCTCCGGGTCGCCGGTCGCGGTCACCCAGGCGTGGCCGGTGCCGGCGTGCTTGCCCACGTTGTTGAGGGCCTCGCGGGTGGCGTCGGCGAACGCGGCGGCGACGGCCGGCGGCACCTCGGGCAGTCCGTGGTACTGCGCGGTGACCCGCAGCCGCAGGCACTCCACGGAGCCGACGGCCTCCTCCAGGGCGGCGCCGAGGCCCGGGTGGTGGATCTCCTCGGCGGTCTGCTGGACGAGGCGCCGGAGGTAGGCGGCCTCGCGGGCGCAGCGCTCGCGGACCTCGGGCGCGTTGGCGTCGACGCCGCCGGCCGCGAGGGTGGTGAGGGTGGCGAGCACGGTGTCGTGCAGGGCCCGGTGGTGGTCGAGCCGTTCGGCGTAACGGGCCTTCTGGGTCTCGGCGGTGAGGGCCCGGGCGTTGGCCTCGTCGAGCAGCCGGCCCTGGCGGCGCAGGTACCACCACATCACCCAGGCCATCGCGGCCGAGGAGAGCAGCGAGTTGAGGTGCCCGCCGAGCACCGCGCGGCCGGCGCCGACGAGGTGGTAGCCGGCCAGGTGGGTCGCGACGAGCAGCACGACGGCGATGAGCGCCTGGACGCGGGGGAGCGCCACGGCGGCGGCGGCGCTGGCCGAGCCGCCGAGCAGCATCGCCCAGCCGATCGCCGGCGTCTCCCGCACGCCGCCCCACGCGTAGAGGACGTACGGCAGCGCGCAGCCGGTGAGGAGGACGTCGGCGCGCACCTGCCGCGGGTCGAACCAGCCGCGGCGCAGCGCCGTCCCGTACACGAGGACGCTGAGCCCGAGCGCGGTGGCGATGCCCAGGTACGGGACGGGGTGCCCGTCGCGGCGCTGGGCGACGGCGAGCACGCCGACGGTGAGATGGCTCGCGCGGTACAGCAGGGTGGTGAGCATCATGAAGGACCGGGCCCGCTGGAGCGCGGAGCCCACCCCCTCCCGTCGGCGCAGCGCGCGCGTCCACCCCATTGCCAAGGACCCCACCGGCAAGACCGTGCCTCCCGTACCACCGTGCCCGACTGCCCCCGCCGACCCGCATTGTGCCCGAGCGGCCACCCGCCGACAGGGCCGCTACCAGCCGTTTTGCGGACGGTGTGAAGACGGTGTGCGTACGGTGTGGCGGACGCTCGTACCGGAGGGTAACAGGCCTGTGTCGAGGTCTTGTTGAGCATGGCTCGTCCGTGCTTCCCTCATGGTGACCGCCCCCCTTACCCCGGGTAATCCCCTGTCCGGAGCCGGAAGAAGGAACCCCCATGCCCTCTCCCCGTGAGTCACGTCCCCACCCCCGGTCCCCGCGCGGCCGGGCCCGCCGGCGCCTCGGCGGCTCCCTCGCCGCCGCGCTCGCCCTGCTCGCCGCCGCCGTCGGCTCCGGTGCCACCGCAGCCCCGGCCGCCGCGGCGCCCGCCCCCGCGGGTACCGCCGCGGCCGGACTGCGTGAGGTGATGTTCGTCGGCAACAACTGGGACGGCACCGCCGATGTCATCGAGTCCGGCGGCGAGTTGCGCAGAATCGGACGGGTCGATGTGATCCCGGACCGCGAGGAGCGGATGCGGGAGATCTACCTCGACCCGATCAAACTGGCCTTCTTCCTCGGCGTGCGCAGCGGTCCCGGCGAGGGCCACGACCAGTTCGTCGACGACATGTACGCCACCCCCGACGGCTCCGCCATGGTGGTCTCGCGGCCCAGCTTCGCCGACGTCGTCTCCGTCGACCTGCGCACCGGACGGATCAACTGGCGCTTCCCAGTGGCCGGTTACCGCTCCGACCACATGGCCGTCTCGCCCGACGGCACCCGGGTCGCGGTGTCCGCCTCCACCGCCAACACGGTGCACGTCCTGGACATCGCCACCGGCCGCCAGATCGGCTCCTTCAAGACCGGCGACAAGCCCCACGAGAACGTCTTCACCTCCGACGGACTGCTCTGGAACATGTCCATCGGCGAGGTCACGACCGCCCTCGACGCGACCTGGCTCGACTGGACCAAGGGCGACCGGAAGATCACCGTCGTGGACGCGAACACCTTCCGGACAGTGCGCGTCATCGACATGCGCGAGCGCCTCGACGCCTTCGGCCGCAGCGACCTCTCCGACGCCGTTCGCCCGCTCGTCTTCACCCCCGACGAGAAGAAGATGTACTTCCAGGTGTCCTTCCTCAACGGCTTCCTGGAGTACGACGTCGCCGGCGACCGGATCACGCGCCTGAAGACCCTGCCCGGCAACCCGGCCCTGAACCCCGACCGCACGACCTGGGTCAACGACTCGCGTCACCACGGTCTCTCGATCAGCCCGGACGGCGACAAGCTGTGCGTCGCCGGGACCATGGACGACTACACGACCGTCGTCGACCGGGCCACCCTCCAGGAGGGCCCGCTGGTCGAGGCCTCGAAGCCCTACTGGGCCACCGTGAGCGGTGACGGACGCTCCTGCATCGTCTCCGAGAGCGGTGCCGACCGGGTGAGCGCCATCGATTTCCGGACCGGACAGCGGGTCGCCTCCGTCGAGGTCGGCGACCACCCCCAGCGGGTCCGGCTCGCCCACGTCCCCGCCGACTGGACCGGCCCCACCGCCGGCTGACCCCTCACCTCCGAAGGACATCGTGAAGAGAACCCTCCTGGGGGCCGCGCTCGCCGCGGCCCTCCTGGCTGCCGGGATTCCGGCCGCCTCCGCGACCACATCCGATCCCGTCCCCACCACCGCCGCCTCGGTCTCCGCGGGCTCCGCCCTCGCCGACAGCTGGCAGCCGCCACTGAGCACCCGCGGCCGCTACATCGTCGACGCGAACGGCGACCGCTTCAAGCTCACGTCGGGCAACTGGCACGGCGCACAGGGCTCGTGGACCGGCTCCGGCGACATCGCCGACCCCGCCAACCACAACGCGGGCGAGAAGTCCGACGAGATGCCCCTCGGCCTCGACCGGGCACCGATCGCCACGATCCTCGCCGACTTCCACGCCCTCGGCATCAACAGCATCCGGCTGCCGTTCTCCAACGAGATGCTGCACGACACGCGCCCCGTCGCGGACACCGCCGTCGCCGCCAACCCCGAGCTCCGGGGCCGTACTCCGCTCCAGGTCTTCGACGCCGTCATCGCGGCGACCACCGCCGAGGGCTTCGCCGTGGTCCTCAACAACCACACCAACACCTCCCGTTGGTGCTGCGGCCTGGACGGCAACGAGCGCTGGAACACCAGCCAGTCCACCGCCCAGTGGGAGGCCGACTGGCTGTTCCTCGCCAAGCGCTACAAGGACAACAAACGCGTCGTGGGCGCCGACCTCTACAACGAGGTCCGCCGCACCGTCATGGACGACGCCAACTGGGACTGGGGAGACGACCACGACTGGTGGGCCGCCACCCAGCGGCTCGGCGACCGACTCCTCACCGAGGCCAACCCCGACCTCCTCGTCATCGTCGAGGGCATCAACTGGCAGGGCATCCCCGCCGACGGCTTCTTCCACTGGCGGCCCACCCTGGAACCCGCCCGCACCCTCTCCCACACCCTCGTCGCCGCGAACAAGCTGGTCTACTCGGCCCACTTCTACGGCTACACCGGGCCGAACCACACCGGTGCCACCGGCATGGGCGAGACCCACGACTGGCGCTACCAGGAACTCTCCCGCGACGACCTGTACGCCACCCTGCGCCGCCAGGCATTCTTCGTGTCCGCCGACACCGGCCGGCACTACACCGCACCTGTGTGGATCAGCGAGTTCGGCATCGGCGCCGACGAGACCAACCCGCAGGCCCGTGCCTGGTTCACCAACTTCGTGGACTACCTGATCGCCAACGACACGGACTTCGCCTACTGGCCGCTCGTCGGCTTCACCGGCCACGGACGCTGGAAGCTCCTCGACTACGACGCCGAGGGGCGCCGCTCCGGCATCCTCGACGGAGACGACTGGCGGGCCCCCGACTGGCACCGTCTGGTCACCGCCCCGGCGGCGACCGGGCCCGTCCCCGTCACCGACACCTGGGACATGCTCAACCTGGACCACGCCGACGCCGTCCAGTCTCTTCGCACCCGGGCCGGCGGCGACTGGGACTCCGGCGCCCGCAAGGGCGTCTGCCCCGACGGACAGCGGCTCATCGGTCTGTCGCACCACGACGGACGCGGCCTGTGCACCGACGCCGGAGCGCGCGGACTCACCGCTCCCGGCGGACCGGTCACCGTCGTCCACGACGAGCGCTATGTGAAGGAGGGCGACTGGGCCGGTGGCTACACCAAACTCCAGTGCCCACAGGGCCAGTTCGCCATCGGCTACAGCCTTCGCGGTCAGGCCGTCTCCGGACTGCTGTGCACCGGGGCGTCCCGCGCCCTGCCGCTCACCGGCCGCACGCTGTGGTTCGACCGCGGTGACAACCGGCCCGCCGGACCCGACGGGGCCCCGGGCGGCGAGTTCGCCGAGGGCAACTACAAGGGCCAGTGCGCGACCGGCGAGTACATCGCCGGGATCGCCTTCACCGGCGCCTGGCTGAAGGGCAAGACCCCGGACGCGCTGCTCTGCCGCACCCTGTAGAGCGCCCGGACACGACGGAGGGGCCCGCCGGACACCTGCCGGCGGGCCCCTCCGCAATGCGACCGGTCAGCGCATCAGGACCGGGTCACCTTCACCTCGTACAGCGAATAGCCCCAGCCGGTGCCGCGCCTCTCGCCGTGCACCCGCAGATAGCGGGCCGGCTGGGAGGCGAACTCGGCCGTGTCGTAGCCGCCGTCACCGGCGTCCGTGGACCACACCGAGCGCCAGGTGCCGCCGTCGTCCGACAGCTCGATCCGGTAGGCCTTCCCGTAGGCCGCCTCCCAGTCGAGCGTGACCCGGCCCACCCGGCGCTCCGTGCCCAGGTCCACCTGCCACCACTGGTCGTCGTTCCACTCGCTGGCCCAGCGCGAGCCGGTGTCGCCGTCCACGGCGCGGCCCGGCGAGAAGTCGACGAACGGGTTCCACCACTCGCTCGTGGAGGCCGAAGTGGGCTGCCCCGAGGCGAGGTTGACACCCATCTCGTGGTCCTCGGTCGCCTTCCAGGTGCGCAGGTACGACTCCGCGCCGTGGGCGAGCTCGTCCACGACGGCCGGGCCGCCCGGGGTGAGCCGGATCTGCTCGACCCAGTCCGGCACCATGCCGTTGTGCGCGGCGCCGTCCTTGTTCAGGTCCCAGGTGCGCTCACCCGTCACCTGCCGGTCGAGCACCGAGCCGCCGTCGAAGCTCTTGAACGGGTACCTGACCGCGTTCGCGGCGGTCTCGCCGACCGGGCCGGGCCAGCCGCCGACGCCGTTCATGTCGGTGCCGTAGCCGAGCCCGACCCCGTACTTCTTGCGCAGGTCCGCCTTCTGCGCGGCCTCGCCGATGAAGCCCTCGGCGCCGTGCATGTACTCGGCGACGAATCCGCCGAGCCGGTAGACCCGCTCGGTCCAGTCCAGGTCCATCCAGCTGTGGCTGGAGATGACGCCCGGGTACTCCTCGGCCTCCAGGATGTCGAGCGCCCGGCCCGCGGCCTTCACGCTCATGTGGTCGAGCTCCAGCATCATCCCGCGCTGCATCATGCCCTTCAGGGCGTGCTCGCCGAGCCGGGTCAGGCCGCGGGTGTTGCACTGCGCGTCCGAGGCGTACGAGGGGACGCTCACCCCGGCCGGCAGCTGCTCGGCCATCGCGGGCGGGGCCGCGGCGAGCCCGATCGGGTTGTCGTGCTGCGGACCGGCGCACTTCTCCGTCGCCCAGAAGGTGCCGGTGGACAGGAACTGGCCGATGTTCACCGCGACACCGGTCGTGCCGCTGTCGAAGCGCACGCCGCACAGCGCGTTGTCGAACTTGTGGCACAGGAACATGCTGCGCACGCCGAGCCCGTACAGCTCGTCCAGACCCTTGTCGATGTCCGCCTGGCTGCACTGCGGGACGTCGAGGATCATCTTGCAGCCGAACGGCTCCGAGGTCTCCACGCCGAGCACGACCGCGAGCTTGCCCTGCTGGATCACCGAGCGGGCCTGCGCCGCGTCCGTGACGATACGGAACCAGCCCTTGCCGGGGCCGCCGTACATCGAGTCGACGTAGTCCTGGAGCTCGTAGGACTTACGGGCCTCCAGGCGGATCGCGTCCATCTCGTCGCAGCCGCGGTCGCGCGGCAGGAGCGAGCAGATGAGGCCGTTGGTCACCAGGTCGTTGACCAGGACCCGCTGGCCGCCGCGCCAGGCCCGCTCGACCCACGCGTAGTAGTTCTGCTGGTGGCTCAGCGAGTCGTTGGCGGGCCAGTCCTTGAACGTGGGCCAGCCGACCGGGTCGTGCTTGCCGTTGTCACCGCCGGTCAGATGCTCGAAGAGGGCACCGGAGCCGTCCGGGTAGTGCTCGGGGCAGTCCTTCAGCGCGTCGGCGATCCCCGCGGCGGAGAAGGTCTGGCCGCAGATCATGCGGCCGCCGAAGCCCTCGTTGGACATCAGGTGGTTGTGCGCGTCGACGAAACCGCGCACCTTGCCGGAGGCGTCGGTCCCCGTGAACGGGGCGCCGGTGACGTTGATCTGCGAGTCGGGCGCCGGCCGTGCGGTGGGCTCCCACCACGTGCCGCCGGTGTCCGCGGCGGGGACCGGGCCGGCGCCGAAGACGACGGTGGCCAGTGCGATGAACAGGGCCGCGAGGGCGAATCGGCCGCCCGGCCCGCGTGTTGAGGGTCGAATCATGGTCAGCGATGCCTTCGGTCATGGGGGATACCGGGCTGAGCCTCCTGGGTGTTTCTGGCGGTAACAGTTGGCTCGCGCCGAGGATCGCGGTGAACCATCAGTGAGTCAATAGTCCGGGTCAAATGACCTGTTGACGATCGAGAGGCGCCCTCAGCCGTCGATCAGCGCCACCAGCTGATCCGCCGTCACATCGAGCAGCGCCTCGGCCGCCCGGTCGTCTCCCAGTACCAGATACTGCAGCGTCAGCCCGTCGATCGTCGCCGCGAGCACCCGGGCGATCAGGTCCACCGACACCTTGGGTGTCACGCCGCGGACCGCGCACACCTGCTCGACCAGGACCGCGGCGGACGCCACGTACCGCTCGTACTGCGCCCGCGCGAGGTGCTCGAAACCCTCCTCGCGCAGCGCGTACTGGGTGAGTTCGTAGGTCAGCATGTGTTCCGCCGGGCGGTCCGTCACATGGTCCCAGTACGACCCGAGCGCGTCCCGCACCGTCTCGCGCAGCGTGGCCCGGGGCTCGACCGCCGACATCACCCGGGCCACGTAGCTCCCGGTGATCGAGCCGATCGCCGCCTCCAGGAGCTCCTGCTTGGAGTCGAAGCAGTAGTGGAAGACGCTCAGCGACACCTCCGCCTCGGCGCAGATCGCCCGCGTCGTCGCCCGCGCCACACCGTCCCTGGCCATGACCCGGACCGCCGCCTCCACCAACTGCCGGCGCCGTTCCGCCGACGGCATCCGTGCCATGCTGCCTCCTCGCGTCGGGCGCCAGGGTAACCGCCCGGGCGGTCACTCCACGGGTGCCGCGAACTCGTAGGCGCACAACCCTTGTCAGTGCAATTTCACATTACTATTTTACTGCTCATGCGGTGAGTCCGACATCCGTCAACTCCCTTGTGAGCCATGGGAGTTCGCCGCGCGCCAGCCCCCACACCCTTTCCAGGAGCCCAGGTGTCCCAGCGCAGAGTCGTGCGTACCTCCCTCCTCGCCACCGCCGTCGCGGTGACGCTTCTCGCCACCGCGGGCCAGTCCGCGACCCAGGCCGCCGAACCCCCGGCCGCCCCGGCCCCCGCCCAGCTCCCCGCCGCCTTCGGCGCACCCGGCCAGAACCCGTTCGACGAGGTCGCGCACCTCGCCAACCCGCGTACGGCCGAGCCCGCCCCGGCCCCCGCCCCCGGCGGCACCGGTGCCAAGGCCCGCATCCCCGGCCCCGCGCCCAAGGCCAAGGGCGCGAAGGCCCGCAGCGCCTTCGCCGCCGGTGTGCCCTGCACCCTCGACGGCGTCACCGGCCTCGCGCCCGAGCAGTTCGCGGACTTCCTCGCCGACCCGGCCGTCACCTCCGACGGCTGTCTGCGCGACCTGATCTGGACCTGGGACGCCCGGCTCGCGCCGGTCATGTCCGACGCACACGTCCAGGCCGTCGCCCGCCGCATCTCCTCGCTCGCCCCGACGCACGACGGGCACAACTCGACCCACCTGGAGGAGATGTTCACCTACCTCCACGCCGTCGCCTACCACGACTTCTCCCGCACCGAGATCGACATCACCGACGCGCCCACCGTCGACGCCGTCCGCCGCGCCCTCGCCGACTACGGCAACGCCGCCCGCACCTTCGACGTCACCGCCACCAACGCCGCCACCCTGCGCGAGGCCCTCTACATCGGCAGCGCCCCCGGACTGCGCCAGTACCAGCTCGGCCTGATCGTGAAGGTGCTCGCCACCATGGACGGCGCGCACCCCGCGACCAACCAGGACCCCACCTGGGCCGGCGCCGCCCTCGCCGCGCTCTCCGTCAACTACCTCGGCGTCTACCCGGGCAACCAGGACACCGCCTTCCACGCCGCCGCCAAGGCCGACCCCGGTTACCGCGCCGCCTTCAAGGCCTTCGCCGGCTACACCCACCTCAAGGGCACCGCCAACGCCTGGGTGGCTCGCGACGCGCTCTCGGAGTACGGCCGCTTCGGCCAGATATCCGGCCTCCAGCCGACCATCGTCACCGACCTCGGAGCGGTCCTCGCCCCCGTCGAATCCGGCTTCGGCTACGGCAGCCAGCAGTGGGCCACGGTCGTCACCTGGCTCAACTTCTACGACGCCTGCGCGCCCTACGGCGTCTGCAAGGCCGACATCGAGAAGCGCCTCTTCCCCTACACGTACAGCTACGACAACGGCGGCATCAAGGTCCGCACCGCCCTCGACCGGGCCACCGTCGACCAGCTCTACTACGCGAGCAAGCAGGTC
Organism: Streptomyces sp. NPDC048623; assembly: GCF_040650755.1. Classification (NCBI taxonomy): domain Bacteria; kingdom Bacillati; phylum Actinomycetota; class Actinomycetes; order Kitasatosporales; family Streptomycetaceae; genus Streptomyces; species Streptomyces sp. NPDC048623. Next base: position 149,851 of record NZ_JBEZHV010000015.1, read on the forward strand.
AAGGCCCAATTCCACCGCGTCCTCGGCACCGACACCCCCCTCGCCGGCGACCCCAACAGCACCCTGAACATCGTGCTCTACGCCTCGCGCGCGGACTACGAGAACTACCACCCGCTCCTCACCGGGTACGGCACCAACAACGGCGGCATCTACATCGAGAACGGCGCGACCTTCTACACCTACCAGCGGCGCGTCCCGCAGGACTCCACGCTCACCCTCGAAGAGCTCTTCCGGCACGAGTACACCCACTACCTGAACGGGCGCTTCGCCGTCCCCGGCTTCTTCGGCGAGGGCCCCTGGTACCAGGGCGACCGCACCACCGCCATGGACGAGGGCACCGCCGAGTTCTTCGACGGCGCGACCCGCGACGACGGCATCGCCGTCCGCAAGTCCCTGGTCCGCGGCATCATCAACGACACCGCCCGCGGCGGCCCCCGGATGAGCGTGCGTCAACTGCTCCACGCCACCTACGACGGAGACGGCTTCCGCTTCTACAACTACGCGGGCACCTTCTTCGAGTTCCTCTGGACCGAACGCCCCAGCCTGCTCCGCGAGATGTACGGGCGCCTGCGCGCGAACGACGTCGCCGGGTACGACGCCTGGCGCGAACGCCTCAGCGCCGACCCCGGCCTCCAGGCCGCGTACGACCGCTTCCTGGACGCGCAGATCGCCAAGGTCGACGACCTCTACGTCCCGAACACCACGTTCACCCCCAACGAGCAGCTCGCCTACTCCACCGTCGTCGGAGTGAAGACCGCCTTCGCCAACGCGACGTACAACACCCCGGACTGCGTCGAGAACGGCGAACCCGGGAAGCGCCGCTTCGTCTGCACCGGCCGGATCACCGCGAACCTGGCGAACGCGAACAGCGAGGACCAGAACTTCAAGGACATGTCCGAGACGGTCGACTACTTCATCCTCGACCGCGCGGGCGAAGCACTGAACAACCTGGCCGACATGAACTGCAGCTTCGGACCGATCGAGATCTGGTCCAACAGGGTCGCGGGCACGTCGAGCTTCCGCTGCGAGGGCCCGCTCCGCAGCTGACCCACCGTCCATCGTGCCCAGGGGCAGCGGCCCCTGGGCACCATCTTAAGAATGTGACATATTACTGCCGTGCCCAAGAGACACTCCCTGGACGCCGTGATCATCGGTGCCGGCGTGATCGGAGCGGCCTGCGCGTACTACGCGGCCCGCTCCGGACTCTCCGTCGCCGTCGTCGACCGCGGTCCCGTCGCGGGCGGCACCACAGGTGCCGGGGAAGGCAACCTGCTCGTCTCCGACAAGGGGGCGGGCCCCGAGCTCGACCTCGCGCTGCTGTCCACGAGACTCTGGCGCGACCTGTCCGCCGCACTCCCGCAGGACATCGAGTACGAGCCGAAGGGCGGGCTCGTCGTGGCGCCCGACGAGCCCACCCTGAAGGCCCTCCGCGCCTTCGCCCAAGCTCAGCAAGAGGCGGGCGTACGGACCGACGAGATCCCCTCCGACCGGCTCCGCGACCTCGAACCCCACCTCTCACCCACCCACGCGGGCGGCTTCCTCTACCCGCAGGACGCCCAGGTCCAGCCGGCCAAGGCGGCGGCTCACCTGCTCGCCGCCTCCGGCGCCACGACCTACCTCGGGGAAGAGGTCACCGAGATCCTCCGCACCCCCTCCGGCACCGTCACCGGCGTCCGCACACCCCGCCGTGAACTCCTCGCGCCCGCCGTGGTCAACGCGGCCGGCACCTGGGGAGGCGAGGTCGCCGCGCTCGCCGGGGCACACCTGCCCGTACTGCCGCGCCGGGGCTTCGTCCTCGTCACCGAGCCGCTGCCGCCCCTCGTGCGCCACAAGGTGTACGCGGCCGACTACGTCGCCGACGTGGCCAGCGACTCCGCGAGCCTCCAGTCCTCCGCCGTGGTCGAGGGCACCCCCGCGGGCCCCGTCTTGATCGGCGCCACCCGCGAGCGCGTCGGCTTCGACCGTACGCTCTCCACCGAGGCCCTCCAGCGCCTGGCCGCGCAGGCGGCCGCGCTCTTCCCGGTCCTGGCCGACGTGGACGTCCTCCGCGCGTACCACGGCTTCCGCCCGTACCTCCCGGACCATCTCCCGGCGATCGGCCCCGACCACCGGGTCCCGGGCCTGTTCCACGCGTGCGGCCACGAGGGCGCGGGCATCGGTCTGGCCCCGGCGACGGCGGCTCTGATCGCGGCGGCCCTCACGGGCTCGGAACCGCCCCTCGGCCTGGCACCCTTCGCTCCGCACCGAGATTTTGACGTGCACGGCGGGGGCGCGGAATGACGGACGGGAGTGGGGGACGTGCAGGGGGTCGCGTCCGGGACGTAAAGCGTGATTTGTGGCGCGGTTCTCGGGACCTCGATCGAACCAGGGCCCGCCCGCGCCGTAAATCATGCAGTCCCGGATGCGGCCACCGGAGCGGCCCCCACGCACCCACCCACACCCCCGACCCCCGGAGCGCCCCGTGTCCTACACGCTGACCTTCGACGGCCGTGAACTCCCGGCCCAGGAGGGCCAGTCCGTCGCCGCCGTCCTCTGGTCGGCCGGCATTCTCGCCTGGCGCACCACCCGCGCCAACGGCGCGCCGCGCGGCGCGTTCTGCGGCATCGGCCAGTGCTTCGACTGCCTCGTCACCGTCAACGGACGCCCGAACCAGCGCGCCTGTCTGCTGCCCGCCCGCCCCGGCGACACCGTCACCACCCAGGAGGGAACGGGCCGTGCAGAACACCACCACTGACCTCGCCGTCATCGGAGCGGGCCCGGCCGGCCTCGCCGCCGCCGTCACGGCCGCAGACCTCGGCCTGACCGTCACGCTGCTCGACGCGGGCGCACGCCCGGGCGGCCAGTACTACCGCCACCCCGCGCCCGCGCTCGCCGCGACCCGCCCGCAGGCGGCCCCGCACTACGACCGGCGCGCCTTCACCGCGTTGCTGCGCCGCCTCCAAGCCCACCGAACGGCGGCCCGCATCCGCTACCTGCCCCACCACCACGTCTGGTCCGTCACCCACGCGGACCCCACCTGGACCCTCCACGCCCGCACCACCGAATCGGCCCCCGCCACCCAGAAGCCCACGACCCCCGTCACCGCCCGCGCCCTGCTCCTCGCCACCGGCTCGTACGAGCGCCAACTGCCCTTCCCCGGCTGGACCTTGCCGGGCGTGGTCGGCGCTGGCGGCGCGCAGGCGATGCTGAAGGGCGGCCTGGTTCTCCCCGGCCGACGGATCGTGGTGGCCGGCAGCGGCCCGCTGCTGCTCGCGGTCGCCCGCTCGCTGGCCGGCGCCGGGGCCCGCGTCCCGGCGGTCGTGGAGGCCGCCGCGTACACCGGCTACGCGAGCAGCGCGGCCAACACGGTCACGCTGCTCCGCAACCCGGCGAAGCTGACCGAGGGCGCCCGCCACGGCGCGGCGCTGCTCCGGGCGCACACTCGGCTCCTCACCCGGCACGCCGTGGTGGAGGCGCACGGCACCGACCGGGTGGAGGCCGTCACGGTCGCCCGCCTGGACCGCGACTGGCGCCCGCTCCCCGGCACCGCCCGCCGCATCCCGTGCGACGCGCTCGCCGTCGGGCACGGCCTGGTCCCCGAACTGTCCCTGGCGACCGCCCTGGGCTGTGCCACCCGTACGGCCCCGGACGGCACGGTCGCGCTCGCACTCGACGAGGATCTGCGCACATCCGTGCCGGGCGTCTGGTCGGCGGGGGAGACGGGCGGCATCGGCGGCGCGCAACTCGCCCTGGCCGAGGGCGCCTTGGTGGCGCACTCCATCGCCGCGACGGTGACCGCCGCCGCCACCTCCGGCCCCGCCCCCACCCCCCTCCGCCGCACCCGCACCCGCCTGCGCGCCTTCGCCGACGCCATGGGCGCCGCCCACCGCCCCGGCCCCGGCTGGCCGGACTGGCTGCCCGACGCGACCGACGTGTGCCGTTGCGAGGAGGTGCCGGCCGGCCGGGTCCGCGAGGCCCTGACGGAACTCGGCGCGCGCGACGCGCGGACCGTCAAGCTGCTGACCCGTGCGGGCATGGGCTGGTGCCAGGGCCGCATGTGCGGCCCGGCCGTCGCGGCCCTCTGCGGAACGGCCAAGGGCGCAACCACGGCCAAGGGCGCAACCACGGCCACGGGCACAGACATGCCCGCCCCCGACCGCCGCCCCCTCGCCTGCCCCGTCCCGCTCCGCGACCTCGCCCAACTACCGCCGCCCGCAGCGGATTGATCGCGTCCAACCCCCCCGCCCGCCCTCTTGTGGCCGACCCGTACCCACCAATAAAATGTCACACACTACTAAGGAGCTGTCATGAGCGTCACCGCCTCCCACTGGAGCCCCACCCGTCCCTGGCGCGGCATCATGGTCGCCACCGCCCTTCCCCTCCGTGCAGATCTGTCCGTCGATTACGACGCCTATGCCGACCACGTGCGCTGGCTGCTCGACAACGGCTGCGACGGCGTCGTGCCCAACGGCTCGCTGGGGGAGTACCAGACCCTCACCGCCGAGGAGCGGGCCCGCGTGGTCCGTACGGCGGTCGAGGCGGCCGGTGACGGGGCACGGGTGATGCCCGGCGTCGCCGCCTACGGCAGTGCGGAGTCCCGGCGCTGGGCGGAGCAGGCCGCCGAGGCCGGCGCCGGATCCGTTCTCCTCCTGCCGCCGAACGCGTACCGCGCGGACGAGCCGGCCGTGCTCGCCCACTACGCGCAGGTCGCGGGCGTCGGCCTGCCCGTCGTCGCGTACAACAACCCCATCGACACCAAGGTCGACCTCGTCCCGTCCCTCCTGGCCCGGCTGCACTCCGCCGGCCACATCGTGGCGGCGAAGGAGTTCAGCGGTGATGTGCGCCGGGCCTACGAGATCGCCGAACTCGCCCCGGAACTGGACCTGTTGATCGGCGCCGACGACGTCCTGCTCGAACTGGCCCTCGCCGGGGCGGTGGGCTGGATCGCCGGCTACCCCAACGCCCTGCCCGCCTCCTGCGCCACCCTCTACCGCGCCGCCGTCGCCGGGGACCTGGCCACCGCCCGGCCCCTCTACCAGGCGCTGCACCCACTGCTCCGCTGGGACTCCAAGACGGAGTTCGTGCAGGCCATCAAGGCCTCGATGGACCTCGCCGGGCGGCCCGGCGGCCCCACCCGGCCGCCCCGCCTCCCGCTCACCGGCGCGAAGGCGACCGCCGTGCGCGCCGCGACCGAGAAGGCCCTGGCCGACGGCCACCACTGAGCCGCCCGCACGGACCGTCACCACCACACCGCACTGTCACCACCACACCGCACTGTCACCACCACACCGCACCGTCACCACCACACCGAGAGGCCGGGGATCCATGCGCACCCGTCACATCTTCCACGCGGTGGACTCGCACACCGAGGGCATGCCCACCCGCGTGATCACCGGCGGCGTCGGGGTGGTCCCCGGCGCCACCATGGCCGAGAAGCGCCTGCACTTCACCGAGCACCTGGACGACCTGCGCACCCTCCTCATGTACGAGCCGCGCGGCCACGCCGCCATGAGCGGCGCGATCCTGCAGCCGCCCACCCGCCCCGACGCCGATTTCGGCGTGCTGTTCATCGAGGTCTCCGGACTGCTCCCGATGTGCGGCCACGGCACCATCGGCGTCGCCACCGTGCTCGTCGAGACCGGCATGGTGCCGGTCACCGAACCCGTCACCACGGTCCGGCTCGACACCCCGGCCGGCCTGGTCAGCGTGGACGTACGGGTGGAGGACGGCGCCGCCACCGCCGTCACCCTCACCAACGTGCCCGCCTTCTGCGTCGGCCTCGACCTCAAGGCCGAGGTCCCCGGACTCGGCACCGTCACCTACGACCTGGCCTACGGCGGCAACTTCTACGCCTTCGTGGAACTCGACGCCCTCGGCCTGCCCTTCGACCAGGCCCGCAAGGAGGACCTCCTCGCCGCCGGGCTCGCCCTGATGGACGTGGTGAACGCGGGCCCCGACCGCCCGGTCCACCCGGAGGACCCGGCCGTCTCCGGCCTCAAGCACGTCTACCTCGCCGCCCCCGGCTCGGACGCCCGCCGCTCCCGGCACGCGATGGCCATCCACCCCGGCTGGTTCGACCGCTCCCCGTGCGGTACGGGCACCAGCGCGCGGATGGCCCAGCTGCACGCGCGCGGACTGCTGCCGCTGGACACGGACTTCGTCAACGAGTCCTTCATCGGCACCGAGTTCACCGGGCGCCTGATCCGCGAGACCACGGTCGCCGGCCGGCCCGCCGTCGTCCCCACGGTCACCGGCCGCGCCTGGCTCACCGGGACCGCCCAGTACTTCCTCGACCCCACCGACCCCTTCCCCGCCGGATTCCTCCTGTGACGCCGACCTCCACCTCCACCTCCACCTCCTTCCTCCCGCCCCTCACCGAGGTGCGCACCACCGACTACCACACGGCCGGCGAGCCCTTCCGCATCGTCGACCTCGCCGCCGCCGGCCTCCCGCCGGTGCCCGGCGACACGGTCGCCGAACGCCGCGCCACCCTCCTCACCCCGCCCCGCCCCGGCGACGAGACACGCACCGGCGGCGGTACGAACCCGCGACCGGGCCCGTACGACGACCTGCGCCGGCTGCTCGTCCAGGAGCCGCGCGGCCACGCCGGGATGTACGGCGGGCTCGTCGTACCGCCGGACGACGACGGCGCCCATCTGGGCGTGCTGTTCTGGCACAAGGACGGCTGGTCCACCGCCTGCGGGCACGGCACCCTCGCCCTCGGCGCGTGGGCGGTCGACTCCGGCCGGGTCGCCGCCCCCGCCGACGGCGACGCGCAGGTACGGATCGACGTGCCGTCCGGCCGGGTCACCGCGACCGTCCACCGCGCCGCCGGCCGCACCACCGGCGTCACCTTCCGCAACGTGCCCGCCCGGGTGACGGCCCGCAAGGTGAAGGTCGCCACCGGGCTCGGCACGGTCGAGGCCGATCTCGCCCACGCCGGCGCCTGCTACGCCGCCCTGCCCGCCGCCGCGCTCGGCCTCACCGTCGACCGGGCCGGCCTCGCCGCGCTCACCCGCGCCGGCCAGGAGATCCGCACCGCGCTCGCCGGCCACCCGGCGACCCGCGACCCCGAGGACCCGCGGCTCTCCGGGGTGTACGGGGTGATCCTGTACGAGGAACTCCCCGACCTCCCGGGAGGCGGCCTTCACCAGCGCAATGTCACCGTCTTCGCCGACGGCCAGATCGACCGCTCGCCCTGCGGCTCCGGCACCTCCGCCCGGCTGGCCCTGCTCGCCGACGAGGGCCGTCTCGCCCCGGGTGAGGTACTGACCCACACCTCGATCGCCGGCACGGTGTTCACCGGTCGCGTCCTGCCCGGCCGGCCCGGAGTCGCGGGTAGGGTCACCGAGGTGACCGGCACCTCTCATCGCACCGGCGAGCACCGCTTCGTGCTCGACCCGGACGACACCCTCGGCACGGGATTCACCCTGTGAGCCCCGCACCCGCCCCCGCCCCTGCCCCCGTCCCCGACCGCGCCCCGGTTCCTCCCGACTCCCGGATCGCTCCCGATTCCCCGAGCGGCCTCCCCGACTCCCCGATCTCGCTCGACGCCGCCGCCGTGGCCCGGCTGCTGCCCCCGGCCGCGGCGGCCGACGCGCTCGCCGCGGTGCTGCGCGACGGGCTCGACCCGGAGTCCGCCCCGCCGCGCACCGCCGTGCCGGTGCCGGCCGGTGAACTCCTCCTCATGCCCGCCGCGTCCGCGTCCTGGGCCGGTGTGAAGATCACCGGCGTGGCCCCCGGCAACCCGGACCTCGGCCTGCCCCGCATCACCGGCAGCTACCTCCTCCTCGACGGCCCGACCCTGCGGCCGGTCGCCGTCCTCGACGGCGCCGCGCTCACCGCGCTGCGCACCCCGGCGGTCTCCGCCCTGGCGATCCGTCACCTCGTCCCGCCCGGCCGCCCGCTGCGGCTGCTCCTCTTCGGATCCGGCCCCCAGGCGTACGGGCACCTGGCGGCGGTGCTCGCCGAGCACGAGGTCACGGAGGCCGTGGTGGTCGCCCGCGACCAGGACCGGGCCGCCCTGCTCGCCGCGCACGCGCACGACCTCGGCGTGCCGAAGGCCCGTACGGGCACGGCGGCGGACGTGCCGGACGCGGACCTCGTGGTGTGCTGCACCACCGCCCGCACCCCGCTCTTCGACGGGCGGCTCGTCGCCCCCGGCGCCACGGTCGTCGCCGTCGGCTCGCACGAGCCGGACGCCCGCGAGACCGACACGGCCCTGGTCCGGCGATCCGCCGTCTACGTCGAGTCGCGGGCCGCCGCGGCCCGCGAGGCCGGCGACCTGCTGATCCCGCAGGCCGAGGGGGCGATCGGATCCGGCCATGTGTCCGGGACGCTGGCCGAGCTCGTCACCGGCCGGGCCGCCCCGCCCGCCGAGGACGCGCCGCGGCTCTTCAAGAGCGTCGGCATGGCCTGGGAGGACCTCGCCGTGGCCGTCGCCGTCCATCGCGCGCACCGCGCCGGGACCGACTGCGAAACGTGACATTGTACGCTGGCCTTCTGCGAGTTCTCGGAGGATCAGCGTGGGTGACCTGAAGCAGCACAGTCTCATCAAGGCGCAGGAGCGGCTCCGCGACCAGGTCGGCCACGCCCTGCGCGCCGCCCTGATAGCGGGCGAACTCCGGCCGGGCAGCGTCTACTCGGCGCCCGGCCTCGCCGCCGAGCTCGGCGTGTCGGCCACCCCGGTCCGCGAGGCGATGCTCGACCTGGCCCGCGAGGGCCTGGTCGAGCCCGTCCGCAACAAGGGCTTCCGCATCACCGAGGTCAGCGAGCGCGAGCTCGACCAGTGCACCGAACTGCGCACCCTGATCGAGGTCCCCACGGTCGGCCGGGTCACCGAGCTGGCCACCAGGGAACAGCTGGAGGCGCTGCGCCCGCTGGCCGAGGAGATCGTCACCAACGCGCGCGAGCACAACCTCATCGGCTATCTGGAGGCCGACCGCCGCTTCCATCTCACCCTGCTCGGCCTGGCCGGGAACGACCGCCTCGTGGAGACCGTGGGCGACCTGCGCAAGCGCTCCCGGCTGTACGGACTCACCGGCCTCGACGAGGCCGGCAAGCTCGTCTCCTCGGCGGAGGAGCACAGGGAGCTCCTCGACCTGATGATCGCGGGCGACCGGGCGGCCGCCGAGGAGTGCATGACCCGTCACCTCGGCCATGTGCGCTCGCTGTGGGCCGAGGCCCGCGACGAGCCGGTCGAGCGCCCCGCCGGCCGCCTCGGCCCGGTCCGCAAGAACTGACCCGCCGCCGCGCGGGACTCAGCGCAGGGACTGCCCGTAGACATGGTCGACGGGCATCCGCATCAGCACCCGCCGGTCGGCCACCATCGCCGCCCGGTACTCCTCCCAGTCCGGGTGCTCGCCCGCGGCCAGCCGGTAGTACGCGACGAGCGCCTCGACCTCGGGCCCGTACGGGTCGGTGCCCGGCCCCGTCAGGGTGACCGTGCCCTCGGCCGTCGCCCACGCCCGGCCGTCCGCCGCGGTCACCTCAAGGGCCGCGCGCGGGTCGCGGCGCAGATTGGCCGTCTTCGCCCGCCCCTCGGTCATCGACACGTACAGGGTCTCGGTCCCGGGGTCGTAGTACGGCATCACCGGGGACAGCTGCGGGCGTCCGTCGGTCTTCAGCGTGGCCAGGACGCCCAGCCGGCTCGCGGCGAGGAGGGCGCGGGGGTCGAACGATGAGGTCGTCATGCTTCTTCTCAAGTCCCTTGCGGTGTCCCGTTGTTCCGGCCGCGCGCCGTCAGTTCCGTTCCGGGGAGCAGCCGGTCGGTCAGGGTGAGCGAGACGACCGCCGCCGTCAGGCCGAGGACCGCGCCCGCCGCCACGTCGCCCGGGTAGTGGACGCCGGTGTGGACCCGCGAGTAGCCGACGGCGCTCGCCAGGATGCCGAGCGGGACCGCCGCCGGGGGCAGCACCACGCCCACGGCCGTGGCGAAAGCGACCGCCGACGCCGTGTGCCCCGAAGGGAACGAGGCCGACGCGGGCATCGGCACATGGCGGGCCACCGTGACCCGGGCCGCCTCCCGGTCCGGGCGCGGCCGGCGCACGAGCCGCTTGCCGATCAGGTTCGCCGACGCCGAGGCGATCGTGACCGCGCCGACCCCGGCGAGGGCCGCCCGGCGCGCCCGGCCGCCCGCGAGGGCCAGCGCCGTGGCCACCGCGAACGAGATCTTCGAGTTGTCGGCCGCGGCCGAGAGCAGCCGCAGCCCCCGGTCGAGCGTCGGGGTGGGCGTGGCGGCGACCGCCGCGTACAGCGCACCGTCCACCGCGCGCAGATCGGCGAGCACGGCCCGCAGGCTGTCCTCCTGCGGCGGCCGTACGGTGTCCGGGGGAGCGGTGTCAGCCATCGGAAGCAGTCCTTTCTCGGCGTCGGCCGAACGCGAGCACGAAGACCCGGCGCCAGCTCAGCGGCGGTGCGGCCGGCAGCGTGCCGGGCCGGTCGCGCGGCACCAGGACCCGCAGCGCCTTCGGCCGCAGGGTGCAGACCACGGGCGTCGGCAGCGTCAGGGCCTCGCCGTCGACCGCCACGGCCAGCTCGGGGGAGTCGGAGACGACCTCGACCCGGTGGGCCGTCAGCACGTTCAGACCGGCCGACATCGCGCCCCGTACCGCGAGATCGGCGGCCTGCGCCGCGCCGTCCACCCGGATGCCGACCACACCGAGCCTGCCCCGGTCGAGCCGCGGCCGTTTGGCGCCACCGAACGGGTCGGGCGAGTTGTAGGGGTTGTTGCTCACCAGGAGCGCCTGCTGGGCGGGCAGGACGGCTGCGTCGACCCGCGCGTCGAACCGCCGGGCCGAGCTGCCCGCGAGCAGGTCAGGCATCATGTTCAGCGCCGTCTCCGCCTTCGCGTCCCGGTACTCGGGGTGCTGCACCACGTCCGCGTACACCCCGAACGACACCGTGTTGACGAACGGCCGCCCGTCCACGTCCCCGAGGTCCACCCGCAGTTCCTCGCCGTCCGTGAGGGCGTCGAGGCAGCGGGCCGGATCGGCGCGGTCCAGACCGAGGTCCATCGCGAAGTGATTGCGGGTGCCCGCGCTGATCACCAGGAACGGCAGATCGTGCTCGGCGGCCACCGCCGCCACCAGGGCCTGGGTGCCGTCGCCGCCCGCCACGCCGAGCAGGTCCGCGCCGTCGGCGACCGCCTCACGGGCGAGTTCGGCCGCGTCGGGGAACGCCCCGCCCGGCTCCGAGGGGGCGAGCAGCAGCACCCGCGCGCCGAGCCGTTCGGCCTTGCCGACCAGGCCGAACGTCTCGACCTTGCCGCCGCCGGACTTCGGATTCATCAGCAGCACCGGCCGCTCGGGACGCGCCGCCGGCCACGTACGGGTGCCGAGGGCGGGCCGGTGCAGCGCCCGGCGCGCGCAGAACAGCGCCAGGCCCCACAGCAGCACGGCGGTCAGCGCCGACGGCCACAGACCGCCCGCGATGTAGAGGAGCAGCACGCCCACCGGCGTGCCGGCCGCGAGCAGCGCGCCGAGGAACCGCACCGGACCGCGGTGCGCCAGGAACCACCAGACGCCCGCCGCGCACAGCGCGAGCCCCACCAGACCGCTCACGACGATCAGGACCCCGCCGTCGCCGAACGGCAGGAAGAGCGAGAGCACGGCGGCGACGGCCGCCAGCATCGCGCACCGCGCGAGCAGCCGGGACCGGGACGCGGCCCGTACCCGCTCGAGGTCGTCCGTACTCACCGTCAGCCTCCCCGTGTCGACGGAACCGGTCCCGGACCCGGTCGCGGTCCCGGTCGTGGACCCGAACCCGGTCCTGGGACCGGTCTTCCCGATCCCGCCGGGGCCGCGACCCGGAAGACACGGCCAAGACTGCCGCTCCGCCGGGGCCCGCACCGCCCCGGGCGCCCGTTCGGGTGACTGCCTGGCATGATGCCTCCGCGTGTCCGTCCGGATACCGATTGTGGCACGGGCCGATTGGCGACAAGATCGTTCGGGTGCGTGATGATGCGAAACTCTCGGACGGGGTCGTCACCCTGTCGCCGCTCGGCCCCGACGAGCCGGGCCGGACCCCTGCGCACCATCCCTGGGAGCCGTGGCGCGCCCACGGCCCCGTGCGGATCCTCGGCATCCGCGCCGGACGGCTCGTCGGCGCCGTCGAGCTGCGCCCGGCCGCCGCCGGGTTCGCCCGGGGCGACGTCGACCTCTCCTTCGTCCTCGACCCGGACGCGCGCGGCCGCGGCCTGGCCACCCGGGCGGTGCTGCTCGCCTGCGACCACGCCCGCGCCCAGGGCGCCCGCCGCGCCGTCGTCCTCGTGTCCTCCGCGGCGCCGGCCACCGGCGCCGTCGCGCGCCGGGCGGGCTTCACCCGCCGCGGCCAGATCAGCCGCGCGGACGGCGCCCTGCTCGACTGGCACGTCAAGGAACTCGGCAGACCGTAGGACCCGTCCGGCGGCGCGGGGCGCGGGGCGCGGGGCGCGGGGCGCGGGGCGCGGGGGCCGGGCGCGGGGCGCGGGGGCACAGGGGCGTCAGGCCAGGATCCCGCTGCCGTGCGGCGCGTACAGGTCGAGCAGCCGGACCCGGGTCACCTGGAGCCGGTGGGCGAGGATCTGGCCGACCCAGAACATCACCGAGGCACCGAACTCCGGATCCGTCCGGCACATCGACCGGACCGCCGCGCCGTCGAACTCGTACGCCCTGACCGGCGTCATCGCCTCCGCGCCCGACTGGCACAGATACGGCGGGAACAGCCACGACAGGCCCACCAGCTCGCCGTGCCGCAGCGTCTCGATGACCGGCGCGCCGCGCCCCGGCACCTTGGCGTCCAGGGTGACCGCGCCGGTCTTCACGATCCAGAACCGGTCGGCACGCTCCTGCTCCTCGAACAACCGGTCCCCGGCCTCGAAGTACACGTCCTCGGCGAAGGCCATCAGACGTTCCCGGTGCTCGGGCGGCAGCGTGCTGACCTTGGGTGCGGCGGTGCTCATGGCGGGGCCTCCTCGGAGCGGCGGCGGCGTGCGTCCCGCCTCCAGTGTCCGCCGCCCGCGCCCCGTACGCAGGCACCGCACCCCACCCGTCACACGGACGCCGTAAGCGATCCGCGAAGCCCCCGAACGGCCGGTGGCGCCCCGGTCACCCCGCGCATACGGTGAGGGCGTCCCGGGGGGACCCCACGCAGAACGGTGCCCTTTCGCATGGCCGAGAAGCCCTCCGTCGTCCTGGTCCACGGATTCTGGGGCGGCGCCGCCCACTGGTCCAAGGTGATCGTCGAGCTGGACAAGCGTGGCCACGACAAGCTGCACGCCGTCGAGAACCCGCTCACCTCGCTCGCCGACGACGCCGAGCGCACCCGCAGGATGATCCGGCAGATCGACGGGCCCGTGGTCCTCGTCGGGCACTCCTACGGCGGGGCCGTCATCACCGAGGCCGGCGACCTGCCGAACGTCGCCGCGCTCGTGTACGTCGCCGCCTTCGCGCCCGACGCGGGCGAGAGCCCCGGGCAGATCAGCCAGGAGATGCCGTCGGCGGGCATGGGCAGCATCGTCCCCGACTCCGACGGCTACCTCTGGATCAAGAAGGACGAGTTCCACCAGACCTTCTGCGCGGACCTCACCGCCGACGAAGCCCTCGTCATGGCCGTCACCCAGAAGGCCCCGGTCGGCTCGGCCTTTGGCGACACCGTCACCGCGCCCGCGTGGCGCACCAAGCCGAGCTGGTACCAGGTCTCGACCCAGGACCACGCGATCCACCCGGACAACCAGCGCCGGATGGCGCGGCGGATCAACCCGCGCAAGATCGTCGAACTCGACGCGAGCCACGCCTCGTTGGCCTCGCGGCCCGCAGAGATCTGCGACCTGATCGAGGCCGCCGCCCGCGAGACCGTCGGCTGAGCGTCCGTCTCCAGGACCCGGCACCACGGACCCGGCCCGCCCCGTCGGCCGAACGGGGCGGGCCGGCACACGTCCGAGGCCCGCGCCCCGCGCCCCGCGTCAGTCGGCTCCTCGCGGCTCGGTTCACTCGCCCCGGCGGACCAGCTCCCCGTACGCCTCCGCCAGGCGGAGCGTCGTCTTGCCCACCGCGAACTCCCGGTCGTCCACCGCACGCACCGGCTGCACCTCGTACGCCGTGCCGGTGAGGAACACCTCGTCGGCCAGGGCGAGTTCGGCCGGGTCGATGCCGCGCACCCGGACCGGGAGGCCCAGTTCCCCGGCCAGAGCGATCACCGTCTGCCGGGTGATGCCGTCCAGGAAGCCGTCCGGGACCGGGGTGTGCAGCTCCCCGTCGATCACCAGGAAGAGGTTGGCGCCGGTCGCCTCGCCGAGCCGCCCCCGGTGGTCCAGGAGCAGGGCGTCTTCACAGCCCGCCGCCTCCGCCTCGTCGCGGGCCAGGGTGCCGATCGCGTACAGCGACGCGGCCTTGGCCCGTACCGGGGCGGTGTCCGGCGAAGGGCGCCGCCAGCGCGAGGTCTTGAGGCGGATGCCCCGCTCCCGCGCGCCGTCCGCGAAGACATGCGGCCACTCCCAGGCGGCGACCGCGACATGGACGCTGTTGCCGGTCCCGGAGACGCTGATCTGCTCGGTGCCGCGCCAGGCCACCGGCCGCACATAGCCCTCGGTGATGCCCTCACGGGCCACGATCTCCCGGGTGACGGCATCGAGTTCGGCCGCCTCGTACGGGATCGCGAAGTTCATCTCGCGCGCCGAGGCCCGCAGCCGCTCCGCGTGCTCGACGGACTTGAACGGGCGCCCGCCGTACACCCGCACGCCCTCGAACACCGCGCCGCCGTAGTGCAGTCCGTGCGAGAGAACGTGCAGCCGGGCCTCCCGCCACGGCACGAACGCGCCGTCCAGCCAGATGGTGCCGTCCCGGTCGTCGAACGGTACGGAGCTCACGCGATGCCCTCCTCGGCGTAGTCGATGCGGATCTCCCGCTCCAGACGGGCGTGGAACTCCTCGGCCTCCGCCGTGCTGCCGTGCCGGGAGATCACGAAGGCCGGATAGCCGGTGAAGTCGGGGTACGGGCGGACCTCGTCGCCCGGGAACAGCATCTGCACCACGTGGTCGACACGCGGGTCCTCCCGCAGCTCGTCCAGACCGTGCACGGCGCTGATCCGGCCGTGCCCGCCGCACGGCACGATGTAGTTGGCGGCGGCCCCGACCGGCTCGGCGAGCCCCGCCGCGTGCCCCGCGGACGGCGCGCCGCCCACCGCGATCCGCAGCGCCTCGGCGGCCAGATCGACCCCGCTGACGTGCCGGGCCACATAGTGGGACACCCCGGAACCGCCGATCCGCGCCCCCATCTCCAGGAGATACGGCTTCGTGCCGCCGCGCAGCCGCAGTTCGGTGTGGGTGGGCCCGTCGGCGATGCCGAGCGCCGCGTGGGCGGCGGTCACCTCGCGCACCACCGCGTCCCGCACCTCCACCGGGAGCACGGCGGGCGCCCGGTAGACGCTCTCCTCGAAGTACGGACCCTCCGGCTCGCCCTTGTAGCCGATCGACAGGACCCGGACCACGCCCCCGTGCACCAGGGACTCCACGGCGAACTCCGGCCCGTCCAGATACTCCTCGACCACGAGCGCCGCGTCCGTCACACCCAGCTTGGCCGCGCACACCCGGCGCACCTCGGCGACCGTGCCGCGCAGCGCGTCCGGGGTGTCGGCGCGGGTCACACCGAGACTGGAGTAGCCGTGCGCGGGCTTCACCACGACCGGGAAGTCCAGGCCGCCCTCGGCGGCGGCGGCCGTGAGGCCCGGCTCCGGGTCCGGACCGTCGATCCGCACGAAACGCGGCACGTTCAGCCCGGCCGCCGCGAGCCGCTCCCGCATCACCCGCTTGTCCTGGGCGCCGAGCGCGGTGTCCCGCCCGATCCCGGGCAGGCCGAGCAGCTCGGCGACCTCGGCGACGAACGGCACCAGCGGGTCGTACAGCGTGGCGACGCCCTGGAACGGACGCGCCTCGTGCCGCTTCCGCAGCGCTTCGAGCGCGCCCGCGGGGTCGCCCTCCACGTCCAGCGGCAGCAGCTCGACGACGGCGGTCGGCAGGGCGTCCGCCCGTACCTCCTCGTCGGGCCGGGGGACGAGCACCACGTCGATGCCGGCCCGCGCGGCGCCCTCGAAGATCCAGGGGAGGGAGACGCGCTGGTGGAGCAGGACGAGAGTGGGGCGGGTGGGGCGGGTGGGGCGGGCCTGGGGCATCAACGGTTTCCTTGACTGGGTGTTCCCTGACGGGGTGTTCCTCGACCCGGACTTCCCTGACCGGGTGTGGCGGTCTCGGCGTCCGGGTGGCCGGGACGCGGGACCGTCGCGGGCCGCGGCGCCGCGGCCGGACCGCCGACCGTCAGCCACACGCCCGCCGCGCACACCGCGATCAGCGCCACGACCAGCTGCCCCGGCGGGCCCGCCGTGCCGAGCGCCCACTCGCCGAGCCGTACCAGGAACGGCACGGCGAGGGCCACCGCCGAGGTGAACAGGGGGCCCTTGCGCAGGATCAGCTCGTGCGAGATCACGAACACCGGAGCCGTCAGCACCGCCCCGAGCACCGCGATCCCCGCCCAGTCCGCCGCGTCGACGGAGCCGAGCGGCACGAAGAGCAGCGTCGCCGCGCCCAGCATCACGGTGCCCGCGCCGGTGATCGCGGGCAGCGCGGCGAGCGGCGGCACGTCGGCCATCCGCTGCCGGTACACATAGCCGTACAGCGCGTACGCGAACGTGCCGCCGAGGGCCATCAGGCCGCCGGTGAGCAGCGCACCCGTGCCCACCGCGGCACCGCCCGCCCCGCCGTCGGCGACCGCGTACCCGCAGGCCGCGGCCACCGCGAGCAGGGTGCCGAGTAGCTTGCGGCGGGTCGAGGGCTCGCGGAAGGCGGCGATCCCGATGAGGAAGGTGAGACACGGAAGCAGCGACACGATCAGACCGACCCGGGAGGCCCCGATCCGGCTGGTGCCGAGCAGCGTCCCCGAGTAGTACGCGAAGAAGCCGAGGAACGCGAGGACGGCCACGGCGCCCGGGCGGGCCGTCGCGGTACGCACCCCGGGCCGGGCGCGCGGCAGCAGCGCCGCGACCGCCGTGATCACCGCGAAGCTCGCCGCGGTGCGGCCGGCCGCGACGGCGAGGGCGGGCGCGCCGCTGACCAGATGCCCGGACAGCAGCCAGCCGGTCGCGAGCAGCAGCACCATCAGCGTGGCGAGCCCCGGGACGACGAGCCGCCCGTCCCGCTCCCCGCCCCGCTCCTCGCCCCGCTCCTCGGTCCGCATTTCGCCCCGCTCCCCGGTCTGCTCCCCGCCCCGCCCGGCGTCGTGGTCCGTCACCACTCCGCCCGCGCGAACTCCAGCGGCGGCAGCCGGTCGAGACCGCCCTTGGCGCGCCGCAGCACCTCCTGATCCGCGGTGAACGCGTACCGCAGGCGCCGTCCCGACGCGTCCCGGTCCGACTCCGGCGCCGGCAGATACTCCCGTACCAGCTCCCGGGCCCGGGACCGGTATGCGGCGTCCGTACCCACCTCCGCCTCCAGCTTCTCCATCGTGGTGACGAAGTCTCTCAGCGCCTCGACCGCCCGCTCGGGGTCCAGACGGAGCAGCCCGCCGCCCGCCGGGTCGCCGGTGAGCGCGCCGTGCTCACGGAACCAGGAGTAGAGGAAGACGCCGGTGCCCGAGTCGAAGTTGCCGGTGGCGTCGTCGGCCTGGGGGTAGCGGAAGACCCGCTCCACCAGGATCATCGCGATCTGCTCCGCGGCGTACGGCACGAGCCCGCTGTCCGCGCAGGCGAGCACGGTCTTCGCGTCGACCTTGATCTCCTCCAGGAGGCCGACGAACCAGTTCATCTTCAGCGCGATGTGCTCGTCGAACGGCCACAGGCCCTGGTAGTGCATCGCGTCGTGCAGATAGCCCCAGATCGCGCGGGCCTCGAAGCACACGTCCGCCGCGAGACCACTGGAGGCGCGGGGGAGCGAGTCCGCGGTGAGCACCGCGGCGGCGGCCGGCAGCGCATAGGTCTCGTGGATCTTCCGCATCTTGTTGAAGAAGAACATCGCGTACGGCTGCTCGGTGACCTTGTCGTGCGCGGCCACGTTCTCCGGGAAGAACACGATGCAGGAGCCGTGCGCGAAGCCCGCGCTGCCGGTGATCAGGATCAGCGACTGACAGTTGTTCTTCGGGTGCGGGAAGGACTCGGCGAGCACCGGCAGCGCGTCGGGCTCCTTGCGCAGCGCGAAGAAGCAGTCCAGGCGCTTGCCGACGGGCGGCGCGCTGTTGGTCGTCTGGATCGGGGCCAGGAAGAACACGGTCTCGCCGTCGGCGGGCGCGGCGAGGGCGTCCCGGGAGCGCCCGAAGTGGGGGCGGCTGTCGAGACCGGCGGTCAGCCAGCCGTCGATGTCCGCCTCCAGGGCCGCGGCCTGCCCGTCGAGCGCGTGCCGCCGGTACCAGGCCGCGCCCTCCTCCCGTATCCGTACGAGCAGATCCCGGTCGGCGGCGTCCGGCGCGGGCACCGTGCCGTCGTCGGCCTGCCGCGCCCGGAAGCGGTTCACCAGCGGGATCAGCGAGTCCGTGAGCACGGCCGCCTCGGCGAGCAGATACTCCGGTACGGGCGCGGTGGCGGCGCCTCGGGCGGGCCCGGCACCCCCGGCGGGCCCTCCGGCGGGGGTGGCACCCTCGCCGGGCCCGGCCGCGCGTCGGCCGCCCGCGGCGCGCGGGCTCATCGGGCGGCCCCCGCGAGCGGCGCGGCGGCGTCGGCCGCCGGGTCCACGGCGCGCACCTGGTGCACGGTGAACACCATCGGCACCGGCCCGAAGTCGCGCAGCACCCGCAGTCCGTGGCGCTCGGCGGCCACGATCGTGGTGATGCAGCCGTCCACCCGGCCCTCCGCGCAGTCGATCGCCGCCTGCGCGTTGCTCAGCACCTCGCGCACCTCGGCGCTCGCCGGGGCGAGGGCGCGCGGCACCAGACCGCGCGGCGCGGGGTGCGAGGCGACCACGGCCGGGGTGTCCGGACCGCGGCTGGCGAGCACCATGTTGTGGGTCGGCATCACAAAGCTGTCGATCATGTGCAGCCGGTGCAGATTGGCGAAGACCAGGGTGTGCAGTGCGGGATAGACGGCGCACGCGGTCAGCGCGTGCCGGCCGTCGTCGGGCACGGCCTCCAGGGCCCCCTCGATGGAGGCGTGCAGGGTCACGGTGCCGTCCGCGACTCCGCGGCGGCGCAGCCATTCGTGGGACGCGGCCTCCAGGTTCGTCCCGTGCGGTCCCAGCGTGTGCAGGTGGCGGACTTCGTCCGGTCGCGCGTGCATCGGCGTGGAGGAGCCTTTCTGTGGGCTGTGCGTGACACCGGCCAGATCGTGCGCATTTCCTGTGAGCGGTGAAGATCCAATCAAGCGCGGGCGGGCGGGGGCAAGGCTTTCCGGGGCTTCCCGGACGGCGAGATCCGGACGACGTCCCTCCGCCACCCGTCGTTCATGTCACGCCGTACGGGTGCCACGCCACCCTCCGTGTCCCTACCGGCCCATCCGGCGTGCGTCCGCCGGGTGGAGGGCGGAGCATGAACCTGGGGAGGGAACGGCGATACGGGGGCGGTGACCCAGGAGGGTGTCATGGCCGTCCCGGACGGAGGCGACGCACTCGTCGTCCTGCAAGACGTCGACAAGCACTTCGGCACGCTCCACGTGCTCCAGTCCATCGACCTCACCATCCACCGTGGGGAGGTCGTGGTCGTCATCGGGCCCTCCGGCTCCGGCAAGTCCACGCTCTGCCGCGCCATCAACCGCCTGGAGACCATCGACTCCGGCACCATCAGCATCGACGGCCGGCCGCTGCCCGACGAGGGCAAGGCCCTGGCCGCGCTGCGCGCCGACGTCGGCATGGTCTTCCAGTCCTTCAACCTCTTCGCCCACAAGACCGTGCTCGCCAATGTCACCCTCGGTCAGATCAAGGTCCGCAAGAAGGACCGCAAGGAGGCCGAGCAGCGCGCCCGCACGCTCCTGGAGCGGGTCGGGGTGGCCAACCAGGCGGAGAAGTACCCGGCGCAGCTGTCCGGCGGACAGCAGCAGCGGGTCGCCATCGCCCGCGCGCTCGCCATGGACCCGAAGGTGATGCTGTTCGACGAGCCGACGTCGGCGCTCGACCCGGAGATGATCAACGAGGTCCTGGAGGTCATGCGGCAGCTGGCCCAGGACGGCATGACGATGGTCGTCGTCACCCATGAGATGGGGTTCGCCCGCTCGGCGGCCAACCGGGTGGTGTTCATGTCCGACGGCCGGATCGTCGAATCGGCCACGCCGGACGAGTTCTTCAGCAACCCGCGCAGCGAACGCGCCAAAGACTTCCTGTCGAAGATCCTCAAGCACTGACCCCGGACCCGGACCCGGACGTGAACCGGACCGAACCCGGATCTGAACCCGTTCCCGTACCCGTAGCCGTATCCGTATCCGTACCACCGTGGAGTGAAGACCATGAACCCGCACAGGAACCGCAGGATCACCGTCGCCGCGGCCGCCGCGGTCGTCCTCGCCTTCACCGGCGCCGCGTGCAGCGACGACGGTGGCGGCGGGGGTGGCGACAACAAGATCACCGTCGGCATCAAGTTCGACCAGCCCGGCATCGGCCTCAAGACCCCGGACGGCAAGTACACCGGCCTCGACGTCGACGTCGCGACGTACGTCGCGAAGGAACTCGGCCACGATCCGTCCGACATCGTGTGGAAGGAGGCGAAGAGCGCCGACCGCGAGACCCTGCTCCAGCGCGGCGACGTCGACTTCATCGCCGCCTCGTACTCGATCACCGACAAACGGGCCGAGAAGGTCGACTTCGCCGGTCCCTACCTGCTCGCCCACCAGGACGTGCTGATCCGGGCCGACGACAACTCCATCACCAAGCCCGAGGACCTCAACAACAAGAAGCTCTGCTCGGTCACCGGCTCGACCTCCGCCCAGAACGTCAAGACGAAGATCGCCCCGAACGCCCAGCTCCAGGAGTACGGCGGCTACTCCGAGTGCCTCACCGGCCTGGAGAACAAGGTCATCGACGCCCTGACCACCGACGACACGATCCTGGCCGGCTATGCCGCACAGCCCGAGTTCAAGGGCAAGTTCAAGCTCGGCGGCTTCAAGATGAGCAACGAGAACTACGGCATCGGCGTCCAGAAGGGCAGCGAACTCAAGGCCGAGATCAACACGGCCCTGGAGAAGATGGTCGCCGACGGATCCTGGCAGGCCGCCGTGGACAAGAACCTCGGCCCGGCCGGATACCAGAACGAACCCGCCCCGAAGATCGGCGTCATCGTCAAGTGAGCAGGCCGCCGTGTTCGACTTCCTCGAGGGCTACGACATCCTGGGCGCCTTCTGGACCACCATCCAGCTGACGCTCTACTCCGCCGTCGGCTCCCTGATCTGGGGGACGCTGCTCGCCGCCATGCGCGTCAGCCCCGTCCCCCTGATGCGGGGCTTCGGCACCGTGTACGTCAACATCGTCCGCAACATCCCGCTCACCGTCATCATCGTGTTCACCTCGCTCGGCCTCTTCCAGACCCTCGGCGTCAACATGGGCGCCAAGGACTTCACCACCATCAACTTCCGCCTCGCCGTCCTCGGCCTCACCGCGTACACCTCGGCCTTCGTCTGCGAGGCGCTGCGGTCCGGCATCAACACCGTGCCCCTGGGCCAGGTCGAGGCAGCCCGCGCGATCGGCCTGAACTTCACCCAGACCCTGCGGCTGATCGTGCTGCCGCAGGCCTTCCGCTCGGTCGTCGGGCCGCTCACCAACGTCCTGATCGCCCTCACCAAGAACACCACCGTCGCCGCCGCGATCGGCGTCGCCGAAGCCGCGCTGCTGATGCGCGAGATGATCGAGAACGAGGCACAGCTCCTGCTCATCTCCGCGATCTTCGCCTTCGGCTTCATCTGTCTCACCCTGCCCACCGGACTGTTCCTCGGCTGGATCGCCAAGAAGGTGGCGGTGAAACGATGAAGGACAAGCCGACCATCCTCTACGACGTCCCCGGGCCGCGCGCCCGCCGCCGGAACGTCCTCCTCACCGTGCTCTTCCTGGTCGCCATCGCCGCCCTCGTGTGGTGGGTGGTGGACAGCCTCGCGGCCAAGAACCAGCTCGACGGGACCAAGTGGGATCCGTTCTTCACCGACCCCCGGATCTGGACCACGTACGTCCTTCCGGGCCTGCAGAACACCGTCATCGCCGCCGCCCTCGCCATGGTCATCGCCCTGCCGCTCGGCGCGCTGTTCGGCATCGCCCGGCTCTCCGACCACGGCTGGGTGCGGTCGGCGGCGGGCACGGTCGTGGAGTTCTTCCGCGCCATCCCCGTACTGATCCTGATGCTCTTCGCCAACGCCGCGTACTCGGAGTTCACCGACGTCAGCCCCGAGAACCGGCCCCTGTACGCGGTCGTCACCGGCCTCGTCCTCTACAACGCCTCCGTCCTCGCCGAGGTGGTCCGCGCGGGCATCCTGGCCCTGCCGTCCGGCCAGACCGACGCGGCCAAGGCGATCGGCATGCGCAAGGGCCAGACCATGACGTACGTGCTGCTGCCGCAGTCCGTCACCGCGATGCTGCCGGCCCTGGTCAGCCAGCTCGTCGTCATCGTCAAGGACACGGCGCTCGGCGGCGCGATGCTCGGCTTCTCGGAACTCCTCGCCTCCGTGCGCCCGATGAGTGCGAACTACGGGGCGAACACGATCGCGTCCTTCACCATCGTGGCCGTCGTCTTCGTGATCCTCAACTTCCTCCTCACCACCTTCGCCTCCTGGCTGGAGGGCCGCCTGCGCCGCGGCAAGCGCTCCACGGGCGCGGTCGTCGGCGTGGAGGCGGTGGAGGAACTCGCCGTCCCCGGCGAACACCCGCCGGGCGGCGGGGACCGGACGTAGCCGGGCCGGCGCCGGGACCGGCGCGCGTACGGGGCGCGCCCCCCCCGGCCGGGCGCCCCACCCGTACGGCCCGGGGCGCTCGTACGGATGGGACCCCGGCGTGCTCGTGCGCCGGACGGCGGCATCCGACCAGGGGCGGCCCCTTCGCGTACGAGTTCGCGCACGAGACGGCGGTCCGTCCGTACGACGCCGCACCCCGGATGCTCGCCACCGACCGCTCCCGCGCCGAGAATCGGGGGCATGACCGCCGCGACCCCGCCGCCCGCCCGTACCGACCGGCTGCTCGCCGCACTCGCCGGGATCCTCGCCGGATACGGCGGGCTCGCGGTCGCCGCGCTCGTGGCCGTCGTGGTGCGGCCCGAGGCCGGGCCGGTGCCCGCCGTCGGGGACGCGGTCGTCGACCGTACCCCGGCCGGGGTGAAGGACTGGGCGATCCGGACCTTCGGCGAGAGCGACAAGGCCGTCCTCGAGTTCGGCATCCTGGTGCTGCTCGCGCTGATCGCCGCCGCGCTCGGCCTGCTCGCCCTGCGCCGCCGGGCCGCCGCCCTCGGCGGAGTGGGGCTGCTCGGCGTGCTCGGGGCGCTCGCCGCCGTCACCCGGCCCGACTCCACGTCCGCCGCCGACGCCCTGCCCTCGCTCATCGGCGCGGCCACCGCCGCCGGCCTGCTGTACGTCCTGGCCGCCCGGCTCACCAGGCCGCGCCGCGCCGCCGCGCCCGGCACCGACCGGCGCGGCTTCCTGATCGCCGGGGCCGGCGTGGCCGTCGGCGCCACCGCCGCGACGTTTCTCGCCCGCGGCCTCGGCTCGACCCGCTCCGAGCACGCCGCCGCCTCCCGCGCCGCCCTCCGGCTGCCCCGGCCCGCCTCGCCCGCGCCCGCCGTGCCGCGCGGCGCGCAGCTCCCGGTCGAGGGCATCAGCCCCTTCGTCACGCCCAACAGGGACTTCTACCGGGTCGACACCGCGCTCGTCGTCCCGCGCGTCGACGCCGACACCTGGCGGCTGCGCGTCCACGGCAGCGGAGCGGCCCGGGAACGCGTCTTCACCCTGCCCGAGCTGATGCGCCGCGAGGTCGTCGAACGCGACATCACCCTCGCCTGTGTCTCCAACGAGGTCGGCGGCTCGCTCGTCGGCAACGCCCGCTGGCTCGGCGTCCGCCTCGCCGACCTGCTGCGCGAGTGCGGGGTCCGGCCGCCCTCGCAGGGTGGCCCCGCCGATCAGCTGGTCGCCCGGTCCGTGGACGGCATGACCATCGGCAGCCCCGTCGAGGACGTCATGGACGGGCGCGACGCGCTGCTCGCCTTCGGCATGAACGGCGAGCCGCTGCCCTTCGCGCACGGCTTCCCCGTCCGCATGGTCGTCCCCGGCCTGTACGGCTACGTCTCCGCCTGCAAGTGGCTGCGCTCCCTGGAACTCACCACCTTCGCCGCGTACGACGCCTACTGGGTACCGCGGGGCTGGTCCGCGCAGGCGCCCGTCAAGACCCAGTCCCGCATCGACACCCCGCGCCCCTTCGCCAAGCTCACCGCCGGCCCCGGGCGGCCGGTCGCCGTCGCCGGGGTCGCCTGGGCCCAGCACCGGGGCATCGCCCGGGTCGAGGTACGGGTGGACGACGGGCCCTGGCAGGACGCCGAGCTCGGCGCCGAGGACGGCCGCGACACCTGGCGCCAGTGGGTCCACCGCTGGCCCGCCACCCCCGGCAAGCACGTGCTCACCGTGCGCGCCACGGACGGCACCGGCGCCGTGCAGACCGAGCGCCGCGCCGATGTCATGCCGGACGGCGCGACCGGCCTGCACTCCGTCGAGGTCACGGTCGCGGGGGACTGAGCGGCGCCGGCAGCGGTTGCAGGGCCGGGCGCCGGCGCCGGCACCGAGTTCGGCATCCTGGTGCCCGGTGTGCCTCGTCAACCGCCGGCTCCCGAAGAACAACCGCCCGTGGTGCCCGGCCGGGCCGCGGTCCGCCCCGGAAGACCCGGCCGTGGGCAGCGCGTTCGGCACGGCCGTCGTCGGAGGAGCCGCCGCCCGCTGCGCTCGGCCGGGCCGGACCCGGCGGCGCAAGGCGCGTGAGCCTTGTACCGGCCCGACAGCAGCGGCGGGTCCCGCCACCACGCCCACCACTGAACCCGCCCCCGGCGGCACCCGGTCCTTCTCAGGCGACCCCCTCGTGCCGCGCCGCGAAGGATGCCGCCGGGGACCGGGGCGCGCACCATGGGAACCATGGACGGTACACCCGGACTCGGGGACGTCAGCGCGCCGGGCCGCCTCGCCGGGCCTGGCGAGGGCATCAGCAGCGCAGAGCTCGCCCTCGCCGCCCGCAACCACGGGCTGCCCCTCGAAGCGCTCGCCCACGACACCAGCCCGCCCGGCCTGCACTACGTCCTGGTGCACTACGACATACCCGCCGCCGACGCGACCGGCGGGAGGCTCGACATCGACGGCCTCGTCGACCGCCCGCTCACGCTCGGCCTCGCCGAGCTGCGCGCCCGCCCCGCCGTCACCCACCGGGTCACCCTGGAGTGCGCGGGCAACGGCCGGGCCCGTCTCGATCCCCGTCCGGTCAGCCAGCCGTGGCTGGTCGAGGCCGTCGGCACCGCCGACTGGACCGGTGTCCCGCTCGCCGCGCTGCTCGCCGAGGCGGGCGTACGCGCCGGCGCCGTCGAGGCCGTGTTCACCGGCGCCGACCACGGCGTGGAACGGGGCGTCGAACAGGACTACGCGCGCAGCCTCCCGCTCGGCCTGGCCGCCGACCCGGACCGCGGCGTCCTCGTGGCGTACGCCATGAACGGCGCCCCGCTGCCGCCCCAGCACGGGTACCCGCTGCGCCTGGTCGTACCCGGCTGGTACGGCATGGCCTCGGTGAAGTGGCTCCGTACGATCACCCTCACCGACACCCCCTTCACCGGCTACCAGCAGGCCGTCGCCTACCGCTACAAGCGGCAGGCCGAAGGTCCGGACGCCGAAGCCCCGGACGCCGGAGGCCTGGACACGGAAGACACCGAAGACACCGAAGACACCGAAGACCCGGACGCCCCCGGCGAACCGGTGACCGTCATCGCGCCGCGCGCCCTGATGATCCCGCCCGGCTTCCCCGACTTCATGACCCGCGCCCGCGTCGTCCGCCCCGGCCCCGTCCCGCTGGCCGGCCGCGCCTGGTCCGGGCACGGCCCGGTGGTCCGCGTGGAGCTCAGCACCGACGGCGAGGACACCTGGACCGACGCCGAGGTGCGCGCCGACTCGGCCCGGCCCTGGGCCTGGGCGGCCTGGCACACGACCTGGACGGCGACCCCGGGCACGTACCTGCTCACCGTCCGCGCCACCGACGCCGCCGGCCGCACCCAGCCGCTCACCGCACCCTGGAACCGCGGCGGCTTCGGCAACAACCTGGTCCAGCGCGTCGAGGTGCACTGCCTCCCGTAGCCCCTGCCCCACTCCGGCGGCGCGGGGTCCGTCCGCGCGGCCGGTTAGAGTCGACGGGGGACCGCACGTTTCCGCAGGACAGACACCGCACGACCGAGGAGCATTCCGTGACCGACCCGGAGACCACCGCCCTGCAGCAGCAGACGGCCCTGCAGCAGCAGATCGCCCGGGAGCTGGAGGTCGCCGAGACCTTCGACCCGCGCGGGGAGATCGAGCGACGGGTGGCCTTCCTCACCGAGCGCCTCACCTCCACCGGGCTGCGCTCCCTCGTCCTCGGCATCAGCGGCGGCGTGGACTCCACCACCGCGGGCCGGCTCTGCCAGCTCGCCGTCGAGCGGGCCCGGGCCGCCGGCCACGAGGCCGTCTTCCACGCGATGCGCCTGCCGTACGGCGTCCAGGCCGACGAGCACGACGCGCAGCTCGCGCTCGGCTTCATCCGCGCCGACCAGGTCCTCACCGTGGACGTGAAGCCGGCCAGCGACGCCGCCCTCGACGCGGCCCTGGCCGCCGGGGTCGTCTTCCGCGACGCGCACCACCAGGACTTCGTGCAGGGCAACATCAAGGCCCGGCAGCGGATGATCGCCCAGTACGCGGTGGCCGGCGCCCACAACGGCCTGGTGGTCGGCACCGACCACGCCGCCGAGGCCGTCTCCGGCTTCTTCACCAAGCACGGCGACGGCGCCGCCGACCTGGTCCCGCTCACCGGTCTCACCAAGCGCCGGGTCCGCGCCGTCGCGGCCGAGCTCGGCGCCCCCACCGAGCTGGTCTGGAAGACCCCGACCGCCGACCTGGAGACCCTCGACCCGGGCAAGCCCGACGAGGACGCGCTCGGCGTGACGTACGACGAGATCGACGACTTCCTGGAGGGCAAGCCGGTCGGCGAGGCCGCCTTCGACGCGATCGTGCGCCGCTACCGGCTGACCGACCACAAGCGCGGCCTGCCGATCGCGCCCTGAGGCTCCCAGGGCCTCCCGGGCGCGGTCACCCGAGGGTGACAGGCGGGGGACCATCCGGCCGTTTCCGCGTGGCGGGGGCGGCCGGGCGCCCGGCCCGTGGTGTGCCCTGTGGGGACGTCAGCAGACGCCCCACCGAAGGGAGACCACCCGTGTTGTTCGGCAGCACCACGGCATTCAGCAGCTTCTCGGTCGACGACCTCGACGCCGCCCGCGCCTTCTACGGCGACACCCTGGGCCTCCAGGCCGGTCTGGAGGGCACCGGGGAGATGCGGGTGCTGTTCCTCACCCTCGCCGGCGGCGCGAGGGTCATGGTCTACCCCAAGGGCGACGCGCACAGCCCGGCGAGCTTCACCGTCCTCAACTTCCAGGTCGACGACATCGATGCCGCCGTCGACGCCCTCACCGACAAGGGCGTCACCTTCGAGCGCTACGAGGGCTTCGAGTTCGACTCCAAGGGCATCTGCCGCGACGAGCGCGGCCCGTCCATCGCCTGGTTCACCGACCCCGCGCGCAACGTCATCGCCGTGCTCCAGCGCTGATCGGGCTCTTCCGCCCCCTGCGCGGCGTGCGTCCCCGTCATGTGATCCACTGTCCTGGCGGGGGCGCACACGAACAGGAGCCGCACGCCGTGTCCACGTACCGTCAGCCGGGACTCGTCCTCACCGACCGCCGCTACACCGTCCCCCTCGACCACGCGCGCCCCGACGGCGAGACGATCGAGCTGTACGGACGCGAGGTCGTCGCGAGCGACAAGGCCGACCGCACCGACCTGCCCTGGCTGCTCTACCTGGAGGGCGGCCCCGGATTCGGCGCGCGCCGCTTCATCGGCCCGCAGGCCTGGCTCGGGCGTGCCGTACGGGAGTTCCGCGTCCTGCTCCTCGACCAGCGCGGCACCGGCCGCTCCACCCCCGCCAACCGGCAGACCCTGCCGCTCCGCGGCACCCCGCGCGAGCAGGCCGCCTACCTGGCCCACTTCCGCGCCGACTCCATCGTCAAGGACTGCGAGCTGATCCGCCACGAGCTGACCGGCGGCGCCCCCTGGACCGTCCTCGGCCAGAGCTTCGGCGGCTTCTGCGCCACCCACTACCTCTCCACCGCGCCCGAGGGCCTCGCCACCGTCCTGATCACCGGCGGCCTGCCCGCGCTGCGTGCCACCGCCGACGAGGTCTACCGCGCCGCGTACCCGAGGATCCTGCGCAAGAACGAGGCGCACTACGCCCGTTACCCCGACGACGTCGAGCGGATACGGGCCATCGCCGCCCACCTCCACGAGCGGCCCGCCACCCTGCCCGGCGGCGGCACCCTCACCCCCGAGGCCTTCCAGTCCCTCGGCATCCTCCTCGGCACCGGCCAGGGCACCCACCAGCTCCATCTGCTCCTGGAGGACGCCTTCGTCACCGCCCCCGGCGGCCCCGCGCTCTCCGACGCCTTCCTCGAAGCCGTCCAGGCCCAGCTCTCCTTCGCCGGACACCCGCTCTACGCCGTCCTCCACGAGGCCATCTACGCCCAGGGCCAGGGCCTCGGCCACGGCGCCACCGACTGGGCCGCCGAGCGGGTCCGCGCCGAGTTCCCCGCCTTCGACGCGGCGAAGGCGCTGGCCGGCGACGGGCCGGTGGCGCTCACCGGCGAGAGCATCCACCCCTGGCACTTCACCGCCGACCCGGCGCTGCGCCCGCTGCGCGAGACCGCCGAGCAGCTGGCCGCCCGTACCGACTGGGCGCCGCTCTACGACCCCGCGCGGCTCGCCGCCAACGAGGTGCCGGTCGCCGCCGCCGTCTACCACGACGACATGTACGTGGACACCGCCCACTCCCTGGAGACGGCGCGCACCATCCGGGGCCTGCGCACCTGGGTCACCGACGAGTTCGAGCACGACGGCGTCCGGGCCGGTGGCCCGCGGGTCCTCGACCGGCTGCTGGCGCTGGCCCGCGGCGAACTCTGAGCGGGAGCCTCCGGCACCCGCTCAGGGGGGTGTACGAAGACGCCTCCGGGCGCCGGCGAGACCGACGCGTTCCGGGTCTCCGACCCGACGCCGCTCGGGCGCGGCCAGGACCGGATCGTCGCCGTAGCGCCTGCCCGGGCCCGGGCAGGGGGCCGGGTCCTGCCCGGCCCCCGGCTCGTATCCTCCTGGCATGAGCGAGAACACCGCACAGGAACCGCCGCAGCTGGCCGAGATGCCGTCCGACTGGCAGCGCGCACTCGCCGTCGTCGCCCATCCCGACGACCTGGAGTACGGCTGCGCCGCCGCCGTCGCCGGCTGGACCGACCAGGGCAAGGACGTCGCCTACCTCCTCGTCACCCGCGGCGAGGCCGGCATCGACACCCTCGACCCGGCCACCTGCGCCCCGCTGCGCGAGCGCGAGCAGCGCGAGAGCGCGGCGATCGTCGGCGTCGGCACCGTGGAGTTCCTCGACCACCGCGACGGAGTCGTGGAGTACGGGCTCGGGCTGCGCCGCGACATCGCCGCCGCGATCCGCCGGTACCGGCCCGAACTCGTCATCACCCTCAACCACCGCGACACCTGGGGCCCCGAGCCCGGCGGCTTCTGGAACACCCCCGACCACAAGGCCGTCGGCCGTGCGGTCCTGGACGCGGCGGCGGACGCGGGCAACCGCTGGATCTTCCCCGAACTCACCGGACAGGGCCTCGAACCCTGGAACGGGGTCCGCTGGGTGGCCGTCGCCGGATCCAACCTCCCCACCCACGCCGTCGACGCCGGCCCGGGCCTGGAGCGCGCCACCCGCTCGCTGCGCGCCCACCACACGTACCTCTCGGTGCTCACCGACCAGGACGTGGACGAGTACTGCCGCTCCTTCGTCGCCGAGTCCACGGGCCGGGCCGCGGCCCGCTTCGGCGGGCGGCCGGCGGTGGCGTTCGAGGTGTTCCCCCGGTAGGCCCGGCCGCCCGGTCGCGGGGTCGCGAGCCCGCATCGCCGCGCCCGGAAGTGCCGTCACCGGGCGTGGCGACAGCGATGTGTCACGTGCGAGGGGTCATGTCGGGGTCGGGCCGCAGCACCGCGAACGGCGCGCCGAACGGGTCCGCGAACCAGACGATCCGGCCGACGTCCGGCACGTCCGACGGCGGAAGCAGCACCGAACCGCCGCTCTCCTGGACCGTGACCGAGGTGCGGTCCGCGTCCGTGACGAGGAAGTACGGCACCCACAGCGACCTGTCCATGCCCTCCTGGAGCGGCGCCGCCCCGCCGAACGAGGCGTCCTGCGGCTCGCCTTCCGAGGTCAGCAGCACCCGGTAGGTCATGCCCGAGCCGGTCATCTCCTGCCAGCGCCAGCCGAACAGGGCCTGGTAGAAGGCGAGCGTCTTCTCCGGGTCGGGCACGTGGAGCTCCACCCACACGAGGGTGTTGTTCTCCGAGGCGCGCTCCAGGCCCTTGACGGCGTTCGGCTGCCACACCGAGAACTCGGCGCCCGCCGGGTCGGTCAGCGCCGCCATCCGGCCCGCGTCCATCACGTCGAAGGCGGGTGCGCGCACCGTGCCGCCCGCCTTCTCCGCGGCCTGCGCGGTCGCGTCCGCGTCCGGGGTCTGGAAGTACACCGTCCACGCGCTGCTCGCACCGTCCTCCGTCAGCGGACCGAGCGCCGCGACGGTCTTGCCGTCCTGCTGGAAGAACCCGTAGCCGCCCGATTCGGGGCCCGCCGAGACGAAGTCCCAGCCGAAGACCCGGCCGTAGAACGCGGCGGCCGCCTCCGTGTCCGGGCTGCCGAGGTCGAGCCAGTCGGGGGAGCCGGTGATGAAGTCCGTACCGAGCATGGAGTGAGTCCCGTCCTTCCGGGTGGGGAGGCCGCGCCGTCCCGGCGGATGCCAGGCTTTTCCGGCCACCATGGCCGATCCTCGTCCTCGACCGGCACGCACGCAGCCCCGCCGACCGGGTTTCATCCGCACGGCGCAGCGCGGCGGCACGGGGTGCACGCCGGGGAGGGGCCCGAGCCCCGACCGCTCGCGCACCGGCACCCACCGGCTCGCCGTGG
The DNA here is from genome assembly GCF_040650755.1 of Streptomyces sp. NPDC048623. Classification (NCBI taxonomy): domain Bacteria; kingdom Bacillati; phylum Actinomycetota; class Actinomycetes; order Kitasatosporales; family Streptomycetaceae; genus Streptomyces; species Streptomyces sp. NPDC048623. The sequence goes on from NZ_JBEZHV010000015.1 coordinate 180,998, forward strand.
GCGGCGGCCGACGGACCCCGGTCGCGCGCCACGCGTGCCCTGCCCGCGCGGGGCGCGTGCGCTCGCGGGAGCGGCGGTGTGGCGGTGTGGCGGTCACTCGGGCGCCACCCGCGGCCCGCCGGGGCGACCTCGGCCGGGGCGCGCGGGGCGCGTACTGTCCCGTGCCGTCAGGCGCGCGGGCTGCGGTGGGCCCGTGAAGCGGAGGTGCGGTGGCCGCTCGGGCCGAGGCCGGGCTCACGCGCCGGCAGAGGGCCGGGCCCTGGGCGCTCGCGCACCGGCGCCCACCGGCGCATCCGGGCCCGGTCGGCCACCGCCGGGGCACCGGGGTGAGCTCTGCCCCGCGCCGCCCGCCGGGGCGACCTCGGCCGGGGCGCGCCAGGCCCGCGGGCTGCGGTGTGCCTGCAGGAGCGGCGGTGTGGTGGCCACTCGGGCGCCGCCCGCTGCCCCGTCGGGGTGGCCTCGGCCGGTCGCGCGCCGAGCGTGTCCTGCCCTGCGCCGTCAGGCGTCCGGGGCGCGCCCGCCGGACCGGCGGTATGGCGGGCGCCCGACCGCCGGGCGCGTACGGTCCCGCGACCGCCCGCCGTCAGGCGCCCCGCGTGTCCGCGGCCTCCGCCACCCGGCGATCCAGGTCCGTCATCAGCAGGTCGGCGTTGACCGTCGCCGCCGCGCGGTAGCCGGCGCTCGCCGCGTTCACCACCTGTTCGTACGCGCCGATCGCGTTGCCGGCGGCCCAGACGCCGGGGACGGAGGTGCGGCCCGTCTCGTCGACGGTGACGAAGGGGCCGAAGGGGGTCTCGTGGGTGGCGGCGCCGAGGGCGGTGAGGAGGCCGTCGCGGGGGACGGTGCGGGTGCCGACGAAGAGGACCTCGCGCGGGACGAGGCGCCCGTCGGCCATCCGGACGCCCGTCAGGCGGTCGTCCTCGACGGCGAGGCCGGCGACCTCGCCGGTCACCACGGTGACGCCGGCCGCCGCGAGGCGGGCGGTGTCCTCGGGGGAGGGCTCGGGGGCGGTGTGGAGGAAGAGGGTGACGTCGGGGGACCACTGGGAGACCATCAGGGCCTGGTGCGCCGGAAGGACGGGGTGGGCGATCACGCCGAAGGCCCGGTCGCGTACCTCCCAGCCGTGGCAGTACGGGCAGTGGAGGACGTCGCGGCCCCAGCGCTCGGCCACCCCGTCGACCTCCGGCAGCTCGTCGACGAGCCCGGTGGTGACGATCAGCCGCCGGGCCCGCACCCGGCGCCCGTCCGCGAGCTCCAGTACGAAGCCCCCGCCTGCGCCACTGCCTTCGGCGACCGCCGCCGTCACCACGCCCCGCGTCCACTCCACCCCGTACGCGGCGATCTCGCGCCGCCCCACCGCCAGGAAGTCCGCCGGGCTCATCCCGTCCCGGCCGAGATAGCCCTGCATATGGGCCGCCGGGGCGTTGCGCGGCTCGCCCGCGTCGACCACCAGGGTGCGGCGCCGGGCCCGGCCCAGGACCAGGGCCGCGCTGAGCCCGGCCGCGCCACCGCCGACGACCACCACCTCGTACGTCTCGTACGTCGCGTACGTTTCCTGCGTCTCGTGCGTGTTCTCGTTCATGCCGGGAGGGTCGCCGGACCCGTACACACTTGACAAACAAAGTTGCCGTTTCTGCAATGGAGGGCATGACCGAAGACGCCCGCACCGAAGGTGACGCCCGCATCGACGACGTCCTGACCGAGGTCGGGCCCCGCCTGCGCCGTATCCGCCGCGAGCGCGGTGCCACCCTGGCCGATCTCTCCGCCTCCACCGGCATCTCCGTGAGCACGCTCTCGCGCCTGGAGTCGGGGCAGCGCAGGCCCAGCCTCGAACTGCTGCTTCCGATCGCCCGCGCCCACCAGGTCCCGCTCGACGAACTCGTCGGCGCGCCCCCGGTCGGCGACCCGCGCGTCAAGGCCCGGCCGATCCGCCGCCACGGCCGCACCCTGTACCCGCTCACCCGCCAGCCGGGCGGCCTCCAGGCGTACAAAGTGATCCAGGAGCCCGGCGCCGAGCAGCCCGATCCCCGGGTGCACGAGGGGTACGAGTGGGTGTACGTGCTGTCCGGGCGGCTGCGCCTGGTGCTCGGCGAGCACGACGTGGAGCTCGGCGCGGGGGAGGCGGCGGAGTTCGACACCCGGGTGCCGCACTGGTTCGGGCCGGCGGGGGACCGGCCGGTGGAGTTCCTGAGCCTGTTCGGCCCGCAGGGCGAGCGGATGCACGTACGGGCCCGGCCGAAGAACTCCTGAGAGCGCCCCCGGGCCGGACCCGACCGCGCGGGCTAGAAGGCGTTCGGCGTGTCGGCGAGCCGGTCCAGTTCGCGCATCGCCTCGGAGTGGGCGCTCATCCGGCCGCTCACGGTGCCGACGGTGAAGAGCACCGCACCGGCGACCGAGACCGGCACGGACAGCCCGAGTATCAGCAGGGCCTCGGGCCAGTCGCGTTCGTCCCCGCACAGGTCCCCGTTGTGCCGGCCGTCGTTGGCCGTGCCGTATTCGGTCAGCAGCCGGGACTGGCAGGTGTCGGTGTTCCTGCCGTCGGGGCTCTCCACCTCGTACGGCGTGAGCAGCAGCAGCGCGCACCAGGTCCAGAAGAGGGCCGCCACGGCCAGCAGGCCCATGCCCCAGGCGCTGGTCCGCCTGGCCGTGGCGCGGAAGTCGAGGTCGTACTCGCGTGATCGCATGGCGGACGAATCTAGCAACGGCGCTAAGAGGAAGGGCGAGGCAGGTTCCGCACAGCCAAGCGACCGCTTAGTATGCGATCGACCCCGCAGGACGTACACAGGACGTACAACGGCACGTGGAGGCCCGGATGCAGGCATGGCGAGTGCACGAGAACGGCGAGCCGGGCGAGGTGATGCAGCTCGACGAGGTCGCCACGCCCGAGCCCGGCCCCGGCCAGGTGCTCCTCAAGGTCCGGGCCACCGGCCTCAACTTCCCCGACGCGCTGCTCTGCCGCGGCCAGTACCAGGTGCGGCCGCCGCTGCCCTTCACTCCCGGCGTGGAGATCTGCGCCGAGACCGAGGACGGGCGCCGGGTCATCGCCACCCCCGCCCTGCCGCACGGCGGCCTCGCCGGGTACGCCGTCGCCGACGCCGCCGCGCTGCTCCCCGCGCCCGAGGCGCTCGACGACGCCGAGGCCGCCGCCCTGCACATCGGCTACCAGACCGGCTGGTTCGGCCTGCACCGCAGGGCCGCGCTCAAGGAGGGCGAGACGCTGCTCGTGCACGCCGCCGCGGGCGGCGTCGGCAGCGCTGCCGTACAGCTCGGCAAGGCGGCCGGCGCCACCGTGATCGGCGTCGTCGGAGGCGCCGACAAGGCCGCCGTGGCCCACGAACTCGGCTGCGACACCGTCGTCGACCGGCACGCCGAGGACGTCGTCGCCGCCGTCAAGGAGGCCACCGGCGGCCGCGGCGCCGATGTGATCTACGACCCGGTCGGCGGCGCCGCGTACCAGCAGTCGGCCAAGCTCGTCGCCTTCGAGGGCCGGATCGTGGTCGTCGGCTTCGCCAGCGGCACCGTGCCCGCCCCCGCCCTCAACCACGCCCTGGTGAAGAACTACTCGATCCTGGGCCTCCACTGGGGCCTGTACAACCTCAAGGACCCGGCCGCCGTCCTGCGCTGCCACGAGACCCTCACGGAGCTCGCCGCCAAGGGCCTGATCAAGCCGTACGTGAGCGAGCGCTTGCCCTTCGCCGGTGCCGCCGACGCCGTGCAGCGGCTCGCCGAGGGCGTCACCACGGGCCGGCTCGTCGTCCTCCCGGAAGGAGCCCGCGCATGACCGAGAGCCGTCTCGACGCCGCCGAACTCACCGCCCGGACCCGGCGGTTCCTCGCCGACCACCCGCCCGCCGGCACCGACCGGCTCGACTTCCTGCGCGCCCGCTTCGACGCCGGACTCGCCTGGGTGCACTACCCGGCCGGCCTCGGCGGGCTCGGCGCCCCGCGCGCCCTGCAGGCCGTCGTGGACGCCGAACTCGCCGCCGCGGGCGCCCCCGACAACGACCCGCGCCGGATCGGCATCGGCCTCGGCATGGCCGCCCCGACCCTGCTCGCGTACGGCTCCGAGGAGGTCAAGGAGCGCTTCCTGAAGCCACTCTGGGTCGGTGAGGAGGTCTGGTGCCAGCTGTTCAGCGAGCCCGGCGCGGGCTCCGACCTCGCCGCGCTCGGCACCCGCGCGGTGCGCGACGGAGACAGCTGGGTGATCAACGGGCAGAAGGTGTGGACCTCCAGCGCCCATCTGGCCCGCTGGGCGATCCTCATCGCCCGCACCGACCCCGACCTGCCCAAGCACCGCGGCATCAGCTACTTCGTCTGCGACATGACCGACCCCGGCGTCGAGGTCCGGCCGCTGCGCCAGATCACCGGCGAGGCCGAGTTCAACGAGGTCTTCCTGACGAACGTGCGCATCCCCGACGCCCACCGCCTCGGCGAGATCGGTGACGGCTGGCGGGTCGCCCAGACCACCCTCATGAACGAGCGGGTCTCCATCGGCGGCGCCCGCATCCCCCGCGAGGGCGGCATGATCGGCAAGGCCGCGGAGACCTGGCGGTCCCGCCCCGAGCTGCGCACCCATGACCTGCACCGGCGCCTCCTCGACCTGTGGGTGGACGCCGAGGTCGCCCGGCTCACCGGCGAGCGCCTGCGCCAGCAGCTGGTGGCTGGCCAGCCCGGGCCCGAGGGCAGTGCCATGAAGCTCGGCTTCGCCCGGCTCAACCAGGCCATCAGTGCCCTGGAGGTCGAACTCCTCGGCGACGAAGGCCTGTTGTACTCGGACTGGACGATGGTCCGGCCCGATCTGGTCGACTTCACCGGCCGTGACGCGGGCTACCGCTATCTGCGCTCCAAGGGCAACTCGATCGAGGGCGGCACCACCGAGGTGCTGCTCAACATCGTCGCCGAGCGGGTCCTCGGCCTGCCGCCCGAGCCCCGCAACGACAAGGACGTCGCCTGGAAGGACCTCGCCCGATGACGACCACCCGCCCGAACCCGCTCGCGGAGCCCGCCGCCCCGCTGAACCTGCTCTACACCGACACCGAGGACGATCTGCGCGCCGCGGTCCGCGCGCTGCTCGCCGACCGGGCCGGCCCGCAGACGCTGCTCGCCCGCATCGAGGGCGACGCCCCGTACCTCCCCGGTCTCTGGGACGCCCTCGCGGGCGGCATCGGCGCCGCCGGACTGCTCGTCCCCGAGAAGCTGGGCGGCCAGGGCGCGAGCCACCGCGAGGCCGCCGTGGTCCTGGAGGAGCTCGGCCGGGCGGTGACTCCCGCCCCGTACCTCACCAGCGCCGTCATCGCGACCGAGACCCTGCTCGGGCTCGGCGCGCAGGACGACGGCCCGGTCGCCGGACTCCTCGGCGCGCTCGCGAGCGGCGAGCGCACCGCCGTGCTCGTCGTGCCGCTGTCCACCGCGCCGGGCGCCGGCCCGGTCGCCGACGGGCCGGTCCCGGCCGTCGCGGACGCGGCCGTCGCCGACGTGCTGCTCGTCCCGCGCGCCGACGGTCTGTACGCCGTCCCGGCCGCCGAGGCCCGGATCACCCCGCAGGTGCCGCTCGACCTCACCCGCCCGCTCGCCGTCGTGGACACCACCGGTGCCGCCGGCACCCGGCTCGCCGATGCGGAGACCGGGCGCGCGGCCGTGCGGCGCGGACTGCTCGCGGGCGCCGGGCTGCTCGCCTCCGAGCAGCTGGGGCTCGCCGAGTGGTGCCTGGAGGAGACCGTCCGGCACACCAAGGAACGCCATCAGTTCAACCGGCCGATCGGCTCCTTCCAGGCGCTCAAGCACCGGATGGCCCAGCTGTGGCTCGAACTGGTCGGCGCCCGCGCGGCGGCCCGCGCCGCCGCCGACGCGCTGGCGACCGGCGCCCCGGACACCGAACTGACCGTCGCCGTCGCCCAGGCCTACTGCGCGAAGGTCGCCGTGCACGCCGCCGAGGAGTGCGTCCAGCTGCACGGCGGCATCGGCATGACCTGGGAGCACCCGGCACACCTGGCGCTCAAGCGGGCCAAGTCCGGCCAGACGGCGCTGGGTTCGTCCGGCCGGCACCAGGACACCATCGCCGCCCTGGTGGACCTGCCGGCCCCGAACTGACGGCCCCTTCCGTCCGCACCTCTCCGGAGCTCATCTCCCGAGGGGTGCGGACGGCGCGGGTGCCCGGAACGGCCTACTCCGCAACGTCACCCGGATGGCCGCGCCGCCATACCGCCGTCCGGATCGCCCGTTCCGCCACACTGTCGGCCGAACGCCGCGATTCCGGCGCGGCGCAAGGAGGGTGAGCCCGGTGGCCATTTCCGTATCCGTCGTCATGCTGTTGCTGGTCCTGGCCGTGATCTTTCTCCGCAACGGCGGCCTGAAGGTCTCGCACGCCATCGTCTGCGCCCTGCTGGGCTTCTTCCTGGCCAGCACGAGCATGGCCCCCACGATCCAGAACGGCGTCGCCGCCACCGCCAACGTGGTCTCCAGCCTCAAGCCCTGACACCCCCTGGCACCCCCTGATCCTCCGGTACGCCCCCTGCCCCCTCACGGCACCCCCGCACGGATGCCCGGGGCCGCAGTCGGTCGCGGTCCCGGGCATCCGTATCCCGTGTGTGTGGGGGCTGGGAGAGCTCTCCCGGTGCCGGGAGGTCACTCCATCTCGGGCATCTCGCCGACCGTCGTCCGTGTGTCGATCACCGCGAACGCCGCGCCCTGCGGGTCGAGCAGCGCCGCGAAGCGCCCGAAGGGGCTGTCCATCGGGCCGAACACCTTGCGGCCGCCGGCCCGCTCGGCCGCCTCGACGGCCTTGTCGCAGTTGTCGACGCCGAAGTAGATCTGGATGTAGGCGGGGACCTCCGGCGGGAACTCGTCCCCCATCACCATCCGGCCGAGCAGCGGATCGGCACCCAGGTCGAAGACCCGGTAGTCCATGTGCTCGTCCTTGATCTTCTTCGAGCCGTAGCCGAACACCGCCGTGTAGAAGGCGTCCGCCTTCGCCGGCTCGCGGGTGAACACCTCGGCCCACACATAGGTGCCCGACTCGCCCTGGAGCTCGAAGCCCTCGTGGGCACCGGCCTGCCAGACGCCGAACACCGTGCCTGTCGGGTCCTGCCCGAGGCACATGGAGCCGAAGTCGCCCACCTGCATGGGCTCCATGAGGAGCGAGCCGCCCGCGCTCTTGATCTTCTCGGCGGTGGCGGCGACGTCGGGCGAGGCGAAGTACAGACACCAGGCCGACTGCGGCTCGCCGTTCTGGCCGGGCATCGGCGGCACGACCGCCGCGACCGCCTTGCCGTTCTTGTAGGCCTGGGTGTAGTTGCCGTACTCCGAGGCGGACTCGCCGAAAGTCCAGCCCAGCACGTCGCCGTAGAACTCCTTCGCACCCTCGAGGTCGGTGAACATCGCGTCGGTCCAGACCGGCGTGCCCTCAGGTCGTGAGGCCATGACGAAGACTCTCTTCCGCTCGATGACGTCCTTGTCTCGCCTGCCACGCTAGCCACGTCGGTCCCACCTCGCTCGGTGACGCACGGTCGCCGAGGGCCCGGGTTCAGTCCTCGGCGGTGGCCAGCACCCCGATCCCGTTCGGCACGGGACGCTCGACACCCCCGCTGGGATGGTTGCGCACGGTCACCGACGGCTCGTCCGCCGTCCGCCCGACCAGCGTGGACGAACCCCCGCCGTCCAGACTGAACCCCTCGCTCGCACCGGCCCCCGCGAGCAGCGCCGCCACCTCGGCCACCGTCATCCCCACCCGCAGGCCCGGCGACCCGTCGAGCGCCATCAGGAGCAGCCCGCGCCCGCCGTCCGTGATCCCCGCGGCCGTCCGGACGGCGGCCGTCACCGCGTCGAGGCCCGGGAGCGCCGTCCCGTCACGCAGCAGCGGGAAGCCGCCCACCGCGAAGCGGTACGGCACGGACGAGCCCTCCGCCACCAGACCGTGCCGCACCCGGACCGGGTCGCCGACGGCCAGCGCCCGTAACCGCCGCGCGCCCTCCTCCCGCCCCACGAGCACCTCGGTGCCCTCGGCCACCGGCCCGCTCCCCGGGGTGTCCGCCACCGCGACCACCTGCCCGCCCCGCACCGTCACCTCGTACGTCTCCGCCGTGCACGCCGCCGCCCGGGCGGTGTCCGTCCCGCACACCGCCCGCGCCCGGGAGGCCGCGCCCCACTCGGGGGTGAAGACGCCGACCGAGCCCACCGGCAGCGCGTACTGGTTGAGCCCGCCCAGCGGGAACTCGCCCGCCGGGTCCGTGACCGTGCCGTCGAGGACGAGCCGGCCCATCCGCGCCCGGTGGTCCGTCCCCACTCCGAATATCTCGCGGGTGCTGGTGCCCGGCGGCAGCGCCGGCCCGAACCGCTGCCCGTCCGGGACGGCCGCCTTCAGCTCCCGCCCCTCGGCGATCGCCGGGCCGACCGGCGCGCCGGTGGCCTCGACGCCCGGATGCTGGACCTCCGAGATGTTGAAGAAGTCCCCGTTCACCCCGGCGACCGCCCCGCGCGCGTCCGCGAGCTCCGACAGCGGCGCCCGTGCCGCCACCGCCCCCGGATGCAGCAGATCGACCTCCACCCCCTCGGTCCCCAGATCGACGGAGAGCAGATGCACCCGCACCGTGCCGTTCTCGGCCGACATCTCGTAGCTCCGGTACGCCACCCCCGGGGCGAGCACCTGCCAGTCCTCCGCACGCGGTGCGGCCGTCGCGCCGGGCGCGAGCCCGAACACCACCGCGCACCAGGCGAGCAGCAGCGCCACGAGCGTCCGCGTCCGTACCCGTGTCCGCGCCGACGTCCACGTCGACGTCCACGTCCGACGATCCGTCACAGTTCCCCCCGGTTCCCCTCCTGTTCCCTCCTGTCTCCTCAAATGTCCCAAGAGAAGTGGAAATTGACCAGACACTCGTTCGGGTGAAACCTCAGCGGCGGAACTCCCGCGCCTGCGGGAACAGTTCCTTCACCAGCGCCCAGAACACCGGGAAATCGGGGATGTCCTTCGCCTCCCGCGCCCAGCGGCCCGCACCCGTCGTGCGCACCACCACCAGACCGTCGCCGCGCCACTCGCAGCCCCGCACCCGCTCCCACGGCGCCGTCCCCGACGGCAGCACGAGACCCGCGCCGTCCAGTGCCACCTCGCCGAACGCCACCCGCTCGCCCGCCTCCAGGGCGGTCACCGCCGGCTGCAGCGCACGGCGCACCGTCTCGTCCAGGACGATCTGCGCCAGCTCGCGGATCTGCGAGTCCGCCGGGCGGGCCACCCTCTCCTCGTCGAGGAACCCGCCGACCGTCACCCCTGGCCGCTGCCCGCCGGTCAGCAGCCGGTACGCGTAGTGGGTGCCCGTGTAGGCGCCGTTCACCGAGGTGCGGGTGACGTCCTGGTGCATCGCCGTGACGGCCCGCCAGGGCACCGCCCGCGGGACCGCCCCGCCCTCGCCCGGACACACCAGGCCCCGCTCGTACAGATACACGTACTCCCCGGGCCGCAGCGCCCGCGGCGCCGGCGTGCGGAACGCGTGCCACAGGAACCACCCGAGCGCCCCGAACGGTACGAGCAGCAGCGGCACCCCGAGCCCGGGCCCCGCCCACCGGGTGGCCAGCGCGGGCACCACCAGGCCGGCGCCGGCCAGGAGCAGAAGCGGCAGCGAGCGGCGCGCCGGCAGGCGTAAGGCGCGTCCGTCGTCCCCGTGCCGAGCCCGGAACGCCCGCAGATACACCCCGAGCCCCGCCTCGCGCGCGGCCCGTGTCGCCGCCTCGTCCGGCGGCGGCACCGTCACCCGGTCGAGCCGCTCCATTGCGCATCCCCCCGACGGTGTTCCCGACCGCATGATGTCAGCGCCCCGTCCTCCGTGCCAGGCCGGTGGCGAGGACCCGCCGGAAGTGAGAGCCCGGCCTCCTCGCTCCGCAGGACCACCGCCGTCCGTACGGCGTCCGCCGCGCCGGCTGCGCTCCGACACCTACGCACTTCTTGACGCGGGCCCGCCACCCCGGGCTTCCGTTCCATCAGGCGTCCGCCGACGAACTGCCTTTCCCCGACGGGACCGCGCTCAACCGCCGGCTCGTCCACGCCCGCGCCGACCGCGTTCCGTCGCCCTGCCGATGTTCCTGACCGCCGCGACCCGCCCGGGCGGCGCTGCCTAGGCCCTGGGCGCCATCGGATAGCGGTGGAACGGGCCCTCGGGGAGCGGGAGTCCGGGGTAGGCGAAGACGAGGGTCTGCGCCGAGGGATGGAACAGGGGCGCCGGCAGGGCGTCCGGTGCGAACCACTCCCAGCGGGCGATCTTGTCGGGCTCGCTGACCGCCGGAACACCGGTGTGGGCGGCCACCACCGTCGCCGCCGTCACCCGGGTCAGCGCGTCGGAGCTCGCCGTGTCGAGCACCAGGCCGAGCACGGCCACGTCGACGGGCTCGGCCACCAGGCCGGTCTCCTCGACCAGTTCACGGACCGCCGCGACCTCCAACGACTCACCCGGCTCCACCTTCCCGCCCGGCAGCTCCCACACCCCGGAGTGATGCAGCCCGAGCAGCACCCGCCCCGCCGGGTCGGTGACGACGACACCCGCGCCGAGCGAGGCGTGGGCGGGCGGCGGCGTGGCGTTGCGGTCGGCGGGGACGCGGTCGGGGGCGGGAACGGCGGTGCTCATCGGACTCCTCGGCCGGGGTCGTACACGTACGTCCCCACCCAACACCACGCCACTGACAGCGGCAGGACGCTGGGAGCTCAGCCCGCCGCGCAACAACCGGTCTGGTAGTCCAGGGCCGGGTGGAGGCGCCCGCCCGTCGGCCCCGACGACCAGGCCGTACGGGGCGGTCCCGACCTCGACCGTCGCTGTCCATGCTCCGGCCGGTCTCGGCCCGCCCCGGTCGACCGATCGGCCGACCCCAGGTGTCCCCCCTCGCGTCGATGACCCGGACCATGGCCAACCGCCGTACCGGACGGTAGCGTCCGAGGCCCAGGGGGACCCGGTCGGCAGGCGAAGGGCGAAGGGCACGATGAACCAGCGGTTCGGCGACTATCAGAACGAGATCTACCTCAACGGACTCTTCGGTACCCTGCCGAAGCTCCCCATGGACTTCGCCGGACTCGAACGGCGCGCCGAAGCCGCGCTCCCGCCCTCCGTGTGGTCGTACGTCGCCGGCGGTGCGGGCGACGAACGCACCCAGCGCGCCAACGCCGAGGCCTTCCACCGGTGGGGCCTGGTGCCCCGGATGATGGTCGGCGCCGCCCAACGGGACCTCACCGTCGACCTGTTCGGGATGGCCCTGCCCACTCCGCTGCTCATGGCCCCGATCGGCGTCATCGGCCTGTGCGCCCAGGACGGCCACGGCGACCTCGCCACCGCGCGCGCCGCCGCCCGGACCGGCGTCCCGATGATCGCCTCCACCCTGAGCGTCGACCCCCTGGAGGAGGTCGCCGAGTCGTCCGGCGACACCCCGGGCCTCTTCCAGCTGTACACCCCGACCGACCGCGCCCTCGCCGAGAGCCTCGTCCGGCGCGCCGAGGCGGCCGGCTACCGCGGCATCGTCGTCACCCTCGACACCTGGATCACCGGCTGGCGCCCCCGCGACCTCGCCACCGGCAACTTCCCCCAGCTGCGCGGCCACTGCCTCGCCAACTACACCTCCGACCCGGTCTTCCGGGCCCGCCTCGCCAAGGCCCCCGAGGAGGACCCGCAGGCCGCCGTCCTGGAGTGGACCGGCATCTTCGGCAACCCGCTGACCTGGGACGACCTTCCCTGGCTCCGCTCACTCACCAGCCTGCCGATCGTCCTCAAGGGCATCTGCCACCCCGAGGACGTGCGCCGCGCCCGGGACGGCGGCGTCGACGGGATCTACTGCTCCAACCACGGCGGCCGCCAGGCCAACGGCGGACTGCCCGCCCTCGACGCCCTGCCCGAGGTGGTCGCCGCCGCCGACGGACTGCCCGTCCTCTTCGACTCGGGCGTCCGCAGCGGCGCCGACGTCGTCAAGGCCCTCGCCCTCGGCGCCACCGCCGTCGCCGTCGGGCGCCCGTACGCGTACGGCCTCGCCCTCGACGGCACCGACGGCATCGTCCACGTCCTGCGCTCACTGCTCGCCGAGGCCGACCTCGTCATGGCGGTGGACGGCTACCCGACCCTCGCCGACCTCCGAGCCGAGGGAGCCCTGCGGCGCCTCCCGTAGGCGGGGCGCGGCGGGGCGACAGGTACCCACGTGAGGGTGGGTACCTGTCGCCGGGCGCCTACTCCGCCGGCGTACCGGCAGGGGTACGCGTACGGTTCCGGCGCAGCCAACGGCGGCGGCGCGGCCGGTCGGGCAGCCAGCCGAACGCCAGCGAGCTGCCGACGAGGCCGAGGAGCATGCCGACGAAGAAGCCGCCGAGGTTGGACGTGACCCAGCTGGCGAGCGAGGCGAGCACGCCGATCACCGAATAGAACAGGCGCTGGCGGGGGTTGAACACGATGAGCAGCCCGCAGACCGCCATGACCATCGGCAGGACGTAACCCGCCAGGCTGTCGGCGCCCGCGGCGAGGACCACCGAGATGCTGGCCCGCTGGGTCAGCAGGATCTCCGCGCCGCCGAGGGCCAGGGCGAGGCCCGCTCCGAAGGGCCGCCGGTGCCGCCAGCGCCGGAAGGCGCGCCAGGGGTGCCGGCGGCCGTCCGACGGCGTGGCCGCCGGGCTGCCCGGAGTGCCCGGAGTGCCCGGGGTGTCCGCCACGGCCTCGTCCGTGCCCGCCGTCATCGTCAGCAGCCCTCCGAGCTGAAGTTCATGTGCAGGTCGGGCAGGGTGAAGCGGACCGCCGTGGTGGCGTAGTTGGTCTGCCGCAGATCGTTCAGCCGCACCGTGTCCGCCTGCTGGCCGAAGGAGCCCAGCGGACCCTTGACCGGCGGCTTCTCGAAGGTGCTGGCGTCGCCGCCGATCTCGATGTTGTCGAAGTCGGCGACCTTGCCGGTGATGTCGGTCGAGTCGGTCGTGAGGCCGGAGGCCTGGACCGGGGTGCCCTTGTTGCCGGCGGTGATGTGCAGATAGGTGCCGCCGAGCTCCACGCTCTGGCACAGGTTGGTCAGCTTCGCCTCGCGTATCGCGGTCACGATGACCAGCACCTGGCCGCCGGTGTCGCCCGCGTTGGGGCTGCCCTCGGCCATGTTGTCCAGCGCGCCGAACTGTCCGAAGCCGGTGCCCTCCAGGGAGTCCGCGTGGACCACGAACGGCATGCCGGAGATGGCGAACTGGGCGGCGAGCGCGCCCGAGGCGGTGAGCACCACCAGGGTCGAGGCGGCGAGGAAGGCGGGGACGCCCATCAGGGCGGCGCGGCGGTAGCGGACCCCACCGCGTCTCTCGGATTCGGCGGCGCGCGCGGGCGTCGCGTCGGGTTCGGTGGTGCCTTCGGGCAGGGCCATGCGTTGCTCCTGACATGGATGAGGAAACGGAGCGCGGCGACGTCCTGGCGCGGACGGTTCCCCATCCACCTGGGTCTTCCCGGGATCGTGCGGAGGCGGCGGTGCCGCAGGGAACCGAAACGGACCGTACGCGTCGTTATAAGCGGCGTCAACTACCCAGTGACAAATCGAGGTTGACGATCAATCAGCACTCAATCCGGGCAGGAGCCGGAGGCCGGGACCGGGCAGCTGAACGGCGCCACGACCACATGCACCAGCACGTCGAGGAGCGCGCCGAGCCCCTCACCGGAGCCGCCGGAGCCACCGGAGCCGCCGGAGGGAGCCGAGCCGTCGACGCAGCCGCCGGCCCCGGTCCCGTCGCCGAACCGCCCCTCGTCCACCGCCCGCAGCAGCGCCGCGTGGACCGCACCGACCACGGTGTCCACCAGCTCGGCCCGCGGCACCCCCGGCGGACCCGGCGGCGCGTCCGCGAAGAACAGTCGAAAACTGGCCAGAAGTTGCGCGCGCGCCCGGCGCCCCGCCGGGCCCACCGACTCGATCTCCACCACCATCGTGGCGAAGGCCGGATTGCGGGCGAGCAGACCGAGCAGCACCCCGAGCCCGCCCCGTACGGCCGCCGGCCAGTCGACCGCGCCGCCGGTCTCCTCGTACGCCCGGTGCATGGCCCGCAGGACGGTCTCCGTACCGCCGCGGAACGCGGCGAGCACCGCGTCCTCCTTGCCGGAGAACAGCTCGTAGAAGACCGGACGGGTCACTCCGGCGGCCCGGCAGATGTCACTGATCCGCGCGCCCGTGTAGCCGTTGGCCGCGACCGTGCGGGCCACCCCGTCGAGCAGTCGCTCCCGCTGCCGCGAGGCCACCTCCTCGGGCGTCAGCCGGCGCGGCCCGGGGCGCAGCGAGCGCTCGGGCTCGCGGCCCGTGCGGGCCCCCGGCAGGACCAGTTCCTCCTCGGCGCCGCGAACGCTCGTCATCGGCCACATCCTTCTGCGGTTGTTGACGTCACATACTCGCCAGGATTACAACCCTCGTGGGTTTTCCTCTCGGTGCCGCGGGCGGACACCGATGGAGCCGCACCCCCGTGGGACGGGATGCGCCCCATCGCGCACCGCACACCGAGTATTACGCTCCACCCCGTATCGCGACACCGCTGCCGGAGATCCGTGGCGCCGGACCGTTCCGGCGGTGGTCGTCGTCGCACCGGCGCCGCCGCGTCACCACGTCATCGCATCGACGCCCCGCTCTGCCCGGGCCCGTGCGCGTGACGTGATCCCCCGCGCGGCGCGCGTCTTCCCGTACCTCCCCCTGTGCGTACGTCCCCTGTGCGCACGGGCCCGCGCAGCCACGCGATCCGCCGAGTTCTCTCTCACCCTCCGCCTTCGTGCGAAAGGAACCCCCATGGACAAGCGTGCTCTCTCCGCTGCCTTAGGTGCCGCCGTCGCCGCCGTTCTCGCGGTGACCGCCTCCGCCTCCGCGACCGCCGCGGCCGGCGAGGTCCTCACCACCGGAAGCTCCGGCGGCCCCGCCGTGGCCGTCGGTGACGTCCTGTCGGCCTCCCTCGCCACCGGTACCCAGGCGCGGATCGCCACCACCTCGGGCGGCAGCACCGGCATCACCTGCAACACCTCGGCCTTCACGGCCACGGCCACCGCCAACCCTGCCGCGCCCGGCACCGCCACCGAGACCGTCACCGCTCACACCCTGAGCAACTGCACCACCAACATCCTCGGTGCCACCGGTGTGCAGAGCATCACCGTCAACAACCTGCCGTTCAACGCGGCGGTCAGCTCCGGCGGCAGCCTCACCGTCACCGCCGGCGCCGCCGGTCCGATCCAGACCACCCTCAAGGTCAACACCATCCTCGGCACCTCGACCTGCGTCTACCGGGCCGGCAGCCTCACCGCCACCCCGGACAACGCCGACAACTCGCTCACCTTCAGCAACCAGCTCTTCACCAAGTACAGCGGCCCGGGTACGTGTCCCGGCAGCGGCTACTTCAGCGCGAAGTACGGCCCGGTGCTCGACACCAGCCAGGCCGGCAGCCCGGCCGTGTTCGTGCCGCGGTGCGGGCGACCGGACCGGCGACGGAATCGACTGCCTGACCGATGACCGGACCGGTGGCGGAATCGGCGACCCGAGATGGAGGCGTGCGGCTGCTGGGCGAACCGGCACACCTGGTGCCTCTCGCTCCTGCCCGTCCCGGCCTGGGCGG
>NZ_JBEZHV010000016.1:0-12422 GCF_040650755.1 Streptomyces sp. NPDC048623
CTCGTCCAGCTGCTCAACGGCAAGGCCAAGGTCAAGGCGGGCGCCGCGGGATAAGACCCGGCAAGCCGGGTCCTTAGTGGAATTCGCTTCGCGAATTCATGAAATCCGCAAGCGGATTTCTGGCAATAAAGCGCTGCGCGCTTTATTGAATTCCCGCGTTGCGGGAATTATAGATTTCCGCTTCGCTCCAATCTGGTGGAGGGTCAGTTTCCCCGCTTGCGGGGAAACTGAGGGGGCGTCCGCTGCGCTTCCGCCCTTCCGGCTTCGCCGGGCAGCAGTGAGGATGCATCACGTCGTGGGCCTGTGTAGCGTTTGGGGTTCTGACCCACCACCCCCTCAGGGACGGTGGGGTCTGCGGCCTGACGGTATGCCGGCCCCGCCTCGGTGACGGGTTCCGCTGCGCTCCACCCGAGCCCTCTCCCCCGGCGCTGCCTGCCCCGTCGTCCCTCTGCCGTCGAGCCTGCCCTGATGTCCTCGCCGCAGGCGTCTCTCGTACCGCGTGCGTGGACGGGGTTCGGTCGTGCCGGCCTGCCGGGAAGCAGGTGTGGTGGGTGATGCATCACGGATGCAGGCTGTGTAGAGTTTGGGTTGAGACAGCACCACTGGCCCCCTCTGTCGCGCCGGTCTTTCTTTTCTCGTTGCGCGCTGTATTCCAGAAGGAGTTTGTTTCCTGTGGTCATGAAGAAAAGCGATCTGCGCGCGCACCAGATCGAGACGGTCGATGCCATCCGGCGTGGTCTCGACGTCCCTCCCGGGGGTATTCCGGCCGCAGGTTTGCGGGGGCAGGTGATCTCCGCGTGCGGCACGGGGAAGACCATCACGGCCGCGTTCGCCGCGCGCGAGATGCTCCCGCGGGGGCGTGTGCTCGTGCTGGTGCCGACCCTGGAGCTGCTGGCGCAGACGGTCCAGGAGTGGCATCGGGTCGGACACAGGGGGCCGGCGGTCGCGGTGTGCTCACTCCCGGACGACCCCGGACTGTGGAGCCTGAGAGTGCGCTCCACGACGAATCCCGTGCAGCTGGCGCTGTGGCACGGGACGGGGCCGGTGACGATCTACGCCACCTACGCCAGCCTGGGAGTCCTCGCGGAGGCGTTCCAGGGTGCCTACGGGCAGAAGCTTGATCCGGTGGACCTCGCGGTGGTTGATGAGGCCCACAGGACAAGTGGCTCGATGGGTAAGGCGTGGGCCGGCATCCATGACCAGGCGGTGATCCCGGCGTACCGCCGGCTGTACCTGACAGCGACACCGCGGATCTGGCAGGCACGGCCCGCCGGCTGGGAACTGGAGGAAGGGGTGCGCGACCCACTACCGCGTGAGATGGCGGCCTCCATGGACGACGAGACTGTCTTCGGGCCTGTCCTCTACAAGCTCAGCCTGGCGTCGGCAGTGTCACGCGGGCTGCTGGCGCGGTACCAGATCATCGTCCTGGAACTCCAGGACCCGCTCGTCACCCCTATGCGGCTCATGGGCGAAGACCGGAGGTCGGAGGAGGTTCGCGGGCAGCGGCTCGGAGCCCTCCAGGCGGCGCTGCTGCACACCATGGCGCAGCACGGGCTGCAGACGTGCATCACCTTCCACCACCGGACGATGGAGGCACAGGCATACGCGGAGGGCCTCGGGCGGGTGGCGGCGAAACTCCACGCGGAGTGGCCCGAGACGTATCCGGCGCGGGTGTGGGCGGACTGGCTGTGCGGCGAACACGTCCCGGAGCGCCGGCGCCAGGTCCTGGACACCTTCGGGACCACCGGGCGGCGGGCGATTCTTTCGAATTGTCGGGTTCTGGGGGAAGGTGTCGACATCCGGGCGGTGGACAGTGTCGCCCTGCTCGACCCCAAGGGCGCGCCGCACGACATCGTCCAGGCCATCGGCCGCGCCCTCCGCCAAAAGCCAGGCGAGGGAAAGTTGGCTTCTCTGATCGTGCCGGTGTTTCTTCAGCCTGGCGAGCAGCCGGAGGACATGTTCACCTCGGGATCGTATAGGCCTTTGGTGCGCACCCTTGAAGGATTGCGTGCACATGATGAAGAGGCCATTGAGTTGCTCGCTATTCCGCAGGAACCGCAGAAAGACGTCGCGCAGCCCTCCGTGAACATCGGCGCCGCACCCGAGGAGGGCAAGGAGGAATCCCGTCTGCTGCTGCGTTTCGCCGCACCCAGGGATCCGGTGATGGTCGCGGACTGGGTGTCGTTCAACGTGATCGATACCGAACGGCAGGACTGGGCCCGCGGCTGGGCGAAGCTGAAGGCGTATGTGGAACGGGTGGGGAGCGCCCGAGTGCCCTACGGACACAAGGAAGGTGGGACACCGCTCGGACAGTGGGTGGCGGAACAGCGACGGGCGTATGCGGCCGGGGGGATGACCGGACAACGCGCCCGACGACTCGAACAACTCGGCATGGTGTGGAGTGTGGCGGACGAACGGTTCCAGGAGAACCTGGAAGCCGCCAAGGCGTACCACGCCGAACACTGGACCCTGTGCGCACCCAGAACCGCCACCGCACTCGGCCGGCCCATCGGGCAATGGCTCGCCAACCTCCGAAGGCCCGGAGCACTCGACGGACACCCCGAATGGAGAGCGGCACTGGAGGCCGTAGACGAGGACTGGAACCCCGCCTGGCCCGCCCAGTGGCAACGCCACTACGCCGTCGTCCGCGAAATGCTCGCCGAAGAAACCATCCTCGGATACATCGAACCAGGCGTCACCGTCCACGGCATGGACATCGGGAAATGGCTCACCCGACAACGCCAACCCGACGTGTGGCAGACGCTGACCGACGGACAACGCGAACGCCTGAGGGCCGTCGGCGTCATCCCTCACGCCCAGGCCCTCGAAGGGCCTGCCGGAGCCGAGGAAGCCACAGAACCGTCCACGGCGCCGGAAGCGCCCGCCGGGCCGCCCACGAAGCCCCTGGACGCCTTCGAGAAGGGCGTAGCGGCACTCGCCCAGTACCTGGCCCGGGAAGGACACGTGAGGGTCCCCAGAGGACACGCAGAGGCCATCGTGGTCGACGGCCAGGGACACGCCGTCCGGCTGGGCGTATTTCTGTCGAACACAAAGTCCAGGCGCGCCAAGCTCACCGAGGACAAACTCCAGGCGCTCGCCGCACTCGGACTGGACTGGGCGACAAGCTGACACCGCCGGCCCCGGACAGGGATCCCCGGGCACTGGACGTGCCCCGGGGCCCCCAGGCTGGCTGCATCGCACACGAGTGTGTGCAGACACTGGAATCCCCGGCCACACCCCAACGGGCTCATGTGGCGGCTGGAGGGGCTCGGTGAAGGCGCCCGCCGCGTGTTTGAGAACCCCGAACGAGCCGGGTGCGGGGCACTTGGGCGCAGCCGACCGCGTCCCCAACCCGGAGCAGACAGACAGGCTGCCGTCGGCCTCAGAGAGGGACAACCCCGGGGAGGCGGCGCGTCGAAACATGTAGGGCCCCGGGCACCACACACAGCCCCGGGCCCCGTCACCAACCGGGGACCCCTGTATCGCACAGGCATGCGTGCAGACACCAGAAACCCCGGCCGCTGCCCCTGCGAACTGTGTGGCGGCCGGGTCGCCAGTGGCCCAGGGCGTGACACCGGCGACGGCCGGCGCCTGACCGGCTCCCTACCCGAGACCAGGAGCCGCCGGCCGACTGCTTCGGCGAGTCACCACACGGCTGTCCTGGTCCATGCATGATCAATGTTGATGAGTCCGAGAGCCACCCACCGTCCGGCGAACGGCCCCAGGACACGAACTGAAGCGTGACGAGGAGAAAGGCGACCGACTGAAATGGTCTTCTCGGAAGCAATGAAGGACTGGGTCTACTGGGACCAGGCCGCATACGAACTCGGCCTCAGCCTCGGCGCGCTCACGCCCGACATCCCCTTCTCGAAGAGCAAAAGGATCTTCTGGGAAGACAACCCGACCGGACGAGCCCTCCACACCACCCTCCTCACACTCGTGGAAGCCGGCCTGCTCGAATCACGCGACCACGACGAGGAATTCCGATGGGCACCCACCACACCCCTCAACATGTTCGTCGACTGCCCCCTCCCCCCCCGACCAGACCCCAGCCGGGGCCGGTGAACACAAATGATCGCGGGGAGGGATGGAACGCATGCTCGAAGTACCATCCCTGCAAGGTTCTCTGGCCGGTGCCCCAACCTCCGCAGTGGCGTAGTCGGACGGAGACATCCCTGTAGAGGGGGCAGAGGGTGATGAGTGTGGCTGAGAGTTGGTCGCGTGTGATGAGTCTTCTTCGGGAGCACGCGCCGGCCGATCACGCGGATCTGCCAGGGCCCGCTACGGAGCAGATGCTCGCGGCAGCCGAGGAACGGATGGGGATCTCCCTGCATGGGGACCTGCGGACGTGGCTGTTGCAGAACAACCTGGATCTGCCGGAGGAAGACGTCGACGACGACGTGGCATGCTGCGGCTTCGACGGGTTCCCCGACGAGGGAAGCTTCTTTCTGGGCATCCGGGCGATGGAGAGGCTCTACGCGAACCGCTCCACGTCCTGCGGATTCGACCCTCCGGACCAGCCGGACAATCCGTTCTGGCGTAACGAGTGGATCCCGTTCCTGTCGGACCAGGACGGCTGGACGGGAAAGTTCATCGACGTGCGGGACGGCCGCGTCGGCCGCTGGTTCGTGGGTGAGGTCACGGTCACGGGCGAGTACGAATCGATGGCCCAGTATTTCGACTCCGTGGCCGAGACGCTGACGAGGATCGCCGATGGCAGCTACCCGGTCTGTCGGTTCACCAAAGGTCGACTTGTCTGGTCGTAAGACAGTTCCCAACTGGATGACAGCCATTGCCGATCCGCCCTCACCCCGGAACGGCAATGAGATTCATCAGCGTTGACATTCCAGAGTGAGGACGGCTGCGCCGATGACGGTCATCCGGCCGGGGCCGCAGCGGGCCCGGCGCAGGATCTGCCAGCACTCGAGTCGCGCGATGCTTCGTTCGACCGGCGCTCGTGCCACTGACAGGGCCCGGTTGATCGTCCGCTGGGTTGTGGTGAGGTCCCGGCCGGGAAGCCGTCTGATGGGCGTGGTCACCCAGGAGCCGGCCCCGATGCAGGCGCGGTCGGCGAGCACGGGGAAACCCTGGCGTTCGCAGATCCGGACAATGCGGTGGGTGCAGGCCGCGGTCAGGTCGTGGGTGCGGCCGGGTAGCGCGGGTGAGATCCACAGCAGCTTGCCGTGGGATCGGCCACGACCTGCACGTTCACGCCGTGACGACGGTGCTTCCGGGAGAAGTCGGCCCGGCTGTCACCGACACGGTCACACTCGGCGAGCGTCCTATCGAGCAGGACGTGATCAGGATCCCTCTCGCGCAGGACCCGCAGCAGACCGGGCGCCCGGCGGGACAAGTGCTCGACGACGACCGCGACATAGACATGGGCGGTCCCGACGGATATCCCGAAGCCGGCGGCAATCTGCGCGAGCGTGTCGTGCCGGCGCAGGTAGACCGGGCCGACGAGAGCGGCGTCGCCGAGCCAGGGACCATCCCCGCGCGAGCGGGAAGCAGTCCGGTCATGCGGCCGTCCTGCGGCGGCCAAGAGACCATCCCCGCGGGTACGGGGAGCAGATCGCGACGAGCGTGCTGAAGACCAAGGCCATGGGGCCATCCCCGCGCGTGCGGGGAGCAGATGCTCCGGATCACGTCGGTGCCGAGCTTCTCGGGACCATCCCCGCAGGCGGGCGCGGGGAGCAGTCCTGCTAGCTGCCCAGTCTGCTGAACGCCCATCGCAGCACCTCCTGGTCAGGGTGGTCGCGGCCTGTCCGTTCGAGTGCGGTCAGCATGTGGGCTGTTAACCGGGCCCAGTTACGGAGGTTGCCATGCGTGGCATGGCGGTCGGCGAAGGCGATGTCTGCGGGATCGGTCCGTTTCCAGACGGGATGGTAGAGCGGGATGGCCTGCTGGACTTCTGTTGGAGTGAGCTTGGTGATGTGCTGCCAGATGAAGATGCGGGAGGAGAGCGTCGGTTCCTTGCACAGCACCGTGTGTGCTCCCTTGCCGCCGGCGAAGATGATGGCGATCTGCGTATACGGGTGGTCCAGATGAAACGAAAGTATTCGAACGTTTCTCGATTGAGCCACTGGGCTTCGTCCACTACCAGCGTACGGGGCTGGGCTGAGAGCGAGTCCAAAAGGAGCTGGTCGAACTCGGACGGGTGACGCGGAGGTTCGCCCGGCAGACCTGGCGCAGCGAAGAGCTCGTGCCGTACCGCTCGGGCCGTGGGGCGGGCGCGGAAGGCAATCCGGCAGACCTCCTCGCCACGGGGGGTCTCAAGCCCGCGCAGGCAGACGTTCGCAGCAAGCGTCTTACCCACGCCGGCCGGCCATGGATGCACATCATCGCGCGGGCCTCGATCGTGTCGGCGATGTTCTCCCGGGCGGCCAGGAGCGCGCGGGTCGTGACGACCGAAGCGTCCATGAGCTGGGTGTAGTGGTCGGTCTCTCTCGGCGGCAGCTGGCTCGTCATCGCTTCTCTTCTCGGGCGGCGGGGCGCAGGGAGGCGGGGGTGTTCCAGTCGTCGGGGGGCGGGTGGGATGAGGTCCGGCAGGGCCAAGGCGGCCATGTCGCTGTCGGCGGAGGTCGTAAGTTCCTGGTCTGCTTCGGCTGCTGTGATGGCGCCCAGGCGCTGGGCGGGCGTGGGATCGGTGGCCGGGGCGAAGCGCTGTCGGCGGAGGGCCTCGGCCTTCTTGGCGTCCTCGCGCAGTCGGTGGGCCCGCACGGTGCGGGTGCGGCGCAGCTCGTCGAGCTGTTCCGCAGTGGCGGCGTCGGCGAGGTGGGCGGTGCCCAGGTGACGTCCAGCCGTGTCACAGACCTCGATCTCGTGATCGTGGTGGGGCATGTGCCGGATCCGCACGCTACGGCCTGCCTGGCCGGCCATCCGTGCACCCAGGTGGTCCCGGCCACGCCGGCGCACCCCGTGGCTGCTCAGTTTCCGGACCCGGCTGTCGTCCTCCAGCATCAGCCCCCACAAGGCGGCCTCGGGGATGTGCGAGAGGGGCGTGGGGTCGGCCTGCCAGGTCTCGACGGGGTTTGGCCGGCCAGGCGGGCGGGGCGGTGCTCGGTGTTCCACCAACGCGCCCGGTCGAGGACCTCGGCGGTGAACTCGGCGCAGGTCAGCGCCACCGGCTCGTCGGGGTCGGGCTTCTTCTTGGCGCGTCGGGGCTCGGGAGTGAGGGTGGAGCCGGGCAGGAGCGCGAAGAGCATGCGGTCGGCACACCGGTTGAGGTTCTCCACCGTCCCCTTCAGATGCGGGCTGTAGGCAGGCAGGACCTCGGCCTCGGTGTCCAGGACGCCGAACACGCCCAGGACCGTCTTCGACAGGAAGTCCCGGCCGCGGTCGATGCGCACGTGCTCAGGGGCGCCGCCCGCAGGTCCCTACGGGCCGGTCCGCAGCACGGCCGCCCCCATGTTGGGCCGCGCAGGCTTCTGCGCGGCCCGACCTCGTATCTACGACGGGGCGAACCGCGCTGCTGTCGCGAGGACCCAGGAAACGAACCGTTCACCGTACAAGCGGGCGTCCGGGCGGCGGGGTCGGATGGGCAGCCGCCTCTTCGCCCTCGTCGGTGATGTGGGTGACGAGGGCGGTGGCGTTGTCCGCGTACGGGGCGTTCCGCTCGTGTGCAAGCCGGACGGCGTCGTCGACGAGGCGCTCGGCGGCTGTGCGCGGGTCGCCGGTCAGGTGGACGGCGAGGCCGTGGTTTGCGTCCTCGTGCGGTTCGCAGGTGCCGTCGGAGGCGAGCAGCAGCCACCCGGGCCGTACCGGTCCGCGCAGGAACTCGATGGCCGGGTGGCCCCAGATGCGTTCGGTCTCCTCGTCGCTTCCAGCTCGCCCGAGGCAGGCGGTGATCAGGTTGCGGTCCCCGTCGTAGGCGCGGCGTGCGTTGTGGTCCTCGGTGAGCAGGCGCAGGTTCCCGTCGAGGAGGAGGTAGGCGCGGGCGTCGCCGGACCATGCGACCGACAGCAGGCCGCCGGGGACGTGGACGGCGACGACCGCTGCGGCGGTGGGGAGGTCGTGGTCGGCGGTGCGGGCGGGGTCGGCGGCGTAGCGGTCGTACTCGGCGCACGGGCCGGCTGCCGCGTCACCGCGCCCCGCGGCGGCGCTCGCCAGACGGCGGCGGCGGTGCGGGTGAAGGCGCGGACGGCCTGGGTGTCGCCGACGCCGTCGAGCAGGGCATAGCGCAAGTGCCGTCCGCCATCGTGCACACGGCGGTCGCATCGCACTGGACGGCCCGGTCGCCAGGCAGTTGGGTGATGGCGTACGGCTTCACGGCCAGGTCCTCGCTTGTGTCGTCGTGCATGCGGCCGGCCTCGGAGACGTCAGCGGGTGAGCGGTACCTCGGTGATGGGCAGCGTCTCGGTGTCGAGTACGTACTCGTCCTCGGCGCGGCCGTTGTTGCGGGCGAGCGGTGCGCGGGGCGGGGCGAGGACGCGGTAGAGCCTGCCCGTGGTCGGCCGGCGGGCGCCGGTGCCGGTGCCGGTGGCGTAGGCCTCGGCGACGGCGACGGCGCGGCTGACGGACGATGACCGGTCGGCCTTGCGCTCGGACACGCTGCCGCGCCAGAGCTCGACCGTATGGGCGGGTCGCTCGGCGGGGCGGCCGTCGACCGTGAAGCCGGCCGCCTTGAACAGTGTGCGCCACACCGCACGGTCGAGGGCGGTATCGGGGTACTCGGCCATGCTCCGCACCCGGCCGGCCTGCGTGATGAGCGTGCCGGTGTCGATCACGCGGCCGAACCAGGCGTCGCGCAGCAGGGCCGGTCCCTCGAGCCGCCCGGCCCGCGGGAGCAGTCCGGCGAGGCGGTGGGCGTCGAGCAGATTGCCGTGCTCGGCGGCCTGGGCGACGGCGGCGAACGCCTCCGCCGCGAGGTCGCACGGTTCGGGTGGGCGAGCCGGTCGCCTGCGCCATGGATGGTCCGTTCGGTCTCGTCGGTTCGTGGCCGGAGCGGGTTCCGGCAGAGCGAGCGCCCGGGGCCTGCAGGCCCCATCCGGCGCGTTGTGGTGGCGTTGTGCGCGTGTTTTCGGCGTGTTGTCGCCGTGTGGAGGGTCACCGGGAGGATCGAGGCGCTGACGGCGTCCGGTGCGGGGTGCACCGCCCCCCGAAGGACGTCCAGCCGCAACATCACCCGTGAGTTCGCTTCAACGACCTGGAGACAGTCGTGTCCTTCGACCGTGACGCCGTCAGAACCGCCCGCCGCGGCACCTCGCTGCTGCTCGCCACCGCCATCGCCTCCGTCGCCCTCGCCACCGGGACCGCACACGCCGACACCGTCGTGTCCAGCTGGCAGTCGGTGACCTCGACCGGAACGATCGGCCACGGCGCCGCCCCGGGCGGGCAGGTGACACGCCAGCAGGTGATGGACCGGGCCCACGACTGGGCGAACACGGTGCCCTACAGCGACAACGGGACCACCGCCCCGTACAACTGGTGGCAGGACGAGGCCACCGGCGGCCGCTACCGCCAGGACTGCTCCGGCTTCGTCTCCATGGCCTGGCAGCTCTCCTACAGCCGCACCACCTCCGACCTGCCCGCCGTGGCGACCGAGATCAGCCGCTCGCAGCTGCAGCCCGGCGACGCCCTCAACTCCGTGAGCGGGGGCCACGTCGTCCTCTTCGCGGGCTGGATCGACCAGTCCGCCGGCACCTTCTACTACTACGCCGAGAGCCGCCCCCGTGTCGTCACCCAGCGGTACGTCGGCAACTTCAATCTCGAGACCCTGGCCGGGCACTCGACGTCCAGCTACACCCCTCTCCGGTACAAGAACGTCGTGGACGGACCGGTCGCCTCGGAGGGCGGCAGCAGCTCCACGTCCACCTCGGAGGCCGTCGCCACCGTGACCGGCCCCGCGGGCTCGGCGATCATCGACGGTGACGTCGTCATGAGCGCCTCGGTCGCCGAGAGCGTCGGCACGCCGACCGGTGCCGAGTTCTACGTCGACGGCCGGCTGGCCGAGTCCGTCGCGACCGCCGGCAACAGCTTCAACGCCGCGCTGGACACCACCGAACTGGGCGACGGACCGCACACGCTGACCGTCCGGGCCAAGAACAGCGCGGGCCAGTTCGGACCGATGTCCGCGGGGACCGGCTTCTTCGTCGCCAACAAGGCCATCCCCGCCACCACCACCGGTGACTTCGACGGTGACGGCAAGGCCGACATCGCCGTCCTCTACAACAGCGGCCAGAGCGGCACCGGCAAGAACATCACCACCATCTACAGGTTCACCAGCACCGGATCCGGCTTCAAGGCCCCGCTCAAGGTGTGGGACAACGACGACTCGGTCAACGGCAGCTGGAACACCGACCGCGCCAAGCTGACCGTCGGGGACTTCAACGGCGACGGCAAGGCGGACCTCGCCGTGCTCTACGACAACGGTCTGAGCGGCACCGGGAAGTACATCACCAGCCTGTACGAGTTCCTCAGCACCGGCGCGGCCTTCACGAACCCGCAGAAGGTGTGGGACAACGACGACTCCACCACCGGCAGCTGGAACTGGAAGCGCTCCAAGCCGGTCGCGGGCGACTTCAACGGCGACGGCAAGGCCGACCTCGGCATCCTCTACAACGAGGGCGCCGACGCCGACGGCACCAACCACACCGCCTTCCACATCCTCTCCTCGTACGACGGCGGCATCCACGGACCCGCGCGTGCCTGGGACAACGACGACCGCACCACCGGCTCCTGGAGCTGGGACCGCTCCAAGCCCGTCGCCGGCGACTTCAACGGCGACGGCAAGGCCGACCTCGGCATCCTCTACAACGAGGGCGCCGACGCCGACGGCACCAACCACACCGCCTTCCACCTCGGGTACGGCACCACGAGCGGGATCCTCGCCCCGAAGCGGGTGTGGGACAACGACGACCGGACCACCGGTTCGTGGAGCTGGGACCGCTCCAAGCCCGTCGCCGGGGACTTCAACGGTGATGGCAAGGCGGACCTGGCGATGATGTACGACGAGGGCCAGGACAGCGCGGGCGCCAACCACACCGCCGTGCACATCGCGTACGGCACCACCGACGGCGTCCTCGCGCCCAGGCGGGCCTGGGACAACGACGACACGACCACCGGTTCGTGGAGCTGGAAGCGCAGCAAGCTGGTGGCCGGCGACTTCACCGGCGACGGCAAGAGCGACCTCGGCGTCCTCTACAACAACGGCCAGTCGGCCGACGGCACCAACAACGCCTCGCTGTTCACCTTCGGCGGCCGCAACGACGGCGTCTACGGCCTGTACGGCCCGTCCAAGGCCTGGGACAACAGCGCCTCGGGCAGCTGGAACTGGTACCGCAGCGACCTGGGCTGATCTGGGCTGCCCTCGCCACGGCCGGACCTGTCCGGCCGGCCCCGGCCGGCCGGGGCCGGCATGTCGTACCCCTCCCTCTTCACCTCAAGGACGTTCCTCCCTCATGCCGACGACTTCCACGCGTGTCCGTACGCCGTTGCGTCTCGCCACCACCGTTGCCTGCGCCGCCGTCGCGGGCACGGCCCTCGCCTTCGTGCCCGCCGTCCCGGCCTCCGCCGCCTCCGTCGAGACCTGGGAGCGGGTGGCCCAGTGCGAGAGCGGCCAGGACTGGACCATCGTGTCGTCCAACGGGCTCTACTACGGTGGCCTGCAGATAACGAAGCCCACCTGGGACGCCTTCGGCGGCCGGGACTTCGCCGCTTACCCGAACCAGGCGAGCAAGCACGACCAGATCGTCGTCGCCGAGCGCATCCTGCGCGGCGCCGGGCCGGGCCAGTGGCCGGACTGCGGCCCGAAAGCAGGCCTGACCGACGACGGCGTCGACCCGTACCCCACCGCCACCCCGCCAATCTCCCAGGTCACCGGACCGGGCGCACGTACGGTGCTCAGCGGCACCGTCACGCTCTCGGCCTCCGTGACCGACCAGGTGGGCACGCCGACGGGGGCCACGTTCCTCGTCGACGGCAGCGCGGTCGGCACGGTCGGCGGGCACGGTCCCTCGTACAGCATGGCCTTCGACACCAACGGCCTGTCCGACGGACCGCACGCGCTGGCCGTCCGCGCAACGAACGACGCGAACCAGACCGGCCCGCTCTCCACCGCCGTGTCCTTCTTCACGGCCAACCGTGCCCAGACCACCCGGGCCACCGGCGACTTCAACGGCGACGGCAAGGCCGATGTGGCGGTGCTCTACAACAACGGCCTCGAGGGTGGGGTGAACCACACCGTGCTGTGGACGTTCCTCAGCAAGGGCGGCGGTGCCTTCGCCGCCCCGGTGAAGGCCTGGGACAACATCGAGGCGGGCGTCGGCTCCTGGAACTGGGACCGGTCGAAGGTGACCGCCGGTGACTTCGACGGCGACGGCAGGGCCGACATCGGCATCCTCTACAACGAGGGCGCCGACGCCGACGGCACCAACCACACCGCCCTGTGGACCTTCACCAGCACCGGCGGCGGCTTCGCGAAC
>NZ_JBEZHV010000016.1:12516-134650 GCF_040650755.1 Streptomyces sp. NPDC048623
GGCGACGGCAAGGCCGACATCGGCATCCTCTACAACGAGGGCGCCGACGCCGACGGCACCAACCACACCGCCCTGTGGACCTTCACCAGCACCGGCGGCGGCTTCGCGAACCCGGTGAAGAAGTGGTCGAGCACCGGCTCCTGGAACTGGAACCGGTCGAAGGTCACCGCCGGGGACTTCAACGGCGACGGCAAGGCCGACATCGGCATCCTCTACAACGAGGGCGCCGACGCCGACGGCACCAACCACACCGCCCTGTGGACCTTCACCAGCACCGGCACCGGCACCGGCTTCGGCGGACCGCAGCGCATGTGGGACAACGACGACCGGACCACCGGCTCCTGGAGCTGGGACCGCTCCAAGCCGTTCGCCGGGGACTTCAACGGCGACGGCAAGGCCGACGTAGGCGTCCTGTACAACAATGGCGCCGACGCCGAGGGCAACAACCACACCCGGCTGTGGACCTTCACCAGCACCGGCACCGGCTTCGGCGGACCCGTCAACGCCTGGGACAACGACGACCGGACCACCGGGAGCTGGAACGCCGACTCGTCCAAGGTGACCGCCGGGGACTTCAACGGCGACGGCAGGGCCGACGTCGGGGTTCTCTACAACAACGGGTCGGATGCGGACGGCACCAACCACACCGCCCTGTGGAGCTTCACCAGCACCGGCACCGCCTTCGGCGGCCCGGTGAAGGGCTGGGACAGCACCGGTTCGTGGAGCTGGTTCCGCAGCGACCTGCTGTAACCCGCCGACAGGCGCGGCGCTCCACCCGTCGACGGTGACGAGCGGGCCGGATCCGATCAGGCGCGATGCCCCCGACCCGCCGATCCGCGCAAACGGGGGGGGACGGGACACGTGCCGGGCCGTACACCGCACCGGTGGCTGGAAGGGCATGGGCCGCCGTCGTGGGCGCACGGTCAGCCCGGGACACGTGCCCGTCGTTCCCGAAGGCCGGCGCGTTCCTGAGGGCCCGCGCCCAGGCGCCTCGCCCTGGGCGCGGCGCCGTCGGCTTCCCGCACGGGGCCGTATCACACAGGCGTGCAGCGAGGGACCGGGCACAGCGGCGGCAGCCTCGCGGCCCATCGGGCGGTCACCGGCGGACGGTGACCGACGGATAGTGACCGGCGGATAGTGACCGGCGGATAGTGACCGCCCGATGGGTCGCCCGGCCGGGGCTGGCCGGGCGGGGCTGGTCGGGCGGGCCAGCCCCGGCTCATCGGGCGGCCGCGGCCCGCCCGTCCTGGAACCGCTGCCCGGCGCAGAGGCGGCGGAGTTTCTCCAGACCTGCGAGGCCTTCCCTGACGGACACGTCGATGCTGTGCTCCCGCGCCAGCTCGACGGCTCGCTCGAAGCACTCTCCCGCCTCGCTCCAGCGGGCGAAGTGGAGGTGGCAGCGGCCCGTGATGACCAGGCAGTCGGCGATGCCCGCCACGTCCCCGACAGACTGGCGGACGGCCAACGACTCGGCCAGTGCGGCGAGTGCCTCCTCCTGCCGGCCGAGTCCGCGCAGCGTGTCACCGAGGTTCGCGAGGGTGATCGCGGTACTGGTGGGATCGCCGTAGGCCCGGAACCGGCCGAGGACCTCCCGGTGGCACCCCTCGGCCTCGGCGAACTCACCGGCTTCCAGCAAGGCGGCCCCCAGCGCACACAGGGCGAGAGTCTCGGGCCGCGGATCGTCGACCGCGCGGGCCGCTTCCATGGCCCGACGGGCATAGCACAGCGCCGTCTCGGCCCGTCCGAGCTGGTGGTAGGCCGTGGAAATGTTCGTCAGCAGCGACCCCAGGACACCGTCATCGCCGAGCTCCTCGAACAGGGCGAGGCTTGCAAGGAGCGCAGCCAGCGCCTCCTCGCCGCGGTACGAGCGCCCGAGTGACGTGCCGATGGCCCGGAGCATGACCGCCTGTCCCAGCCTGTCCCCGTGCTCCTCGGCGAACCGGAGCGCCTCCCGGTGCAAGCTCAGCACCTGCCCGGTCCACCAGCGGGAGTTCTCGTACCCTGCCAACCCCATGGCCAACTGCCAGGAGTAGTCCGGCCGGGAACAGTGCGCTGCCGTCCGGATGGCCTCGTGGACGTGCGGGAGTTCCTCCGTGCACCACCGCAGTGCCGCTGACGCGTCGGCGAACACGGGAAGCGGCGCTGCCGGTGCCTCCGCCAGCGCCAGGTGCGGGTGGGGGGCGAGCCCGACGGCGACGCCGACGCCGTCGAGCGCCTTGATGTACCAGACCAGGAGGCGCATGCGTGCGGCCTCGCTCTCCTGGGCCGGTTCCTCCACGGCCGCCCGCTCGGCGGAGTACTCGCCGAGCAGATCGTGCAAGCGGTACCGCATCGGCTCCGGGGACTCGAGGAGGTGGGAGTCCACGAGCAGTTCGAGCAGTTCGCAGGTCGGTGCGACCGGCCGGGCGATCAGGGCTGCCGCGGATTGGGTCCGGAACACGAACCCGGGCCACAGACCCAGCAGCCGGAAGAGCCGGGCGGCTTCCCGGTCGGACGCAAGGGGGCTGTCGCGCAGCGCGGCATAGCTCGACGCGAACGTCCTGTGCACGTCCAGGGGGCCCGCGGACAGGGCACGGATGCGGCTGGTGCCGGAGTCGACAAGCCGGGCCAGCGTGTCGAGGGACCAGGCCGGGCGGGACGCGAGGCGAGCGCCGACGATCCGCAGGGCGAGCGGCAGGCCTGCGCAGGCGGCCAGGACGCGCAGGGCCGCATCGTGGTCCTCGTGGAGGCGACGGGCACCGCACAGTGCGGAGAGCAGGGCCCGCTGCTCCTCCATGTCCAAAGGTGCCAGGGACACCAGCAGGGCACCGGGAAGGCCCGCGAGGGCGGTGCGGCTGGTCACCACGACCGCGGATCGGCCGTCGCCCGGGAGCAGCGGGAGGAGGTGATCGGCGTCCCGGGCGTTGTCGACAACCAGCAGGACGCGTCGTGCCGCCAGTACGGTCCGCAGCAGCGCGGCCCGGTCGTCGGTGTCCTGCGGGATCGGCCGGCCGCCACCGGCCTGCTCGTTTTGGCCGATGAGGTCGGTGAGGAATCGTGCGAGGACGTCGTGTGCGCTGCGCGGCCGGCCCGGGCCGAAGCCCCGTAGGTCCGCGTAGAGCTGGCCGTCGGGAAAGAGGTGGCCGACCTGGTGGGTCGCGTGCACGGCGAGGGCGGTCTTCCCGACGCCGCCCATCCCCGAGATCGCCACGACAGCGGGGGCACCGCGGCCGGCGGCCGCAGCCGTGAGGGCTTCGACGACGGCCCTGACCTCGGCCGCCCGACCGGTGAAATCCTGGGCGGGCAAGGGCAGCTGACGTGGTGTCGGTTCCACACCGGTGGACCAGGACCATGGGGGGTGGGCGGGGGCCGCAGGCCCGGCCGCAGGCCCGGCCGAGGGACCCGCGCCGCGCCGGGCGGGAATTCCCGCGGCCTGCCGAAACAGCACCGGATCAGCAGTCAGCACCTGCTGGTGGACGGCCAGCAACGCGGGCCCGGGGCCGATGCCGAGTTCGTCGGCCAGCCGGGTCCTGATCCCCTCGAACGCCTCCAGCGCGTCGGACTGACGGCCACTGCGGCACAGCGCAGTGATCAAGTGAACGTGGAGGCCCTCGTGCAACGGGTAGCGGGCGATCCAGCGCCTGATCTCGGGGACCGCCTCGACGTGGCGGCCCTGCCCGAGTTCGGCTTCGACGAACCAGTCCACGGCCTGCAACCGCGCCTCGCTCAGACGGTGGACATCGGCTTCCAGGCCGCCGCTGTCCGCCAGATCGCAGAGCGGTTCACCCCGCCACAGGGCCAGCGCCGCAGCAGCGTGCACACCGACGGCCGCCCGGTCACCCTCGCGGCGCGCCCGGGCGGCGGACTCCAGCAACCCCGTGAACTCCTCGAGATCGGACTCACCAGGCTCCACCTGAAGCAGGTAGCCGTTGGGCACGGAATGAAGGCGCTGCCCGCCCTCACCACCCAGCGCCCGCCGCAGCCGGACGGCATGGTTGTGCAGGGAGGCCATGGCCGTCGCGGGTGCCTCCTGCCCCCACAGCGCGTTCTGCAGCTGCTGGAGCGAAACAGGGCGGTTGGGTGCGAGCAGGAGAGCGGCCAGCAGCGCCCGGCTCTTCGCCCCCCGGATGTCCAGGGCCGCCGTTCCGTCGTGGGCGCTCACCGGTCCCAGTACGCCGAACTTCATCGTGGATCGTTCTCTCCCCCGAGAAAGCATGACAGGTCGTCATACCCCGCGTCCGCGATCATACGGGCGAGCATCGCACCCGGTCATTCGCATTCAATCACCCGCCGTATGCCACTCGAGGCGCCGGGACGGGCGCCGTTCCTCCCGGCCGGGACGGGTGCCGTTCCTCCCGGCCGGGACGGGGTGCCGTTTCGCCGTTTGTCCGGGCCGGGACGGGTGCCGTTTCCCCGGGCCGGGACGGGCCCAGGAGAAAGTCCGCCCTGCCAGGCTCGCACCGGTCGTCGCAGTCGAACCGGAAAGCCCCCAGGACCTCGTTGCCCCCAGCCTCCGCGAGGAACTCGCCCGGCGCCGGCTGCACGGCATCTCCCGCTTCATACCGACGACGAACACGACAGCGGCAGCCCCGAGAACGAACCGTCCGCGCCCCGGCTCACCGGCTGGCGTCTCGGCCGGCCGTGCGCCACGCGTAGTCACCGGCGACGGCGAGGACGAGGAAGCCCCAGGCCGTGGCGGGCAGGTACAGCCAGTTCGCCCAGGCTCCGGGCTGCGGGTACGGCAGGTCCCGGCCGATGAGTACCAGGGGCTGCTCGGCGAACCCAAAGATGCTATTCAGGACGCCGTGCAGGGTGATGAGGACGAGCAGCACGCCCCCGGTCCGCGCGATCCGCACGACGGCGCGGGCCGGGACCGGGCGCCCGCCCCACCAGCGGCAGCAGGCGCGGGAAGGTCTCGCCCCAGCCGCTACGCTCACCAGCACGCGGCCGGCGCCCGCAAAGAGGGGGCCCCGGCCGACGAGCCTGACGACCATGACATCGGCCAGTCTCACGACGGACTGACCACGAAGATCCATCTCGCGTCCGATGACCGCTGTCGGCCTCTGGACTTTGCCTCACGGCCGGACAGGCCGACGACGCGCCCGCCTTCACACACGTGACGGCCCGCCTACGAGTTCCGCGTCGACGAGAGCAGTCTCGTACGTACTCCCCCCACGCGAACCGCGACCGTCTCCCAGTACCGGCCGATCTACACGATCACCAGCCTGCCCTGCTGAAGGCGAAATCCTCCACGTTGCCTCAGCTCGCCGGCCCGAGCCCCTCAGGGAGGGAGGCCACCACAAGGGCGACGGCTTCCTCCGGCGTCCCGGTGCGCGCGACCACCTTGCCTTCGTTCCGCACCCCGTACAGCCCTTCGTCGTAGGGGCCGATCGCGTACCCGACCCGCGTCTTCCAGGGGTCCTTGACACTGGTGGAGAACCAGAGGTTGAAGTGGCTGTTGCCTGGCATCAGCCGGCGGAGCACCGGCTGGGCGTACGCCGCCGCCAGCAGCGCGTGAGGGCGCGGGTGCCGGTCGTACGGCGGCATGTGAACGCGGTCGAGCTTGGCACGCCACGTCAACTCGACGACACCGAACGGCTTCCGCTCATGGGCGAGGGCCCAGGGCCTGAACTGGATGAACGGGGCGTGCGCCCTGGTCTCCTCGAGCCCCGCGCCACCCGTCCACCCCGCCGTCGCCCTGACCACCTCGGCCAGGTCTGCGGTCCACCCACACGCCATGCGCGTGCCGTTGTCCTGAAAGTTCACCTGGAACGTGCGACGTTCTTCGTCCGGCGGATACACCATCACGCGTCGGCGTCCCCCCGCGTCAACGTACTCCGCGAGGCGACCCCACCTCCCGTCCGACTCGGGCAGGCGGCCAAGCCCGAGCCCCTCGGCCGTACGCCTCAGCGCAGCCCGGAGTGCCCCGTTATCGTGCCAGCCGCCCTCGCCAGGCCCCCCGAAGTTCATCGCCCCAGTGTGCCCAAATCACCCCGGCTGACCACCGCGCCTTCCGACCAGCGAAGGAAAGGCCTCAGCAGGGCGTCACCGTTGTCTGCGAAACGCTGGTCGATGGACATACGAGCCGCCAGTGAGCTCCTGCATGGGCCGTACACCCGGACGTAGCGGTCAGCGGAAGCAATTCGGCAGGAGTCAGACAGGAGGCCAGACCCGGCCGGCTGTCACCTCGCATGCGATGCGACGCCACTGGTCCTCCCCGCCGGGCAGGGGCCAGGCCCGGGTCGGCTGTTCCGCGGTCTTCAGGTCGTGGAGGAGGCGCACGAGCTGCGGGCCGGCCGTGGCAGCGCGCTTCGGGACGGTGGGGCCCGTGAACGGCGCGGAGTGCGGCGAAGCGTGCCGGTTCGCCCTCGTAGAAGCCCACAGCCTCGTTGACGCGCACGGCCAGGTCATCGCACGGCACCGTGCGGTGCAATTGCAGCAGCGGAGGCTCGACGGACTCGGTGATCGCCGCGGCGAGCCGTGCGTGACCGTCCAGGATCAGATGGCACCGGCTTCGTGCTGCAGATCCTCGCTGAATGCCGCAGAGCACCGTATCCGCGCCGTGCCGACACTCCCTTTCTGACAGCCCAGCGCGGTCCCATGCCCAAGGCCGCTATCGCCTCGGCCTCCCATGGAAGGCGACTCAACCTTCGGTGAGAATGCTCAGCCTTCACTGTGCGAGAGCAGCGGATGTCTCCGACCACGGCATGCAACTCTCCTCAGACTGGCCGCATCACCTGGGCCAGGCCCTCCGGAGTGTCCTTCACCTCCGGCGGCGGACCGGGGTTTCCCCGGTAGGTCACGCCATCGATCGTGACCTTGCCCGCCACCTCGGGCAGCGGCAGGTGCTCGGTCCGACCGTCGGCCGGTCCGCCGACAAAGGTCACCAGAACAGTGATCGAACTCGGGTCCATCGAAGCCGTCGCCTCCATGTTCTGCGCGTGGCCTGGGGGCGCAACACCATCACTGGCGCCACCGCAGCCCACGAGCGCAGCCAACAGGCCAACGCAGCCCGCCATCTTCAAGATCTGCACTCGCGCATCCTGCC
Source organism: Streptomyces sp. NPDC048623 (assembly GCF_040650755.1). NCBI lineage: Bacteria > Bacillati > Actinomycetota > Actinomycetes > Kitasatosporales > Streptomycetaceae > Streptomyces > Streptomyces sp. NPDC048623. The sequence continues at coordinate 19,544 of NZ_JBEZHV010000016.1, forward strand.
AGGACCCGGTCACCCTCATCCCCTCGAGGCCCTGCTACGGCAGCCCAGCCCCACAACAAGCCCACCGCGGCCCGCCGCGTGTTGGCAGGAACAGGCAGCCCGAGCACAGAAAGCGGGCCCGCCGCATCGTGTGCGACGGGCCCGCTCTCCTTCGTGGCCGAGGCGGGATTCGAACCCGCGACCTCTGGGTTATGAGCCCAGCGAGCTACCGACCTGCTCCACCCGGCGACCTCCAAGCTAAGACACCAACGCCAGCCTGCACAAAGCAATTTTCCACCCCGCATCCCTCCCCCAGGCGCGATACAGCGTCCAGGCATTTGTTCGCGGCCGGGTTGACGATGTCGTGCGCGGCGGTGACCACCCATTGCTGGTTCGCGCCACCGCTGCAGTCCCACAGCTGGATGGAGGCGCCGTCGCCGGTGGCGCGGTCGACGATGTCGAGGCACTTGCCGAGGGCGCGGAGCGTTCCGTCGCCGGGGTTCGACCACCGCTGGGCGTTGGTCCCGTTGCAGGAGTAGAGCTGGACGGCGGTGCCGTTGGCACTGTTCGCCGCCGCGACGTCGATGCACTTGCCGGCGAGTCCGGTGATGGACCCCTCGGCGGCTCCGGCCGGCGCCGTGGTGAAGAGGGCGGACAGGACGGCAGTGAGCGCCGTCAGGGCCAGGGCCCGTCCGGAGAGACGACTTCTGCGCATGGGGAGGGCACGCTCCTCGGGGTTCGCCGTCAGCCGAGGGGTCGGCTGCGGATGGGGGAGAACGGGGCTGTCGCGCGACGTGAAACTAAAGGTCTGGACCACCTTGCGTCAAGAGGTGAAATAAGCTGTGAAGAAAGGGAGTTCACGCCAGTCCCGCCTCCGGATGGTTCACGCTGCGCACCACTCCCCCACGCCGAGCGCGGCACACCGCGGGGGTGGTGAGAGCTGGGTGGGGTCGGTGATGCGGGTGAGGCTGGCGGGCTGGTCAGGACTGCGTAGCGGCCGGGGACTTGGCGGCCGGAGCGCTGCCTGAGACGGCGCAGCCGGCCGGACGGAGCGTGGGTGGCTTTACGCTCGTAGCATCGGTGGAGTCGGCGGAAGCCGACAGGGCGGGCTCCGGTGCCTTCGACGGTCCGGTGGTGACGGCCTGCCGTATCGTGACCGCGTCCCTCCGCGTGAGTCCCACAGCGCCCGCACGACGCCGAATTCGGAGTTCCAGCAGTGCTTTTCGATGTCACCCGCAGCGAACTCGCCGACATCTTCGGCGAGGACCGGCTCGCGACCCTGCCTGCCACGGCCTTCCCGGCCTCCGCCGCGGACACCGAGGGCGCCCGCCTTCTGCGGACCGTCGGCGTACCCACCGGGACGCTCTGGCTGTGTGAGGCCGCCGGGGACTCCGATGGGCTGCCCCTCGTCCAGGACGTCGTCGACACCGAGGACTTCGAGGACGCCCCGGAGGGCGCGGGCGCATGGCCCGTCATCGGCTGGCTGCTCAACGCCCACCTCGCGCTGGACCCAGGATCCGGCAAGGTGTACGCCTTCGACGCCGACGAGGAGACCGTACAGGAACTCCACACGGACGTCTCGTCCCTCGTCCAGGTGACCCTCGGGTTCCAGCGCCTGCTCGAGGAGTTCACCTTCGACGACGGTGACGGAGACGGCGGCGGAGACGAAGACGAGGAAGCCGGCTTCGAGCGCCTGGAGCGCGAGGTCGAGCGAATCCGCCGGGAGATCAGCAGCATTGACCCGCTCCCCTTCCAGAACGACGAGACCGTCTGGTCGGTGGTCGGTGAGGAGATCGCCATGGGCCAGCGCTTCATGAGCAACAGCCCGGGAGGCCGCACGCTCTACGGGTGATCGCACGGCGATCACCACGGCACAGCATCCACCTCGGTGGCGGAACGGGACGGGCGGGCGGAGGTGACCGGCCCGGCTCCGGCGACGGTCAGTGCGGTGAGCAGGGTCGGAGAGCTCGCCACGACCTCGTTTCGCGACCCTGCGCCGGGAGGACCCCCACCCCCGACACGGTCAGCGCGTTCGAGGCGACCGCCACCGCCATCCCCCCACGTCTTCCAGGCCCAGCGGCTCCTCCGCGTCGCCACCACCCACCCCCACGGCCCGGCAAGCAGACCGGCGTCGGCGCCGCGCCGCGTCAACAGCGGGCGAGCGTGCCGCTGTCCACGGTCGACTTGTCGCCGAACACCCAGCCCACAGTGTCCGTGCCGGGGATGCGGGCGTAGATCCACTTGTTGGCGTGGGCATTGGTGACGTAGCAGTCGTAGGAGAGCTTCGTCCCCGACTTGAGCGCGGTCACATAGGAGCAGTCCGCGTACGGACCGGTGTAGAGGTGCGTGTTCTGGGAGGCATGGCCTGTGCCGCTGCTGCGGTTCGAGTGGGCCCAGCCGGTGCACGCCGTCGACACCGGAACGGGCTCCTGCGCCGTGGAGCTGGGCGTCGTCCTCGGGGAGGCTGTCGGGCTCCCGGCCGGCTTGTCGTCCCCGCCGCTCGGCGACGGGGTGGGGCCGGTGTCCCGGTCCTCGGCCTTCTTCGACGGGGTGCCGGAAGCCGTCTCGCCGGGGCCGAGGGACGTCAGGTCGCCCGGGGAGGTCGGGCCGTCGGTCGTACCGCCCGCACCGGACATGTCCCCGTCGGCGGGGGTGCTCGACGCGGGAAGCGGCGCCGTGGCCGCCCCTCCCCCGTCCTCGGGGCCTCGCATGCCCGTCAGGGCGTAGACGACTCCGCCGCAGGTGAGGACGGTGGCAGCCGCCACCGCGACGATGGTGCGGGTACGGCGGCGCGCGCGGTCCGGCACCACACCCGGCGGTGCCACGGCTGTCTGCGCCATGCGCGGATGCGTCATGCCCGGCTGCGCCATGGCTGCCGGCGGCGGAGCGGCGTACGTACCGGGGACGGGCTGCGCGAACGGTGCGGCGACGGCCGGACCGAAGCCCGGCTGAGTGAGGGGCTGCGAAGCGACCGGCTGGGGAGCCGGTGCCGCCGGGAGGTCCGTCCGCCTGCCCCCGGCCACCGCCTCCAGCATCTCGCGCGCCTGTGCGGCGTCGGGCCGCTGCAGCGGATCCTTGGCCATCAGCGCCCGCAGGACCGGGGTGAGCGGCCCGGCCCGGCGGGGTTCCGGCAGGGGTTCGCCGACGATCGCCGCCAGCGTCTCCCACACCGACGTACGGCGGAAGGCCGAGGCGCCCTCCACGGCCGCGTACAGCGTCATGCCGAGCGCCCAGATGTCCGACGGGGCACCCGGTACCTGGCCCTGTGCGCGCTCCGGCGGCAGATAGTCGAGGGATCCGACGATCTGGCCGCTCTGGGTCAGTTTGGCCAGGGCCTCGTCGCCGGGGGTGTCCATGCTGGCGATGCCGAAGTCGGTGAGCACGACGCGGCCGCCGTGTTCCAGGAGTACGTTGCCGGGCTTGACGTCGCGGTGGAGGACCCCGGCCCGGTGTGCCGCGTCGAGCGCGTCCATCAGCTGGGCGCCGATCGCGGCCACCTCGCGCGGGTCGAGTGAGCCGCGCCGCGTCAGCACGTCGTCGAGGGAGGGCCCGTCGACCAGCTCCATGACGATGACGGGCAGCCCCCGCTCCTCGACCACGTCGTGCACGGTGACCACTCCCGGGTGCCGGACACGGGCGGCGGCCTGTGCCTCCCGCTGCATCCGGGTCCGCAGACCGGCCAGTTCGGCCGGGGAGGCGTCGGTGTAGGCCCGCAGGACCTTGACGGCGACCTCGCGGTGCAGCAACTCGTCCGTCGCCCGGGCGACCACACCCATGCCGCCGCGGCCGATCGTCGCGGTCACGCGGTACCGCCCGCCCAGAACCTCGCCGACCAGATCCGAGCCGTTCGCCGCCGTCACCTGTCACACCCCGTTCGTCGCACTGCTCGCACTGTTCACACTGTTCGCGCCGACGGCATCGTTCGCACTGCTCGCACTGCTCGCACTGCTCGCATCGTTCGAAGCCCGCCACATGGCGGGCACCAGGTTAGGGGTGTGCCTGTGTGCGAGTGCGCACGGTCCGCCCCGGGGTTCGATCACCCGGAGGATTCGGCCGGTCCCTCCCCGCCGTGTTTTCCTTGACGGGCACCCCAGAGAAGAAGGCATGGCATCCATGAACCGCTCGGACCGTACGGGAGACCTCACAGGCCTCGCCGGCCTCACGGAGCTCACCAGCACCCCGCCGCTCCCGGCCGTGGAGCGTTTCGACGCGATGGGGCTGCCCGAGGCGGTTCTGGCGACGCTGGGCGACCAGGGGGTCACCGCGCCGTTCCCGATCCAGTCGGCCGCCCTGCCCAGTGCCCTCGCGGGCCGTGACGTCCTCGGCCGGGGGCGTACCGGGTCGGGCAAGACGCTCGCATTCGGGCTCGCGCTCCTCGTCCGTACGGCCGGCCGGCGCGCCGACGCGAAGAAGCCGCTCGCGCTGGTGCTCGTACCGACGCGCGAGCTGGCCCAGCAGGTGGCCGAGGCGCTCGCGCCGTACGCGCAGGTCCTGGGGCTGCGCCTCGCCACCGTCGTGGGCGGGCTGCAGTCGGGGCGGCAGGCGGCCGAGCTGCGGGCCGGGGCCGAGGTGCTCGTCGCCACCCCGGGGCGGCTCAAGGACCTCGTCGCGCGCAGGGACTGCCGGCTCGACCAGGTGGAGATCACGGTCCTCGACGAGGCCGACCAGATGGCCGACATGGGCTTCCTGCCCCAGGTGACCGAACTGCTCGACCTGGTGCGGCCCGGTGGGCAGCGGATGCTGTTCTCGGCCACGCTGGACCGGGACGTCGAGCTCCTGGTCCGCCGGTACCTGAAGGACCCGGTGATCCACGCGGCCGACCTCGCAGGGGAAGGGGACGGCGACTCCACGGTCGAGCACCACGTCCTCCACGTCCATGGTGCCGACAAGTTCGCCACCGCCGCGGAGATCGCCGCGCGCGACGGGCGCGTGATCATGTTCCTGGACACGAAGGCCGCCGTCGACCGGTTCACCCGGCAGCTCGTCGGCAGCGGGGTGCGGGCCGCCGCGCTGCACAGCGGCAAGTCGCAGCCGCAGCGCACCGACACCCTGGAGCGGTTCAGGACCGGGGCGGTCACCGTCCTGGTGGCGACGAACGTCGCCGCCCGCGGCATCCACGTCGACGACCTCGACCTCGTCGTCAACGTCGACCCGCCCACCGACTCCAAGGACTACCTCCACCGCGGCGGCCGTACGGCCCGGGCCGGGGCCTCCGGAAGCGTCGTCACCCTGGCCCTGCCCGACCAGCGCCGCGACCTGGCTCGTGTCCTCGCGGAGGCGGGCATCAGGCCCCGGATCACCAAGGTCGGCCCCGGTGACGCCGAGCTGCGCCGCATCACCGGAGCCAAGGCGCCCGCCGTCGCCCCCGCCGTCGCCCCCGCAGGCGGCACGCCCGCCGCAGCGGACCGCGACGGGCGGCGCGGCGCGGCCTTCCGCGGCATCGGCACCGTCCCGGGCAAGGCGGGCCGTGCCAAGAACGAGTCCCGCAAGTCCGCCGAGGCACGGCGCACGGCCGAGGCCCGCAAGGCCGCCCGCGTACGGCGCGGCAAGTAGGCGGCCGCGGCCGGCGCCGACCGGCGCCGTGCCGAGAGCGGTCGGAGGCCGTAGGTGTGGGACTCCGCGCGCCTGGCTCGGTGCCCGTTCCGCATCTCGCTCCGCACCTGGCTCCGGCCTGGCTCCGCACCTGCTCCGCACCTGACTCCGTGCCAGGCACCCCCCGGCCGGAGGGCGTTGTCAGTGGCCCTCGTTAGTCTCCCCACATGTCGCAGTTCAGGGGCTTCGCGCCCCTCGTTCGGGCTGCGCTGAGGACATCCGACGGACATCTGACGGACAGGCGGAGGGGCACGGCTGATGGCGTGGCTGGCAGCGGGTGAGGGGTACGAGATCACCCTCGAGGACGGGCGTGTGGTCGCACGGCGCGTCGGGGGGCGGCAGTTGAAGACGCTGCCGAAGGCGTTGCGCGACAGTACCGAGGTCGACCGGCTGCGGCGGCTCGCCGAGTGGCTGGACCGGCACGCGGCCTCGTGCGTGGCGCAGGTGGATGCCTGGATGGTGTCGTCGCTCCCGGTTCCGACCGAGCTGATCGCGCGGGTGTGGCCGGACGAGGCGTGGCAGGCGGCGCTGCGGGACATGGCCGTGGTGGGCGACGACCCGGACGAGGTCGGTTTCCTGCGGGACGTCACCGCCGACGGGGAGCTCAAGGTGGTCGACCTGGACGGCGAGACCGTACGGCTTTCGCCGCGCACGGTGACGCTCCCTCACCCCGTGCTTCTTCCCGACCTGGACGACGTGCGGGACTTCGCGGCCGACCTCGGCATCACGCAGAAGGTCGAGCAGATCCACCGGGCCACCTGGTCGAAGACGGACGGCTCGGAGGGGTCGGACGGCGCGAAGGCCGCGCGTCCGGAGTCGGCGACGGAGGTACGGGACTACGCGGGCGGGAAGTTCGCCTCGCGGTTCGGTCTGGCGGCGCGCGCCACGAGCCTCGGCTACCGGGTGTCCGGCGGCTACGCCACATGCAAGGTGCGCGACGGGGGCCGCAGCACGGAGGCGTCGGTGTGGATCGGCGAGCCGTACTGGGACGGGGAGTCGGAGACCGGCGGGCTGAGCTGGCACGACGAGGACGGCCGCGCGGTGCGGCTGGGCGAGGTCGGGCCGGTGGCCTGGTCCGAGGGGATGCGCATGGCCGCTGCGCTGTACGCCGGCCGCACGATCGAAGAGGGTGGGGACGCGTGACCGGCACGGGTGTGAGCGGCGACAAGGGCGTGAACGACAACAAGGAGCTGCTGGCGGCGGGGGCGGTGCTCCCGGCCGGCACACAGGGAGCCGGCCCTTCGGCGGTCGAGCTGACCGCGCGGGCCTACCGCCACGCGGTGCTCGGTGAGGACCGGGTCGTCGTACGGCTCGCCGCGGCCGAACTCGGCCCCGCCGAGGACCTCGCCGCCGGCTTCCTCGGGCTCGAACCGCACGGCGAGCCGGCCGTGGTCGGTCTCGGCCGGCGCCAGGAGCTCGGCTTCCCCGAGTGGGTGCTCGTGCACCACCCGGAGGACGGGCACCACGCCCTGGCGGTCGTGCCGGAGCTGGACCGGCTGGCCCGGCAGGCCAAAACCAAGCCCAAGGCCGCGCTCGACGCCTGCCTCGAGCTGGCCGGGCGGCTCGCCTCGGCCGTACCGCACTTCCTCCCGGTCTTCTACGAGCAGGCCGCGCGGGTCTTCCTCGGCGTCGAGAACGCCACGTACGCGGGCCAGTTGTTCGGCCGCGCCCGTACGAGCGAGGCGCAGCACGGGCTGACGGTCGACGAGGACCGGCTCGACGCCGTGTTCCTGGAGTTCGCCCTGGCCGGTGCGCTGCCGGTGAAGGTGCTGACGGGTTACGGCAAGGATCTGTCGGCCCGGCTGGCGCCGGTCGAGGCGTACGAGCGGTTCCGGCGCCTGTGCGTGCGCCGGACCGCCGGCGGCCTGGCGCCCTCCGCCCAGGCCGCGGCGGAGCTGAAGCGGCTGGCCCGTGCCGCGTCCCTGTCCGGCAACGAGGCGGAGCAGGACTACCTGGCCGAGCTCCTGCCGCTGCCGGCCACGCTGCGGGCCGCCGCCGGCTGGTGGAAGTCGCACCGCGGCGCGCTGGTCGCGCTGGCCCGGCGCGTTCCGTCGGTGCGGGGCACGCTGCTTTCGATGAACCCGCCGGGGGACAGCGGGGAGATGACCGAGCTGTGGCTGGGGATCCTGGCGGATTCGGGAGCGGACGCCGGTCTCACGGACACCGGCCTGCCGCAGGAGGAGCAGTGCTCCGACGGCGCGGCGGGCTGGCTGGAGCGCTTCCACGGCGCCCGGCACCGCGGTTGGGGGCCGCGCCCGACGCCGCCCGCGCTGCTGGGGCTGGTGGAGCGGGCGGCCGGCCGGCTGCGTGCCGATCTGGCGGCGCGGCCCGAGGGCGAGCGGTTCCTGCGGATCGGCGTCGAGGACGTGAACCTGCTCGACCTCCTGCTGTCGCTCGAGGTCGCGGTCGCCGATCCCGAGGGGAAGTCCGCCCAGCACCACCGGCGTGGCAACGCCATGAACCTGTCGGACTGGGCGCGTGGCGAGGAGCGGCGGGACCTGGTCGCGCTGGCGGCCGATCCGCGCTTCCGGCCCGCCTTCCGCCGCGGGGCGAACGGCTACCACGACGCGGGTTCCGGTACGGATGTGATGCAGCGGCTCGCCGCCTCGCCCGGCGGGCGCCCGATGCTCACCGAGTGGATGCGGGAGGTCGCCGCCTCTTCGGTGGCGGCCGGGCTGCCCGGACTGCCGTCCGCGATCCAGCGTCTTTCGTGGCTGCCCTCCGAGGCGCTCGCGCTCGCGCCGCAGGAGGTCGCGGCCGCGGCCGGTGCCGATCTGGGCGAGGCCGTGGCCCGCACGCTGCGCGGCGGCCTGTGGGAGGAGCTGCGCTGGCCGGCCTGGGAGGAGGCGCTGGCGGAGCTGGTGCCCGGGCACCACGGCACCGAGGGTCTGACCGTCGTCGAGGCCTGGCCGTACCTGATCGTGGCCAATGCGACGCAGGCGCGGGTGATCGACGCCGACTCCACCGTCCTCGTGCACGATCTGCGGATGCCCACCACGCACGTGTGGCGGAGGGGCTTCCATTACGTGGACGGCGCGCTCCTGGTGTTCTGGAGGACGTACAACGGGCGTGAGCCGCGCGGCTACTGGCACACCGCTCCCGACGCGGTGTTCGACCTCGTCGGCTCCGACCACTGGAGCATGCGTTCGGAGAACCCCAGCCTGCAGCTGCCCGGCGGCGGCCGCACCACCGGCGGCGGGGTCCTGCACGGCGGCGACACGAAGCTGCCCGGGGAGCGCGAGCTGTTGTCCGACGGCACCTCGTACTGGGTGTGGCAGAACGCCGACGGAGCGGACAAGGGCGGCTGGCTGGAGTACGACCCCGCAGGGGGTGCCTACGGCCGGCGCTCACAGCCCGGATTCCTCGCCGACGCGCTGCTGGGGCACGCCCCCGGGGCCGAGTTGGTGGCGAGCTCGTGTCGGCTGCTGCCCGCGCCGGCGGTGGCGGGTTCGGTCCAGGGGACGTCCGCGGACGGGCTCCTCGGCTGGCGTGTCGTACGGCTGCCGGACGGGAGCCACCACGGCGAGGACACCGCCGGACGGGTCGTCGTCCTTCCCAAGGGCGCCGACCGGCCGGTCGGCGCGCTGGCCTTCCCCGGCGACGACCGGCCGCGGGCCCTGGCCCGGCAGTGGCGTGAGGTGGCGCTCCGCGATCCCGAGGGCGTGGTCACGACGACGGCTCAGTGCGACCACCGCAACGAGCTGTACGGGACCGCGGCCCAGCCCCTGCCGCCGCTTGCGTATCTGCACATGCTGCGCGCGCGTGATCCGCAGGGGTCGGCCGCGCTGCGGGGTGCCGACGCGGAGTCGGCCGGCGTCCTGCTGAAGGCGGCCGCGCTGGCGGAGCGGGGGGCGGACGTGCCGGAGCTGGTGCGCGCCGCGCTGCCGCAGGTCTCGGCGCCCGAGCTGATCGCCGGTGTGGTGAAGGTGCTGCGCTTCGCGGTGCGGCAGCAGAAGGCGCTGGACGAGGTGGCCGCCCGGCTCGACCCGGTCGCCGGGCCCGCGGAGCTCCGGGTCCAGGGCCCGAGCGACGAGCTGCTCGGCGAGGCGCTGAACGGCATCCTCGACAGCGGCTACTACCACTACGGCAGGGACGGCGATGTGACCCACCGTTATCTGGAGGCGCTGGCGTCCGTACGTGCGGACGCCTCCGCCGAGGCGCTGCCGGGCCGGCTGCATTTCGACCTGCCGTCGCTGCCGTACACGCGCCTGCCGTTCGTCCCGCTCCTCGACGAGCCGGCCGCGATCGCCTACCGGGCCGTCGCGCCGGGCTCCGACCCGAAGCACCGGGCGGCCCTGCTCGATGTGCTCGGCCAGGTCGACTCGCTGGGGCTGGCCTCGACCGCGGCTTCGGCCGGTCGCTGGCGGCGGGTCCTGGTCCATCTGGCGACGCCCCATCTGCACACGCCGGACGGGCAGGGGCGCAACCAGTGGCACCGCAGTGTGCTGCCCCTGGGCGGCGGTGCGGCGCTCGGCATCACCGAGCACACCTCCGGCGTCGCCGACGGGTGGGAGTTCGGGGCGCTGTTCCACGATCCGAGCGGCCGTTTCGAGGTGCCCGGCCCTTACACCGTGCGGGGTGACTCGCCGGTGGGCGACCGGGTGCGCGGGTCCGACTGGCTGAGCGGCTTCCTGCGGGAGGCGCGGTCGCGTGCGGAGGTGCCCTTCGTGCCGGAGGCCGCCGAGGAGTTCAGCCGCCTCACCGGCGTGTCCGGGGCGCTGGCCAGGATCGTTCTGGTGGGCATGCCCGGCGTGGACGGCTGGCAGAACAACTTCCTGCCGGCCGAGCTGCGCAAGGCGCTCGGCCTGAAGGTGGCGGAGGCGAGGCACGCGCGCGACGAGCTGCGCACGCTCACGGTCGAGGTGCGCCGGGCGCTGCTCGCGGCGCTGCTGCCGGAGGACCCGGCACGGCTGTGGACGGAGGGCCCGGATGTCGCGGCGGCGGCCGCCGTGTGGAACGAGAAGGTGGGACGGCGCCGGCAGGTGCCCGACTGGCTGGCGGCGGAGGCCGCGCGGGCCGCGCGCAGCGGCTGGCCCCTGCACCGGGCGCTCCCGGCGCTGCTCGACCCGGCGGGGTCGAAGGAACTCGGCGTCGACGTGGCGTGGCGCATCGAGGGCGACCACCCGGAGCTCGTGGCGCCCGCCGAGGCGCCTTTCACCTCGGAGGTGCTGGCCGGTTCGATGAGCCTGACGGCCTGGCTGGCCCACCGGCTGCCCGCCGGCGATCCGGTACGGGCTGCGCTGCCCGGTGCCCTGTCCGCCGTACGGCAGCGGCTGGCGGCGCCGGAACTGCTGCTCTCCGTGGGCCACTACACGAGCCTCGCGGACTTCCGGAAGGTGGCCGGCGCTCCGACGGAGACGGCACCGGACCACGAGCGGTACGGCGCGGTGCTCATGGCCACGCAGGACGGTCAGCCGCGGCCGGCCGTGCGGACCGCCCTGCTCGACTCCACCGGGTCCGACCCGTATCTGGTGGCGCTGCGCGGCCCCGATCAGCAGCCGACCGCGGTCGAGACGGCCCTGAAGCGCGCGCACGACCCGGCGTTCGCACGGCTCCTCGCCGCCCCGGGGGCGCCCGCGGCCGGCGAGACGGACGGCGAGGGCTTGTGGTGGCCGCAGGATCCTTCGCGTTCGGTGCCGGAGCTGGTGGCCGAGGTCGCCGAAGCCCGCGGCCTGGGCGCCGATGCGGCGACGCTGTATCTGATGCTGCTCGCCATGCCCGATCCGACGGACCGCAACACGGCGCGGTGGACGGGATGGAAGCCGGCCCGCCTCAAGGCGGCGCGGGCCGAACTCGCCGGGACCGACCTGGTGGTGTCGGCCGTACGGGCCCGGGCCGGGCGCTCGCTGTTCCTGCCCGGTGCCTGGGCCGAGCAGTCGTCGCCCGTCCTGCCGGTCGAGCAGTGGAAGCTGCCGATGTACGGGGTGGGCGCGGGCAACCAGCCGGTCCTGGGCGCGCTGGTGCCGACCGAACCGGCCGCGGAGCTGTTCGCCCGGGCGTGGCGGCGGATCCTCGACGGGGACGTGCCGCGCTTCGAGGAGCTGAAGGTGAGGCGTACGCGGCGCCGCCGCTGAGGCGCGGCCTGACAGCGTCGGTGAACCGCGGCCCGGCCGCCTTGAGGCGGGCCGCGTGTCGCCGGCACGGCGGGGCGCGCCCGTCCCCGGGTGCGCCGCGCCGGTCCCCGTACCCGTTCCCCGCAGTACCCCTCCCCGTACCCGTCCCCGTCCCCGTCCTCGTACGTCAACAGGCCCGCACGCACGGGCACGTCGAACCACGATGAACATCACGAAGGAAATCCGGATGACCGTCACCGAACAGACCGCCCCCGTCCGGCAGGGCATGCCGGCCGAGGAGCGCCACGCCGCCGAGCTCGCCTTCCTCGCCGCCCAGGACCCCGGCCCGCGCCCGCCCGGCTGGGCGCTGACCCCGCGCGCGGTCGTCACGTTCGTCTGCGGCAGCGACGGCGTGGAGCTGGCCCTGCCCGGGCGCCGCGCCGGGCTGCCGTCGAAGCTGGTGATCGCCCCGAAGTTCGTCGGCGAACGCGCGCTGGTCGAACGCTGTGTGGTCACCCTCGCCGGAGAGCGCGGACTACTGCTCACCGGCGAGCCCGGTACGGCCAAGTCGATGCTGTCGGAGCTGCTGGCGGCCGCCGTCAGCGGGACCAGCGCCCTGACCGTGCAGGGCACGGCCGGCACCACCGAGGACGCGTTCCGCTACGGCTGGAACTACGCCCTGCTGCTCGCCCAGGGCCCCACCCCGCAGGCCCTGGTGGACTCCCCCGTCCTCGCCGCCATGCGCGCTGGGCGGGTGGTGCGGGTCGAGGAGATCACCCGCTGTCTGCCCGAGGTCCAGGACGCTCTCGTCTCCATCCTGTCGGACCGCCGGATCAGCGTGCCCGAGCTGACCGCCACCGAGGACGCGGTCGTCCGCGCCGCGCCCGGCTTCACTGTGATCGCCACCGCCAACCTGCGCGACCGGGGCGTCTCCGAGATGTCCGCCGCGCTCAAGCGCCGCTTCAACTTCGAGACCGTCGACCCGATCGCCGACGCCGACGCCGAGGCGGTCCTGATCCGCCGCCAGGCCGTCGCCGCCGTACAGCGGGCGGGCGCGGCCTTCGCCGTCGACGACGCGGTCCTCGACGCCCTCGTCACCGTCTTCCGCGATCTGCGCTCCGGCCGCTCCACCGAGGGCTGGGACGTGGAGCGGCCGGGCACCGTCATGTCCACGGCCGAGGCCGTGCAGGTGGCGGCGTCGCTGGGCGTCGCGGCCGCCTATCTGCCGGGCGGCGACGTGCTCGACCTGCTGCCGGGCCATCTGCTCGGCGTGGTCCGCAAGGACGACCCGGCCGACCACGCGCGGCTGCTCGGCTACTGGGACGGCCCGGTGCGCCGCCGCGCCGAGACCGGCTCGGCGATGTGGCGCCGGCTCTGGGACCTGCGCGGGAGCCTGCGTTGACGACCGTCGATCCACGAGCGGCCGTGGACGCGCTGGCCGCGTCGCGCGCGCCGTACCTGCTGGGCGTGCGCCACCACAGTCCGGCCCTCGCCGCGGTGGTGCCCGCCCTGCTGGACGAGGCGCGGGCCGAGGTGGTCTGTGTCGAGCTCCCGGCCGACTTCCAGCCGTGGCTCGAGCACCTGGCGGACCCGGAGACCGTCGCCCCGGTCGCCCTGGCCGGTGCGGGCGAGGACGGACGCCTGTCGTTCTACCCGTTCGCCGACTTCTCGCCGGAACTCGCCGCGGTCCGCTGGGCCAGGGCCCACGGGGTGGAGGTCGTGTGCTGCGACCTTCCCCTCGGCGACCCGGGGTGGTCGGCGGGAGACCGCGGGCCGGTGCCCGGGCCGGACGGGGGCGGGGAGGTGCGTCCGGACGCCGACGCGTCGGCGGGGGCGGGGGCTGAGAGCACCGCGGGTGCGGGTGCGGGTGCGGCCGATGTTCCCGGCGCCGGGACGGCGCGCGGGCGCCGCTCGTACGCCGGGGCGCTCGCCGCCGCCGGAACCGGGCGCGACGGTGACGACCTGTGGGACCGCGCGGTGGAGGTGCTGGCTCCGGGGTGCACCCCGGACGCGGTGCGCCGGGCGGCACTCGGCGTGGGCTGGGCCCTGCGCACGGACGCCGCCGTACCCGCCACCGACCTGGCACGGGAGGTGCGGATGCGGCAGGTGATCGCCTCCGCCTCGGCGGACGGACACCGGGTGGCCGCCGTGATCGGCGCCTTCCATGCACCGGCGCTCCTCACGTCGGCCGAGACGGGGACGGCGGAAGGAGCGGGGGCGGACACGGCTTCGGACACGGCTTCCGGGGCGGCCCCGGGCATGACCGCGGGTGCGGATTCAGCAGCAGGGGGCGAAGCCACGACGCCCGACTCCGCCCAGGCGGGACCGGCCGACGAGCCGCCCGTCTCCGGCGGCATCGGGGCGGGCACGCCCGCCGGGGCCGAGGGGGCCGTGGTCACCTCGCTCGTGCCGTACTCCTTCGATCTGCTCGACTCCCGCTCCGGCTACCCGGCCGGGATCCGCGACCCGTTGTGGCAGCAGGCCGTGCTCGCCGCGGGCGGCGATCCGGAGCGGATCCGGGTGGCGGCGTCCGACGCGGTGACCGGGCTGTGCCGGGAGATGCGACGGGCGGGCCACACCGCGGGAACGGGTGAGGCCGCCGAGACCCTGCGTCTGGCCTGTGACCTGGCCGCACTGCGTGGGCTGCCGGCCCCCGGGCGCGGCGAGGTCCTGGAGGCCGTCACCACCGTCCTGGGCCAGGGCGAACTCCTCGGCCGGGGCCGGGCCCTGGCCCGTGCGCTGGAGGCCGTGTTCGTCGGTACGGCGCGCGGCCGGATCAGCCCGCACGCGCCCCGGTCCGGTCTCGGCCCCTCGGTCGAGGCCGAGCTCGCGGAACTGCGGCTGCCCCGCCCGGACGAGCCTGAAAGCCGTGACCTGCGCCTCGACCCGCTCCGTTCGCACCTGGACGGCCGCCGCGAGGTGCTGCTCCAGCGTCTGCTCGTGATCGGCGCCTCGTACGGCGAACCCCTCGCCGTGGCGAGCACGGGCGACGGCACCGCGCTCGGCACCAAGTGGCGTGTGACCTGGACGCCGTCCGTGCCCGCGCGTCTCGATCTCGCGGGAGTGCGCGGGGTCACCGCGGCCCAGGCCGCCACCGGCACGCTCGCGGCGACCGCGCACCGCGAGGCCGCCGAGGGTGGCCCCACCCCGGACCAGATCCTGACGGGGCTGACCGCCGCCGCACGCTGCGACCTGCCCGAACTGGTCGACGCGCGGCTGTACGAGGCCTCCGCGATGCTGCCCGACAGCGCCGACCTGCCCGAACTGCTCCAGGCCCTGGACCTGTTGGAGGGACTGCGGCGCGGCCACTACCCCGGCACGACGCAGGACGCCCGCGCCACGGCCGGAGCGCTCGCGGAGGAGCTTCTGGAGGCCGCCGTACGGTCCCTGCCCGGCCTCGCCGGGAGCGACAGCCTCGCCGACGCCGGAGCACTGGTCGCGCTGGCGGACCGGACGGCCGCGCGTCACCTCGGCCTCCGGCTCGACCGGTCCCTCGCCGAGCTGGCCGCCGAGGGCTCCCCGCTCGTCCAGGGCGCCGCCCTCGCCGTACGCGTCCTGCTCGACCTGGACGACGCGGCCGGTCTCGGCGAGCGCACGGCCGGCTGGATCGACGGGGCCACGGCGCCCGACACGCGCCGGGCGCTGACGAAGCGCCTCGCCGGACTGCTCACGGCCGCCGGACCTCTGCTCCAGGCGTCACCGGACGCGCTCGCCCCGCTCATGGACCGGGTCGACACGCTGGCCGACCAGGAGTTCCTCGACCGGCTCCCGGCCCTGCGCGGCGGCTTCGACACGCTGGCCCCGGCCGCGCGCGACCGGCTGCTCACCACCGTGACGGAACGCCTCGGCGACCGGCTCGACCTGTCGCTCGACGCCCCGCCCGAGCTGCTCGCCCTGTGGGCGGCGGCCGACGCGGCCGGATCGGCCGCGCTGAAGGCCCTGGGCCTGCCGGGCGCCGACGCGGGCATGGGTGCGGGGACGGGCACGGGGACGGGTGCGGAGACGGCCGACGGGCCCGAGGTCGACAGCCTCGCCGCAGGAACGGACGACGCGGACCGGCGGCTCGGCCGTGCCGACCGCTGGCGGCTGCTGCTCGGCCGCCACAAGGAACGGCTGACCGGCGACGCGCGCCGTTACGCCCACGCCCTGGACGAGCTGTACGGCCGCGGGCACGGCGAGGGAGCCCAGGACCTGGACGGCGGCGCGCCCGCTCAGGGTGGCGGGCAGGACCCGTCGTTCCCCACCGCCCGGGAGTGGGCGGCGGAGCTGGAGTCCCTCTTCGGCGCCGACGTACGCGAGGAGGTTCTCGCGGAGGCCGCCGACGCGGGACGCACCGACGTGCTCGCGCAGCTCGATCCGGCATCGGTACGCCCGTCGGTGGAGCTGCTCGGTTCGGTGCTGTCCCTGGCCGGCGGGATGCCCGAGGCCCAACTCGCCCGGCTGCGCCCGCTGGTGAAGCGGCTCGTCGACGAGCTCGCCCGCGAGCTGGCCACCCGCCTGCGCCCGGCGCTCTCCGGACTGGCCACCCCACGCCCCACCCGGCGCCCCGGCGGGCGCCTCGACCTCGCCCGTACCCTGCGGGCCAACCTCGCCCACACCCGGCGCACCGAGGACGGCCGGCTCGTCGTCGTACCGGAGCGCCCGATGTTCAGCACGCGGGTGAGCAAGGAGGCGGACTGGCGCCTGATCCTCGTCGTCGACGTCTCCGGCTCGATGGAGGCCTCGGTGATCTGGTCGGCGCTGACGGCCGCGGTCCTGGGCGGGGTGCCGACCCTGTCCACGCACTTCCTGGCCTTCTCCACGCAGGTGATCGACCTGACCGACCGGGTCGAGGATCCGCTGTCGCTGCTCCTGGAAGTCCGGGTCGGCGGCGGTACGCACATCGCGGCCGGACTCGCGCACGCGCGTTCGCTGATCACCGTGCCGAGCCGCACGCTCGTCGTGGTGGTCAGCGACTTCGAGGAGGGCGCACCGCTCGGCGGGCTGCTCGGCGAGGTGCGTGCCCTGGCCGCCTCCGGCGCCCACCTGCTGGGCTGCGCGGCACTCGACGACACCGGCACGCCGCGCTACTCGGTGCCGGTCGCGCGCCAACTCGTCGCGGCCGGTATGCCGGTGGCCGCCCTCAGCCCGCTCGCCCTCGCCCGCTGGGTGGGCGACCGCCTCCGTGGAGAACCCCGTTGAGCACCGAACTCCTGCCTCCCGTCGCCCCGGACGTCCTCGCCGACGCCGTGGAACAGCTCAGCGCACGCCTGCGCAAGAAGCTCGACGCGGCGATCGCGGGCTGCGCCGGCCAGGCCGCCGCCGCGGCCGACGGGTCGGTCGAGGTCCGTTTCGGCGAGGACGCCACGGTCACGCTGCGTCCGGGGCCGTCCGGCGCGGTCACGCACGCGGAACAGGCCGTGTGCACCTGCCTGTTGGCTCCGCGCTGCCTGCACCGCGCGGCGGTCCTGGGCGCGGCCCCGCTCTCGGACGGCGAGACCGGCGGGGGCGGGGGTGACGACTCGGGTACGGGCGAGGCCGCCGACTCGGGTACGGACTCCGGCGCGGACGCGGGCGCGGGCCTCGATACGGACGCGGGCGCGGGTACCAGGCCCGGCGAGAGCGCACCCGCCGCCGGCGGGGGCGACGTGGCGGACCCCGGGTCCGGGCCGCACGCCGAGGCTCTCGCGCCCGCTCCGGCCGCCCTCACCCCCGCCCAGGTCCGCGCCGCCACCGCGCTGTGGGACGCCGCCGCCGAGGCCCTGTCCGCCGGTGTCACCGCGGGTGGTGCCGTGGTGCAGGCCGAGCTGCTGCGGGCCGCCCACACCGCACGCCTTGCCGGTCTGCCGCGGGCCGAGGCCGCCGCGCTGCGTGTCGTACGGGGCCTGAGAGCCGCCCGGGAGCGCAGCGAGGGGCAGCGCCTCGGCGACCTCGCGGAGGCCTTCCGTGAGCTGCTTGCCGGAGCCGCGCTGCTCGCCTCCGGTTCGGCCGACACGGCTGCTGCGGGCTCGGCGCGCCGGGTGTACGAGCAGGGCGGCAGCCTGCGGGTGTACGGCCTGTGCCGGGAGCCGGTGCTGTCCGCGACCGGGTACGGGGGTGTGACCACCCACCTGGTCGGTCCGGACGGCGCCGGCTACACGGCGTCCGACGTGCGTCCCGGCGGTCTCGCCCGGGTGAAGGGCGCGGGCTCCGCGTCCGTGGCGCTCGGCGGCGGCGTCCTCGACCACGCCGGGCTTGCGCGCGGAGGTCTGCGGATCGTCGGCGCGACCGTCTCCGCGGACGGGCGGCTCGGGGCCGGGCGCGGTGTCAGCGCGACACCGCTGCGCGGGGTGGACTGGTCCGAGGAGCCGGTCGCCGCCCTCTTCGCCCGGCCGGTTCGGGAGGCGATGGCCGCAGTACTCACCGAGGGTGCCGCGCCCGGGCTGCTGGGCTGTGACGTCGAGGTGATCGGGGCGGCCGGCGACTGTGTCGTCGTCCGGGTCGCCGGGGAGGGCCCTCTGCTGCGGCTCCGCCCCGCGCACCCCCACCCCGAGCTCCCGCACGCCGCCAACCTGCGCCGGATCGCCGGGCATCCGGGGCTCGTCCTGCGTGTCCTCGGCCGTCCCGACCTGGACCGGGCGGCGACGCTGCGGCCGCTGGCGGTCGGGCCGGTGCCGGGCGCGTCGGACACGCTGCGGCTGCCGGAGGGCTGGAAGGGCCGCGCCGATCTGGGCTACGACCGGCTCCAGGGCGAGCACTTCCCCCGCGAGACGGCGGGAGCCGCGGCCTCCGGTCCGGTGCCCGCGGGGCCCGACCCACTGGCGGACGCGCCCCTGTGGCGGGTTCGGCGTCTGCTGGAGACGGGCGTCGCGGGCGGCCGCCGTGCCGTGGCCGAGGCGGGCCGCGGGACGGACGCGGCCTCGCTCACCGCCCGGCTGACCCGGGCGGGGCTCGCCGGAGCGGCGCACCTCGCGCAGGCCCTGGCGTCGGAGGCGGGCCGCCGCCCCCGCGACGCCTTCGGCCGTCTGACCGAGGCCTCGGCCGACGCCTATGCCCGGGCCTGGCTCGCCTCCGCGGTCCATCTGGCGGCGGCGGAACGGGCGTTGGTGGCCGCGTCCTGGTCCTGAGCCGCGTCCGGAAGAGTAGCGCCGTTTGCCCCTGGGGCAGGGCTCACGGCGTCTGGCGCCTGGGGCTTCCCCAGGGCCACCTGCCCTTCCGGGGCACTCCCCCTGGCTTCGCCGCTGGCATTCCGTCCCAGGCGAAGCCCCTGGGGGGCTTTCGGGACACGGCCTGGCTGTTGCCGCGTCCACCGGGGCCGTCCCGGCCGTCCGGTGGGCGCGGTGGCGCGTGAAGGGCCGGAGCGCCATCCCGCCTTGGACGTACGCGGCGCATGTCCGCACGGCGAACGGCCGGGTCCCCGGGGAGTGTTCACGGGCGGTCACACGCCGCGCGATGCGGGTGGGGTCGGCCTCGTACACATAACGGGTCTAGACCAAATGAGGTCTCAGCCGGGTTCCCCGCCCCGCCCGGAGGCCGGCCTCAGCCTGCGAAGGGAAGTCCCGTGGATCGCCGATCCCTTCTCGCCAGCACAGCCGCCGCCGGAGCGGCGGGGATGCTCGTCGCCGCGCAGGTGCGCGCGGGCGCCAGGACCGCCCCGGTGGCCACGTTCAACGTCATCAGCGACATGCAGTTCGCCTGGCTGGAGGACCGGCTCGGGTACTGGGCGCGTCGCCGCAGGGCGTCCTCAACACCGGCGCGATCCAGACCGGTTTCACGGACGACGGCAAGGACGGCGAGGTGACCGTCCCGGGCACCTTCAACCAGGGCCTCCAGGTCTCGGTGTACCGGGACCGGGTCAGGATCGCGGCCCGCGACTGCGCGGCGGGCGCGTGGATGAAGCAGGTCACGGTCCCGCTGAACACGCCCATGTGACGTCCATCGTCAGGGCGTGGTCAGGCCGTTGTCCGGGGTCAGACCCCCCAGCTTGTCCGGGTTCACCTGGAAGCGCAGGTGGTGCAGGCGGTCGTCGGCGATGTCGAAGGTGAGGGCTCCGATCGTGTGGCCGCCCAGGGTGGCCAGGACGCCGAGTTCGCCGTTGATGACGGCCGGTTCCAGGCTCAGGCCGGCCAGGTCGGGCTTGGCCAGGAAGCCCACGAGCCAGCGCGCCACGTGGTCGATGCCGTACAGCGGCCGGCGGGCGGCGGTGACCTTGCCGCCGCCGTCGGACCAGGCGGTCACGTCGGGGGCGAGGAGTTCCATCATGGCGTTGAGGTCGCCGCCCGAGCAGGCCGCCAGGAACCGCTCGGTGATCCGGCGGCGGCGGTCGGGGTCGTCGTCGAAGCGCGGGCGGCGGGCCTGGACGTGGGCGCGGGCACGGTGGGCGATCTGGCGGATCGTCGCCTCGGGGCGTTCGAGGGTCTCGGCGATCTCGGCGTGCGAGTAGCCGAAGACCTCCCGGAGCAGGAAGACGGCGCGCTCGACGGGGCTGAGGGTTTCCAGGACCACCAGCATGGCGGTCGAGACGCTGTCGGCCACTTCGGCCTCCGAGGCGATGTCCGGGGACGTCAGCAGGGGTTCGGGGAGCCACGGGCCGACGTAGGTCTCGCGGGTGGCCCGCGCGGACGTGAGGCGGTTCAGGGAGAGATTGGTGACCGTTCGGACCAGGTACGCCTTGGGGTGATCGACCGTTCCGCGGTCGACGGTGCTCCACTTCAGCCAGGCGTCCTGCAGGACGTCCTCCGCGTCGGTGACGCTGCCCAGCATGCGGTAGGCGGTGGCGAACAGCAGCCTGCGGTGCTCGAGGTACGGGTCCTGCCCCGTGCGAGTGTCGATCACCGGATCATGCTCCCAACGCCGCGGCCCGGGCGGCAAGGCCCGGACCGCGGTGTCGGCGCCGGCGTTGCGCGTGCCGTTCATGCCGCGGGCGTGCGGGTGGCGCGGCCGCCCTTGGAGACGATGGTGGTGAGGTTCATGCGCTTGCTGTAGCGGTACGTCATGATCGGGCTGCTGCTGACCATTTCCTTGTACATCACGGCGCTGCGTCCGGTGAGGCGCGCGCGGACCGGGGTGAAGTCGGCGCGGGTGAACTGGATGACGGCGTCGCGGCGGCCGAGGCTGACCGGCTGGTGGAAGTATCCGAAGCGGAACGGCTTCACGGACCTGCCGCGGACCAGGCGGGCGATCGTGTCGGCGGTGTACTGGGCGGTCGGCAGCCCGCTCTGGCAGGAGCCGTGGAGCTGTCCGTAGGCGAGGCGGACGGCGGCGGCGTCGCCGACGGCGTGGATCTGCGGGTGCGACACCGACCGCAGCGTGGCGTCGGTCAGGATCAGGCCGTGGGCGTCGGTGGCGATCCCGGCGTCGGCGGCCAGCGGCGACACCCTGACGCCGGCGGTCCACAGGCAGGCGTCGCTGCGCAGGGTCCGCCCGTCGGCGAGCTCGACGGAGCCGGGCAGCACCTTGGCGACGCGGGTGCCGGTCTCGCGGGTGACGCCGAGGCGGTCCAGCGCACCGTGCAGGTAGGCGCGGGCCTTGTCGCCCATCATGGATCCGGGTTCCTCCGTGCTGACCAGGGTCACCTTCAGCCCCGGGTGGGCCTCGGCGATCTCCGCGGCCGCCTCGATGCCGGTCAGGCCGCCGCCGCAGACGGTGACGGTGCCGCCGGCCGCGGCGACCTCGGTGAGCCGTGCGGCGAAACGTGCCGCGACCTCCGGGCTGTCGAGGGCGTGCGCGTGGGCGTCGACGCCCGGGACCTGGCCGGTGTCGGTCGAACTGCCGAGCGCGTACACGAGGGTGTCGTACGCGAGCGAGTCCTTCCCGTCGACGGTGATCCGCCGGGCCTCGGGGTCGATGGCCGTGGCGGCGCCCTGGACGAAGGTGACGCCGGTGCCGTCGAGCATGTCGGAGATCCGGTGGTGGGCCAGCTCCTGCCCGGCGGCGATCTGGTGCAGTCGCAGCCGCTCGACGAACCGGCCCGAGGGGTTGACGAGGGTGATCTCGACTCCGGTGCGGCGGGTGCGGTGGGCGAGGCGGACGGCGGTGAACATGCCCGTGTAGCCGGCGCCGAGAACGACGATGCGGTGGTTGCCGGTCATCTCTGTCTCCCCTGTTCGCGCACCGGTCTCGGTGCCGGTGACGCCCATGGGACAAGCGCCCCCCGGAGAACGTGACAGCCCATGATTGTGACCTGCGTCACACGACTCTCCGTCGATGGCGGAGCCCTGGCCGAGCACCGCGCGCACCGGTCCGGCGGTCAAGATCGATTGTCAGTGGCGGCTGAAAGAGTAGGAGCATCCAGTCGGACAGAGGGGGAAACACCGTCATGCCCAAGAACCAGAACTACATCAACCACGTCGCTCTCGTCCTGGACGCCAGCTCGTCCATGTCGCACCTGAGCCGCAAGGTCGTCGAGGTCGCCGACCAGCAGATCTCCTACCTCGCGCGCCGGTCCCGGGAGCTCGACCAGGAGACCCGCGTCACGGTGTACGTCTTCGCCGACAAGGTGGAGTGCGTCATCTACGACAAGGACGTGCTGCGGATGCCGTCGCTGAAGCAGCTCTACCGGGCGGGCGGGATGACGGCGCTGCTCGCGGCCGCGCTCAAGTCGCAGCGGGAACTGGCCCAGACCGCCCAGCTCTACGGCGACCACAGCTTCCTGACGTTCATCCTCACCGACGGGCAGGAGAACGCGAGCCACCGCAGCCCGGACGCCCCGGTGAGGAACCCGCGCGCGCTGGTCGCGGCGGTGGCCGAGATGATCGAGCGGCAGGAGGACAACTGGACGCTGGCCGTCCTCGTGCCGGACCAGATGGGCAAGCGGGAGGCCACGCAGTGCGGGTTCCCGAAGGACAACATCGCGATCTGGGACGCCACCAGCACGCAGGGCCTGGAAGAGGCCGGGCAGGTCATCCAGGAGGCCACCGAGAAGTTCATGGTGGGCCGCACCAAGGGCATCCGCGGCACCCGGGCGGTGTTCTCCACCGGCGCGGAGGCGGTCAACAAGGACACCATCAAGGCCGCCGGCCTCACGCCGGTCGACCCGTCGGCGTACCAGCTGGTCGCGGTGGCCCGCGACGCGGCGATCAAGGAGTGGGTCGTCGAGAGCGGGCACACCTACCGCACCGGCGGCGCCTACTACCAGCTGAGCAAGCCGGAGAAGGTCCAGGCGCGCAAGCAGATCGCGGTCCTGGAGAAGAGCACCGACCGCGTCTACACCGGACCCGAGGCCCGCACCCTGCTCGGCCTGCCCGACACGGAGGTCCGTATCAAGCCGGACCACAACGACGAGTACACGATCTTCGTCCAGAGCACCAGCGTCAACCGCAAGCTCGTCCCGAACACGCGTCTGCTGATCATGAACTGATTCCGGTCGGTACGCCCGGCCGTCCCGGTGCAGCGCGCCGGGACGGCCCGTCTCGTACCCTGGCCGCATGCGTACGCGCCCCACCCTGAGCTGGACGCCCACCGAGGACCTTCCGCCGGCCACCACGGACCTCGCGCCGGTGGCCGACGTGCTGCGGGCGGGTGGCGTCGTGGTGCTCAGCGGGGCGGGGATCTCCACCGAGTCGGGGATTCCCGACTACCGGGGCGAGGGCGGGAGCCTGAGCCGGCACACCCCGATGACGTACCAGGACTTCACCGGCAGCGCGCGGGCGCGGCGCAGGTACTGGGCGCGCAGCCATCTCGGCTGGCGGACCTTCGGCCGCGCCCTGCCCAACGCCGGGCACCGTGCCGTCGCCGCCTTCGAGCGGCACGGGCTGGTGTCGGGGGTGATCACCCAGAACGTCGACCACCTGCACCAGGCCGCCGGCAGTGAGGGTGTCGTGGAACTGCACGGCAGCCTGCGCCGGGTCGTCTGTCTGTCGTGCGGGGCGCTCAGTGCGCGCCGGGAGCTCGCCGCACGCCTCGAGGAGGCCAATCCGGGCTTCGCGCCGGTGCCGGCCGGGCTGAACCCGGACGGGGACGCCGATCTCACCGACGAGCAGGTCGCGGACTTCCGTGTCGTGCCCTGCACCGTCTGCGGCGGGGTTCTCAAGCCGGATGTGGTGTTCTTCGGGGAGAACGTGCCGCCGCGGCGGGTCGAGCACTGCCGCTCCCTCGTCCGCGAGGCCGCGTCCCTGCTGGTGCTCGGGTCGTCGCTGACGGTGATGTCCGGGCTGCGGTTCGTGCGGCAGGCCGCCGACGCTGGAAAGACCGTCCTGATCATCAATCAGGATCCGACCCGCGGCGACCGGCACGCCCGCACCCGTCTCGCACTCCCCCTCGGCGCGGCGCTCACCACCCTCGCCGGAAGCCTCTCCGTCCCCGTCGATCCCGCGTAGTCCTCGGGACGGGTCCCGTGGTGGCCGGGACGGGTCCCGTGGTCCTCGGGAGGGTCCCTGGGGACGGCGGGGAGACCCCGGCCGCGGCAGCCCCTACGCTCGCCCCATGCGAAAGACGGTGCGCACTGACGACGGGCGTCTTCTCGTGGCCGAGGAATGGGGGAATCCGGCGGGGATGCCGGTGCTGCTCCTCCACGGGACGCCCGGCACCCGCCTGGGGACCGCGCTGCCGGGGGTCGCCGAGCAGCATCCCGGCGTGCGGTTCCTCGCCTACGACCGCCCCGGCTACGGCCACTCCACCCGGCACTCCGGCCGCCGGGTCGCCGACGCCGCCCGGGACGCGGCCGCGGTCGCCGACGCCTTCGGCGTGGACCGCTTCACCGTGGTCGGGCGCTCCGGGGGCGGGCCGCACGCGCTCGCCTGCGCGGCCCTGCTGCCCGGGCGGGTCCGGGCGGCCGCCGTCCTCGTCGGGCTCGCCCCGCCGGACGCGGCCGGTCTGGACTGGTACGCGGGGATGACCGAATTCAACGTGCGCGAGTACGGGATGGCCCGCGCCCACCTGGACGGGCGCGACCCCGGCGGGCTCGACCGGGATCTCGCCGCCCGCGCTGCCGTCATCGGCCGGGACCCGGTCCGGCTGATCGAGGACCTGCGCGCCGAACTCTCCCCGTACGACCTGCCGGTCGTCGACGACCCGCGGGTCCGCGCGGTGCTCCTGCGCACCTATCGCGAGGCACTGGCGGTCTCGCACCACGGGTGGCTCGACGACTGCCTGGCCTTCGTGCGCCCGTGGGGCTTCGACGTGTCCGCCATCGGCGTGCCCGTGCTGCTGTGGCACGGCCTCGACGACGCGTTCTCCCCGGTGGCGCACACGCGCTGGCTGGCCGGCGCCATCCCCGGCGCCGAGCCCGTCCTCGTACCCGGTGCCGGGCATTTCGCCGCCCAGTACGCGCTGCCCGAGGTGCTGCGCCGGCTGGACGGTCAGGGGGCCTGACGCTGGTACGCGGTCGACCGGGCGCCCTTGAGTGCGTCGAGGATCCGCTCGTGGCTGTCGCCGACGACATCGACCACCCGGACCTGGAGGTACAGGGCTTCGACCTCGTCGACGAAGCGCTGGGAGAAGGCTCCGAGCATCGTCGTCTCATAGCTGCCCGTGCCCACCAGCGGGAAGTTCCCCATGGAGACCAGCTGGAAGTCCTCCCCCACCGTGAGACCGGCCCCGGTCAGCACCGCCGCCGCTCCCTGGACGTCCGTCCACGGGGCGGCCGGGTCCCGCGGTTCCGTGCCCCGGAGCACGACCCGGCACGCGTACTCCTCGACGACCACCGTGTGCGATCCGCCGTTGAGCAGCCCGACCTGCCACTCGGGCACTCCGCCGCGCAGATGTCCGGACGTCCAGTCGGCTCGCCAGCCGAGGTGCGGGCGTACGGTTCGGGCGTACTGGGCCCGGGCGAGGACCGCACCGGCCGCGACCGCGAGCAGGCTGCCCAGCGGCTCCATGTCGAGCAGTTGGAGCCGCCACGGCCACTCGGTGCGTGCCTCCGCCGGCATGTTGCCGCGGACGATCTCCCAGCCGAGCACGAGTGTGAGCAGGACGAGCATCACGATCGGCGCGGTGAAGAGCAACGGGCTGCGACGCACCCGCCGTTGAACGTCCGACACGCCGACCGGCCGCGGCCGTGCCTGCCTGAACCTGCCCATCACGACTCCCCCCGAGTATGCCGTCCCCGCCCATCGTGCCGCACGGCCGCGGCACCGGCCAGGGACTTGTGATCATCCCTTCGCCACTCGCCCCTCAGCCCGCCCAGACGCGCGCGTAGCAGCGACTGGTTCCCGGCCCGCCCCGGTCCTCGAACGGCGTTCTGCCGTGCAGGACCGCGGAGTTGTTCACGAGGAGGAGGTCTCCTCGGCGCAGCGGGAGGGTCATCACCAGGGCGGGGTCGTGGAGCAGCGTCTCCATCGCGCGCAGGGCGGTGCGCCGTCCCGGCGTGAAGGGGCGGCCCGTCTCGGCCTGGCCCTGGTCGATCCAGTAGCGGTTGTAGTGGACCCGCAGGGCCGGGCCGTCGTGGCGGAAGACCGGGCGGACGCGGTCGAAGCCGGGGCCGCGGCCGAAGGAGAAGTCCTGGTGGAGTTCGCGCAGGGCTTCCGGGTGTTCGGCGGCGAGGCGGTCGTGCAGGGCCGGGCCGCTGGCCAGGAGGGACTCGCCGCCCTCGGCCGCCGGGCGGATGCAGAGGAGGGCCAGAAGCCTGGGCGGCTCGGGCGCTTCGCCGCGGTCCATGTGCGGGAGCAGGAGGTGCTCGTCGCCGCTGGGCGTGGGCGGGGGCGGGGAGCCCGGGTCCGGCGGGCGCCGTGGGAGGGCGGGGGCCGTGCTCGCCGTGAGGAGTTCGTGGGCGGAGCGCTGGAGACGGGGTCCGGCGGGGGCGCACACCTGGCCGGCGAGGTGTGCGCACCGCTCGGCGCACTGCCGGTCGTTGAGGCAGTCGAGGTCGAGGCCCCGGAGCACGACGAAGCCCGTCCCCTGCCAGAGGCGGGCGTTCACCGTGTCGGCCAGGCCGTCTTCCAGCGGTCCGTCCGGTGCGGGAATCAGCCAGTCGTCTCTGTTCAGTGTCGCCGGACACCAGCTCAACGGCTGCTCGGTCCCGGGGAGTTCGTTCCTCACGGCCTGACCACCTCCACGCCCGCGCCCCTGCGGGCGTCCTCCCTCACAGGCTGGCGAGGGCGGGGCGGCTTCAAACAGGGCGCTCCACCCAGCGGCGGTGTCCTGGGCCGGTCGGGTGGGTGCCGGTGACGGCCATGACCGCGGAGTAGAGGCTGGTCTCGGCGGCGATGAACAGGCGGTTGCGCTTGGCTCCGCCCCAGGCGATGTTGGCGACCGTCTCGGGGACGACGAGCCGGCCGATCAGGGTGCCGTCGGGGTCGTAGCAGTGCACGCCGTCGCCCATCGCCGCCACCCACAGGCGGCCGCCGTCGTCGAAGCGCAGGTTGTCGAAGCGGGCGTCCGGGCGGCCGGCGGCGTCGGCGAAGACCTTGCCGTCGGAGAGGGTGCCGTCGTCGCGTACGTCGAAGACCCGGACGTGTCCGGCGCGGGTGTCGGAGACGTAGAGCTGTCGCTCGTCGGCCGAGAAGACGAGGCCGTTCGGTGCGCCGAAGGAGTCGGCGACCAGGCGTACTTCGCCGGTGGCGGGGTCGACGCGGTAGACGTTGTTCGCGCCGATCTCGCTGTCGGCGCGGTGGCCCTCGTAGTCGCTGGTGATGCCGAAGTCCGGGTCGGAGAACCAGATCGAGCCGTCGGACTTCACGGTGACGTCGTTGGGGCTGTTCAGGCGCTTGCCCTGCCAGCGGTCCGCGAGGACCGTGACGGTGCCGTCGTGTTCGGTGCGGGTCACCCGGCGGTTGCCCTGTTCGCAGGTGATGAGCCGGCCCTGGCGGTCGAGGGTGTTGCCGTTGGTGTGCCCGGCGGAGCGGCGGAAGACGCCGACCGCGCCGGTCTCCTCGTCCCAGCGCAGCATCCGGTCGTTCGGGATGTCGCTCCAGACCACCTGGCGCCAGGCCGGGACGTAGACGGGGCCTTCCGCCCAGCGGCAGCCGGTGTGGAGGACTTCCAGGTCCGCGTCCCCGTTCATGCACCGCCCGGTGCGGAACCGTTCGTCGAACATCTCGTACAGGCCAGGGCCTTTGCCGGTCATGGTTCCCCTCCATGCCATGTCGACCGAACCTTCTTTGGCTCGATGAGAAGATTGGAGGATGAGATATGGTCTTGGCAAGGTCATGCCGAATGGAGAGCTGTGGATCACATCGACCGGGTCCTGCTGGCGGAGCTCCAGCGGGACGCCACCCAGTCCTACGCCGCACTGGGCCGGGCGGCCGGCCTGTCCGCCGGCGCGGCGCACGAGCGCGTGCGCAAGCTCCGCGAGCGCGGGGTCATCCGCCGTACGACGGTGGAGGTGGATCCGGCCGTGGTGGGCGGCGGCGTCCTCGCGTACGTGATGGTCGACTCCAGCGCCTGGATGGGCGACTCCGCCGCGGACTTCGCGGCACTGCCGGAGATCCTGGAGGCGCACGTCATCGCGGGCAGCGCGACGGTGCTCGTCAAGGTGCGGACGGCGACGACGGAGCAGCTCCAGGACGTACTGCGGCGGATCTACGCGATCGACGGGGTGAGCGGGACACAGGCGACGGTCGTCCTCGAGACCTTCTTCGAACGCCCGGTCGCCGTCGCCGCCCAGCCCACGCAGCCCGTACCGCCCGCGGCACCCGCATCGCCGCGGGCCTGACGCCGTCACGCGACGCGAGCGGTGCGCCTCGGCACGCGGATACGGCGGCTTCCGCCAGGAGCCTCTCCAGGGAGGCCATGTCTCCGGTGCGGGCCCCGCCAGGAAGGTGCCGCAGGCGTGAGCATGTCCGGGGCGGCCCGGGAGCGCTGGGGACGCGCCGCGGGGGCCCGTGGCGCTCTGGGCTGGTGCAGGGCGTGCCGGCCTGCCGCATCGCCCCACCGGCGGCGCGCATGCTCCACAAGAGGTTTCAGAATCAGCCCCTCGGCCATCGCCCGGCCAGAGCCCTGAACCAACGCGGCTGAATCACGCAGGGGCGTCGGCTTCCTGGTCGATGAGGCACGCGTTGGACGCCAGGGCGCAGGCGACGTCGGCGAAGTACTGCTCGTCGGCGCCAGGGGCGAGGCCGAGGATGACACCCTGGGTGAGCCCGACGAACAGGGCCCTGAGCGCGGTGACCAGGCGTTGCGCCTGATGCGACGTCACGGCCTTCCCGTTGTGCGATCTGCCGGTGAACAACGCGATCAGGTGCCTCTCCTGCGTCCGTACGGACGCGGCGAGCCGGGAACCGAGCTCGGGATCGTGCAGGGCCATGTCCAGCAGGGTGATCTGCAACGCCAGGGCAGAGGTCGCGGCCGGGCCGTCACAGCTGCGCCGGTAGTACCGGGCGAAGGCCTCCACCGCTTCCAGGAGGTCCGTTTCTGCGGGAATCGCCTGCTCGATCTCTTCATAGTGCGGCCGCAGGTAATCGGTGACCAAGGCCGCCACCAGGCCGCCCTTGCTGCCGAACAGTGAGTAGACAGCGCCGGTCGTCAGGCCGGCTTGCTCGGCGATCTCGTCGAGCCTGGCGCGGTGCCCATCCCGGGAGACGACATGGAAGGCGGCATCCAGCAGGGCGCGGCGGTTGCGTTCCTTGGTCTCCGCTCTCGTCATTCTCATAACTCCATTATCCTAGTAACGAAGTTACGGGACCAGGACAGGCACCAGGGGGAACGCTCATGACGCAGGCACAGGCTGTGACACCGTCAGCGACGCGTCGTTCGGCGGGGATCATCGCCGACGGCGTCTTCAAGGTGCTGCTCGGCGCCGCCTACTTGATCGGCGCTTCCCGGCTCGGCGATCTGCTGGGCGTGTCCGCCTGGTTGATGGGCGTCTCCGGAGTCGCCCTGCTGATCGGTGGCGGGATCGAGATCACGTTGGTGCACAGCCGCCCGCTCCGCGCCTACGTGTGGCTCATGGTCGGGTACGACACCGGCTGGGTGCTGACGGCGCTTGCCGGCTTGCTGATGACATGGCGGGACGGCAGCGCCGGGGGCGAGGTGTGGATCGGGTACCAGACGGCCGCTCCCCTCGTGTTTGCCGCGCTGTTGTCGGCTGCCACCCCCGTGCCGTCAGCCTCGGACGCCCGCGCAGAGGACTCCGAACGCTGAACCGGTTCTCCGCCAGGGATGGCGCCGGGGAAGGTCACCGGCGTCCTCGGGCAGTCCGAGCCCGAGTGCGGCGAGTTGGCCGTGCGGGGCATTGCCTCACCCCGGCAGCGCGGGCACCCTGGCAGGAACGGGAAGCGGGTGGAACCTATGAACCGGGTCGTGCTGCCGTACCTCATCGCCCACTACTGGGAATCGCGTCGTCGTCAGTCGGACCGCGAGCCGGTGACTCCGCGCGACGGCCGGGTCCGGGTCTACGAGCACTGGCCCGAGCGGCTCTTCGGCGGGCAACGGGCGGCCTCGTTCTTCCTGGTGTGGACTCCGGGGCCGCGTGACGCGTCCGGACAGCTGGTGCCGTGCACGGCGGAGGCGTGCCGCCGCTGGGTCGACGCGGCGCTCGCGTACGCCACCGCGGTCGACGGCGTCAGCGCCGAACTGCCGGACGTACGCCGCCGGGCGATGGCCGTTCCCCGGTGGCGTCCCCGGCTCGCCCGCCGGGCGTTGCGGGAGTGGGAAGCGGCGTTGCAGCGGTACGAACAGGTGCTGCGCGAGGCGGCGGAGGCGTACGAGCCGGTCGGCGCCGAGATCCGGCTCGCCCTGCGGACGGAGCGGGAGCGGGCCGCCGAACGGGCCCGCGAGGAGGCGCGGCGGGCGGCGGAGGCGTACGCGCGGAGGGCCGCGCTGGCCGAGCGGGCGGTGTGGGGCTGGCGGTGGGCGACCGGCGATGACGGCGCGACGCGGACCGCGCACATCTTCCGGCACGATGTGGCGGGCGCCGACGGCTCGGCGGCTCCGCCGCTCGATCTGGCGACGCTCCGTCAGGAGCTCAAGGCACAAGGCCCGGTAGGGCTCGTGTGGGACGAGGCGGCGGTCGCCGCGACGGAGCGCGAGCTGGAGGAGGTCGACTTCGGCAGCTGGTGGCGGGAAGTGTTCCACGAGGACCATCGCACCTTCACGGCGCCACCGGCGCCGCGCGCCACTCCCCGCGGCAACCCGAGCGGCGGTACCGCCACGGGCGGGACGGGCGGGTTCACCGGCGGTCACGGCGGGGGTTTCAGCTGCGGCGGGTTCGGGGGCTACTGAGGGCTCGGCGGCGCGCGGTCCAGCGCCCTGACGGTGGGTCAAGGGTGGTAAAAATCCCGGCAGTTGGTCTAGTCCATAAGCCGTCCGGATGGACTGGGGAAACATGGGATGCCACCCTCGACCGGTCTAGTCCACTCTTGGTCCAGACCATTGACCCGGTTCCTCGGCCACCGCTATCCCGGTAGCCGGCACCCCTCCGCACCGCCGCCTCGCTCTGCTCCGCGCTCTCCCCAGGAGGGGTGCCTCCCGACCCCTCACACACCTTGGGACTGACTGACATGAGACGCATGCGCTCCCTGCGCGCGATCGTCGCCGCCGTCACCACCGCTGTAGCCGCGGCCGGCCTCACCGCGCTCGGCGCCGGCACCGCCCAGGCGGCGACGCCGCTGCCGAACCGGGTCTTCGCCCCCTACTTCGAGGCGTGGACCGGCGAGAGCCCCGCCGCGCTGTCCGCCCAGTCGGGCGCCAAGCACCTGACCATGGCGTTCCTCCAGACCGCCACGAAGGGCTCGTGCACGCCGTACTGGAACGGCGACACGAGCATGCCCGTCTCCGCCGCCACCTTCGGCGCCGACATCACGACGATGCAGGACCGCGGCGGGGACGTGATCCCGTCCTTCGGCGGCTACACCGCCGACACCACCGGCACCGAGATCGCCGACAGCTGCACCGACGTCGGCCAGATCGCCGACGCGTACGAGAAGGTCCTCACGACCTACGACGTGACGCGCCTCGACATGGACATCGAGGTCGACTCCCTCGACAACAGCGCCGGCATCGACCGCCGCAACAAGGCCATCAAGGTCCTCCAGGACCGGGCCGCCGCCTCCGGCCGCAAGCTGGAGATCTCGTACACCCTCCCGACCACGACCACGGGCCTCGCCTCCAGCGGGCTGGCCGTCCTGAAGAACGCCGTCAGCAACGGCGCGCGGGTCGACATCGTCAACCTGATGACCTTCGACTACTACGACAACGCCGCCCACGACATGGCCAAGGACACCCAGACCGCGGCCCAGGGTCTCTACAACCAGCTCGCCAAGCTCTACCCGGCCAAGACCGCCGCGCAGCTCTGGGGCATGGTCGGCATCACCGAGATGATCGGCGTCGACGACTTCGGTCCGGCCGAGACCTTCACCCTGGCCAACGCCCGCACCGTGTACGACTGGGCGGTCGGCAAGGGCATCAACACCCTGTCCTTCTGGGCGCTCCAGCGCGACAACGGGAGCTGCGCCGGCGGCGCCGCGGCCGACAACTGCTCCGGCATCGCGCAGAACACCTGGGACTTCAGCCACATCTTCGCGCCGTTCACCGGCGGGACCACGACGCCGGCCGACGACTTCTCCGTCACGACCGGCCCCGCCAGTGGCACGGTGACGGCGGGCGCTGCCGCCACCACCACCGTCTCCACCGCTGTCACGGCCGGCTCCGCCCAGACGGTGAGCCTCAGCGCGAGCGGCCTCCCGGCCGGCGTCACCGCGAGCTTCAGCCCGGCCTCCGTCACCGCCGGCGGCTCCTCGACGCTGACCCTCTCCACCAGCACGACCGCCGTGTCGGGGACGTACCAGATCGCCGTCACCGCGTCCGGCCCCTCCGCCGCGCACACGGCGACCTACGCCCTGACGATCACCGGCGGGACCACCCAGTGCACCGCCGCCCCGTGGTCGAAGACCACCGTCTACACCGGCGGCCAGCAGGTCTCCCACAAGGGCCACACCTGGAAGGCCAAGTGGTGGACGCTGGGCGAGGAGCCCGGGACCACGGGTGAGTGGGGCGTCTGGCAGGACCTCGGCGCCTGCTGAACCCCCGGCACGGTCCGCGGGTGGTGAGGCCGCCTGCGGACCGTGCCGGCCGACCGGGACCACCGGCCCCCACCCGGTGACCCGCCCCGGCCGGCACACGGTGGCTCCTGCCCCTCGGGGCGGGAGCCACCGTCCCGTGAGCCCCCGTGGTCACGAGCACGCGCGCGTGAATCCGGTTGCGGTCCACCGGTGCCGTGAGTTGTGCTCGTACGCATGGCGATTACGTTGAGCACGCCGGGAGTTGACGAACTGGCCCGGGCCGTGGCAGCGCTGCGGGAGTGGCAGCACGACGGGGCGCCGATGCAACTGCATCCGGGAGACCTGGGCTGGTTCTGGCAGTCGGGCGCGGAGGCGACCGCCGGGGCGGTCAGGACCTGGAGCCGGGACGGGCGGATCCTCGCCGTCGGGCTCCTCGACGGTCCGGGGCTGCTGCGGCTGACCACCGCGCCGGACGCGCTGCACGACGAGGAGCTGGCGCGGCGGCTGGCCGCGGACGCCGCCGACCCGGAGCGTGGCGTCCTGCCCGCGGGCCGGGTCAGCATCGAGGCGCCGAGGACCGCCCTGCTCCAGGACGTGCTGGCCGAGGACGGCTGGCCCGTCGACGAGCCGTGGACGCCGCTGCGTCACGATCTCACGGAGCCGGTACGGGTTCCGGGCCTGGCGGGCGTACGCGTCGAGGTGGTCGGGCCTGACGAGGCGCATGTCTTCGCCGCCGTCCACCGGTCGGCGTTCGGCGGGTCGCGGTTCACGGACGAGCGCTGGCACCGGATGGCGGCGGGGGTGCCGTACGCCGATGCCCGTTCCCTGGTCGCGTACGACGAGCGGGACGAGGCCGTGGCGGTGGTCACCGTGTGGTCGGCCGGGCCGGGCAGGCCCGGGCTGCTCGAACCGATGGGTGTGCACGCGGACCATCGCCGCCGCGGCTACGGCGAGGCGATCGGTGTCGCGGCGGCGGCCGCGCTGCGGGAGCTGGGCTCGTCGAGCGCGCTCGTCTGCACGCCGAGCGCCAACGTGGGCGCCGTCGCCACGTACGCGTCGGCCGGCTTCGTCACGTGCCCCGAGGTCGCGGACCGGTACCGGGACGCGGAGTCCCTGGACGCGGAATCCCTGGACGCGGAATCCCTGGACGCTCCCTCCTGACACTGCCCTGCACAGACCTGTCCTCCCTTCCCCTTCCCGGCCTGTCCGACGGCCATCGGCGTTTCGGCCACCACGCCCTGCCGCCTCGGGCCCGGAGCCGCACGGGTCGGTGTATCCGGCACGAACGCGCATTCGCCTGTTCGCGGGGTTCGCGCGGCGACCGAAACACTCCGGCGGACAGGGGGCCAAGATCGCCGTGGCCCGCGGCCCGTACAAGAACGCGCCGGTGCTCCTGCTCGACGAGCCGACGGCGAGCATGGACCCGCCGTCCGAACACGCCGTCTACGAGGCGGTGTTGCGCGGGCGCCCGCGGGACGACCAGATCACGGTCCTCATCTCCCACCGGCTGGCGAGCGTCGTCGAATGCGACCGGATCTACGTCTTCACGGAGGGCCGATTCGCGAGTCGGGTTCCCACGACGAGCTGATGGGGCTCGGCGGTGTGTACGCCCGGATGTTCGAGCGCCGGCATGTTTGTTCCCCGCCCCACGTCAACTTGGGTTGACATGGGCGAGCCGTCAACCTAAGTTGACATCATGAGTGAGGCGACCGAACTGGCCGGGCGCGCCGGCGACCGTGATCCCCGGGTGGGGCTGCGGGCCGTCGCCGCGTTGCGGCGGCTGTTGGAGCAGTTGGAGGCCGTGCAGGTGCGCAGTGCGCGGGCGCAGGGGTGGTCCTGGCAGGAGATCGCGGCCGAGTTGGGCGTCAGCCGGCAGGCCGTGCACAAGAAGTACGGGAGGTCGTGAATGTTCGAGAGGTTCACAGCGGCGGCACGGGCCGCCGTGGTCGGAGCGCAGGTGGAGGCCGCGAAGGCGGAGGCCGCGGTGGTGACCGAGGAGCATCTGCTGCTGGCCCTGATGGAGCAGGGGGCGCTCGATCCGCTCGGGGTGGACCGGGCGGCCGTGCGGGACGGGCTGGGTGCGGCGCGGCGGCGGGGTGGGTTGTCGAAGGCCGACGAGGAGGCGCTCGCCGGGCTCGGGATCGACCTCACCGAGATCGTGGCGCGGGTCGAGGAGGCCCACGGCGAGGGCGCTCTGAGCGCGTCCCCCACCCGGAGCCGGGGCCGGGCCGCGGGGCTGTTCGGGCGGCGGGAACCCGGGCCTCGTACGCACCGTCCGCTCACGGCGGAGACCAAGCACGCCCTCGAGCAGTCCCTGCGGATCGCCCTCGGCCGCAAGGACAAGGAGATCGGGGCCCGCCATCTGGTCCTCGCCCTCGTCGCCCGCCCGGGCCCGGTGTCCGAGGTCCTCGCGGACCACGGCGTCACCTACGCCCGGGCGGAGAGCGAGCTCACCGGTTAGGGCCCGTCCGGACGGCGGCGCCGGGTGACCGGGGCCGGGAGAAAATTCTTCGCCTGTGATGTCGAGAACGCGTGGCCGGCTCCGTCCCCGGTGTGAACGCGACCAGAATGGGCCGCAGCGCACCGAGGAGAGACATCATGGCCAAGTACCTGTTGCTGAAGCACTACCGCGGCGCTCCGGACGCGGTCAACTGCGTCCCCATGGAGCAGTGGACGCCGGAGGAGATCGCGGCGCACATGGCGTACATGCACGACTTCGCCGCGCGTCTGGAGAAGAGCGGCGAGTTCGTCGACGGGCAGGCGCTGGCGCCGGAGGGGACCTGGGTCCGCTACGACGGCGAGGGGCGGCCGCCGGTGACCGACGGGCCGTTCGCCGAGACGAAGGACCTCATCGCCGGCTGGATGGTGATCGACGTCGACTCGTACGAGCGGGCCGTCGAGCTGGCCGGGGAGCTGTCGGCCGCGCCGGGGGCGGGCGGGGAGCCGATCCACGAGTGGCTGGAGCTGCGGCCCTTCCTGACCGAGCAGCCCACCGTCACGGAGTGACCGGGTGACCGCACCGATGGACGAGGCGCTGCTCCGCAGCCTGACGCCGGGCGTGCTCACGGTCCTCGTCCGCCGCGGAGCCGATTTCGCGGCGGCCGAGGACGCCGTGCAGGACGCGCTGGTGGAGGCGGTGCGGGTGTGGCCGGCCGATCCGCCGCGGGATCCGAAGGGCTGGCTGGTGACCGTGGCCTGGCGCAAGTTCCTGGACGCGACGCGGGCGGACGCGGCACGACGGCGGCGCGAGGAGCGGGTGGACGGGGAGCCGGAGCCCGGGCCCGCGACGCAGGCGGACGACACGCTCCGGCTCTACTTCCTGTGCGCGCACCCGTCGCTGACGCCGTCGTCGGCGGTCGCGCTGACGCTGCGGGCCGTGGGAGGGCTGACGACGCGGCAGATCGCGGCGGCGTATCTGGTGCCGGAGGCGACGATGGCGCAGCGCATCAGCCGGGCCAAGCGGACGGTGTCGGGCGTGCGGTTCGACCGGCCGGGCGATGTCGCGACGGTGCTGCGGGTGCTCTATCTCGTCTTCAACGAGGGCTACTCCGGCGACGTCGATCTCGCCGCCGAGGCGATCCGGCTCACCCGGCAGCTGTCGGCGGCGTACGACCACCCGGAGGTGGCGGGGCTGCTTGCCCTGATGCTGCTCCATCACGCCCGGCGGGCGGGCAGGACCGCGCCCGACGGCGGTCTCGTGCCGCTCGCCGAGCAGGATCGCGGGCGGTGGGACACGGCGATGATCGCGGAGGGGGTGGGGATCCTGCAGGCGGCGCTCGCGCGGGACCGGCTCGGCGAGTTCCAGGCGCAGGCGGCGATCGCGGCGCTGCACGCGGACGCGAGGGCCGCGGAGGAGACGGACTGGGTGCAGATCGTGGAGTGGTACGACGAGTTGGCGCGGTTCAACGACAGCCCGGTCGTCCGGCTCAACCGAGCCGTGGCCGTCGGCGAGGCCGACGGCCCGCGCGCGGGCCTCGCCGCCCTCGCGGACCTGGACGGCACCCTCCCCCGCCACACCGCGGCGGCCGCGTACCTCCACGAGCGCGCCGGCGACCTGACGACGGCGGCCCGGTTGTACGCGGAGGCGGCCCGGAAGGCGTCCAGCCTCGCCGAACGCGACCACCTGACGCGGCAGGCGGCACGGCTGAACACGCGGCTGCGGGGGTGAGGACGGGGACGGGATCGGCTCGCCTGCCGGGGTGCCCCACCGGCCCGCGCACGATCCCTGGCGGCGGCGGTCAGGGGGTGGGCGGTGTCATGTCCAGGACGCGGTCGATGAGGCCGTACTCCAGGGCCTCCGCCGGTGTGAGCCAGCGGTCATCGGCGAAGTCCCTCACCACCTGGGCGACTTCGCGGTGGGTGAAGTCGGCGAGCAGGTCGGCGATGCGGTCGCGGCTGTAGCGCAGTTCCTCGTGGCGGGTGCCCTCGGCCGTGCCCGTCGGCGGCTGGTCGAAGGCGGGCAGGTGCAGCATCATCCGCGCGTTGGGGAGGGCGTAGCGCTTGCCGGGGGTGCCGGCGGAGACGAGGAACTGGGCCATCGAGGCGCAGTAGCCGAGGCCGATGGTGACGACGTCGTTCGGAATGTGCCGTATGACGTCGTAGATCGCCATGCCGGCGGGCACGGATCCGCCGGGCGAGTTGATGTAGAGGGTCGCCGGCCGGTCGGTCTCGGCGGCCAGGAGGAGCAGCTCGGCGGTGACGCGGTCGGCGGTCCCGGCGGTGATCGGCTCGCTGATGTGGAGGATGCCGTGGCGCAGCAGCCGGTCGAGGACGGGGTCCGTGCCGGGGCCGCCGGATCCCGGGCCGCCGGCCGGCTCGTCGGGGGCAGAGGTCATACCGGGCTTCCCTCCTGCGGCGCGGGGCGGGCGACGGACAGGACACCGGGGCGGAGGGCCGTACCGCCCTCGTACGGCGTACCTCTGCACCCGTTCCCTGCGGTCCGCCGGGCATCACAGCGGCCAGCCGATCGGAGTAGCGTTCCGGGGCCCGGCCCCGTGTTCTGGGAGCGCTCTCAGAAGGTGCCGTCCAGCGTCTATCCTGAGCGGCATCGGACCGGCGTGCGGAGCGGAGGAACGAGGAGTGCCTGCCTTGCCCGAGGAGACCACGGAGTCGTCCCGCCCCACCCTGGAGGCCGTCGCGGCCCGCGCCGGGGTGTCCCGGGCGACGGTCTCGCGGGTCGTCAACGGCGGCGCCGGCGTACGGCAGCCGCTGGTGGACAAGGTGCGCGAGGCGGTCGAGGCGCTGGGTTACGTCCCCAACCACGCCGCGCGGTCACTGGTGACCCGGCGGCACGGCGCGGTCGCCGTGATCATCGCGGAGCCGGAGTTCCGGATCTTCTCCGATCCGTTCTTCGAGCAGCAGGTGCGCGGGATCAGCCGGGAGCTGACCGCGCGCGACACCCAGCTGGTCCTGCTGTGGGTGGAGGGGCCCGGCGATCACGGGCGGATCGCGCGCTATCTGGACGGCGGGCATGTGGACGGGGCGCTCGCCTTCTCGCTCCACAGCGACGACCGGCTGCCGGCGCTGATCGCGCGCAGCCGGGTCCCGGCGGTGTTCGGCGGCCGGCCGGCGGCCTCGCGGCCGGCCGTGCCGTATGTCGACTGCGACAACCGGGGCGGCGCGAGGGAGGCGGTGCGCCACCTGGTGTCCCTCGGACGGCAGCGGATCGCGCACCTCGCGGGTCCGCGCGACCAGACGTCCGCGCTCGACCGGATCGCCGGCTATCACGACGTCCTGGTCGACGCCGATCCGGAGCTCCTGTGCCAGGGCGCCTTCACCCGGGAGAGCGGGGCGCGCGCCATGGCGGAGCTGCTCGACCGGCGGCCGGACGTCGACGCGGTCTTCGCCGCGAACGACCTGATGGCGGCCGGTGCGCTGAGCACGCTGCGCGAGCGCGGGATCCGGGTGCCGGAGGACATCGCGGTGGTCGGGTTCGACGACATGGAATCCGTGGTCCGGGACACCGAGCCCGCGCTCACGACGGTCCGTCAGGACATCGAGGGCATGGGGCGGTTGATGGTCCGGCTGCTGATGCGGCTGCTCGACGGGGCGGCGGACGCGGCGACCGCTTCCGTGATCACCGAGACGAGTCTGATACGGCGGGCCTCGGCCTGACGGGAAGGCGGAAGCGGGTGGCGGCGCGCCCCTTGAGGTCACGCCGCCACCCGCCACCCGTCACTTGCCGAATCCGGCTCCGGCACCGGCACCGGCTCCGCCCTCAGTCGTACGGGATGACGAGGACGGAGTCGGCCGCGTCCGTCCTGAGCCGTGAGTCGGCGTTGCCGATGGCGCTCCAGACCTCCAGGCGTACGGTGCCGCCGACCAGGTTCCCGAGGGTTCCGGTGGCGGCCTGCAGCCCCCGGCTCTGGTTGTACTCCTCCCAGCCGACGACCGGGTCGGTGGCGAAGTAGTGGTAGGTCTCGGTGCGGTCGAAGGTGCCGTCGCCGGTGAGGTCGTAGCTGATCCGGACCTGCTGGCCGAGGGCGACGGCGGTGCCGGCGTCCACCGGGAGGCGGAAGGCGGTCGTGCCGCCGGCCCGGAGGGTGCCGTTGACGCCGCGGGCCTCGTAGACGAGCGGCCGGTAGGGCGTGCCGTCGTGGTTGGCGCCGTCCGCCGAGGGGATCACGTCGCTGCCGGGCGTGCCGTCGGTGGCGGTGGTGAGGGTGCCGCCGGTGCGCGGCCGGAAGGTGTTGCCGGTGGACGGCTGCGGGTCCGGGCCGGGGTCGGTGCCGCCGCCGGTGCCGGTCGCGGTGGCGGTGGAGCGGGCCGGGACGGTGAGCGTCCTGCCGTCGGAGAAGGTGACGGTGCGCGGGGAGGAGCCGTGGTTGTGGGCCACGTAGGTGCGCACGCCGTCCTTGGCGAGGACGGCGGAGGTCGCCAGGTCACCGGTGACGGACGGGTCGGGGGCGCCGAGGGCGTCGAGGGTGACGATCCATTGGTAGGTGTGGGCCTTGGACTCGCCGGTCTCCGGGGTGTACCCGGTGTTCCCCGCGTCCCACTTGGCCTTGGCGGCCGCGGGGTCGGCGAGGGACTGGAACTCCCAGAGGATGTCGCGCCATTCGACGGCGGGGCCGCCGTTCTCGCGTTCCATCTCGGCGATGTCGCGGCGTACGGCGTCCTTGCGGGCGCCGAGCTGGAGCGAGGAACCGGCGGTCACCGGGAGGGCGTTGATGCCGTGGATCTCCTCGGGGTTGGCGGTCCACCAGGTGGCGTAGGCGGCGCCGCTGCCCCACACCATGCCGACGGTGTCGTGGGCGAAGGTGCCGGGGAAGACCTGCTGGTCGGCGTCGAACCAGTACTGGGAGACGGCCTCGCCCTCGGTGGCGAGGAGGTAGCCGCCCAGGTCGCGCAGCGCGGTGTCGCCGGTGGCGGAGCCCCACAGGACGAGCGCGGCGCTGAGGTTGGTGGACTCGGAGGACGATTCCTGGTTGTTGCCGGCGGCGAAGCCCTGGTGTCCGGAGGCCCAGCTGTGGCCGGCGTAGACGTCGAAGCCGCGCAGGAAGGGGAAGGCGCCGTCGGTGCGGCTGGGGTTGGCGGTGTCGCGGATCAGGGTCTTGACCATGCCGCCCCAGGCGGAGTCGGCGGCCCAGGCGGGGTCGTACTGGGCGACGATCGCGGCGGCGTACACGTAGTAGCCGTAGTGGAAGTGGTGGTCGTTGAGTTCGGTGTCGCTGCCGTAGGAGGCGGGGTAGCCGATCAGGGTGCGCCACGTCCGGTCGTACGAGAACTCGTTGGCGCCTCCTGCGGTGAACCAGTCCTGGAGGCGGCCCTTGAGGAGGGCGAGGAGCCGGTCGCGGGTCGCGGTCTCGCCGATCTGGTCGGCGACGGGCACGAGTTGGGCGAGGCGGCCGAGGGCCTTGCCGGTCCAGTACGTGTCGACGGCGCCGTTGAACGGGTCGCTCGCGTTGACGACCTCGTTCAGGTAGCCGCGCAGCCGGGCGGTGTCGACGGCGTTCGTGCGGGGCAGCGCCGGAAGCACCGGGGCGGCCTTCTGGACGGTGGTGAAGGAGGCCGCCTCGCGCACCTTCATGGTGCCGCGCGGGGAGACGTAGGTGTACGGGGTGAGGGCGTCGGTGGTGTGCAGCCACTGGTGGCGGTAGAGGGCCTGGAGGGTGCCGCGTTCGGTGCCCTCCCTGGCCTCGGTGGTGAGGGTGTAGGTCGCGCGGACGGTGCCGCCGGTGCTGCTCCAGTCGACGCGGGAGCCGGTGACGAAGCTGAAGGCGTACTTCCGGAAGGTGGCGAGCGCGTCGGTGGAGGGCAGGACGGCGACGGAGAAGTAGTCCCGGCCACCGAGCCCGGCGCTGACGGTCGTGCCGGAGACGGTCCAGTCGCTGCCGGTCGGCGCGAACAGGGCGTAGTGATGGCCGGCGACGGTGATGCCGAGGACGTTGCCCTGGTCGGCGAAGACGGTCGGGGTGCCGGCGGTGGTGATCTGGGCGTTGCCGCCGGTGCCCTGGGCGTACACGAACGGGCTGCCGTGGCCGATGGTGGTGCGCAGGGTGCGGGTGCCGTCGGACCAGTACGGGGTGACGGTCCAGTCCGACCAGGCGTCCGCCTTCGTGTCGGGTGAGTTGAG
This sequence comes from Streptomyces sp. NPDC048623, assembly GCF_040650755.1. NCBI lineage: Bacteria > Bacillati > Actinomycetota > Actinomycetes > Kitasatosporales > Streptomycetaceae > Streptomyces > Streptomyces sp. NPDC048623. The sequence continues at coordinate 60,577 of NZ_JBEZHV010000016.1, forward strand.
CCCGGCGAGTCCGACGGTGAGGTCGCGCTTGTGGGCGAACTCGTACTGGCGCCCGTCGCCGACGATCGCGGGGCTGGTGGGGTAGCCGATGTCGAGGCCGCCGGCGGTGGCCTGGTAGGTGAGCGGGTGCCCGTACATGGGAGTCGACCAGGGGTTGTCCCCGTAGCGCTGGAAGGCGAGGGAGGACCACCAGTCGTTGGTGGGGACGGGTTTGCCCTGGGCGGCCGGGGTGACCTTGGGGGTGACGGGGGTGCCGGTGTTGGTGGTGGGTCCGGAGGTACCGGCCGGGCGGGTGTCGGAGTAGCTGCCGGAGCCCACGGGGACGGTGGCGGCGGCCGCGGGAGCGGCCGACGGGCCGAGGACGGCCGCCGCGAGGGCGGCGGCCAGGAGGAGCGAGGCGGCGGGGCGCGGGTGGGGGACTCGCATGGGGATACACCTCGTGTCATCAGACGGTTGACGACGGACGGGGATACGGGGCGGTGCGGGGATACGGGGGCGGTGCGGGATGCGGGTGTGGCTGTGGCGCGCCTGCGGGTCGGGGCCGCGGCACGAATCCGTGAACGTGTCCGAGAGCGCTCTCAGACGGCTCGAAACGTAGGGCTGCCCAAACTCCGCTGTCAATACATGACGCAACACCCCGACTCCTCGTCGATTCCGGCCCGTTACGCCTTCGACTCTTGACGGATCACGCATGGCGCGGGCACGCTCCCCTCGCACCTTGAGAGCGCTCTCAAAAGCGTTCTCATCCGGTCCCGAAGCCAAGGGAGGCTTCCCATGCCCACTGCCCGAGCCGCCGGAAGAGCCACCGGCAAGGTCCCTCGGACGGCCGCCGGCCGGGCCGCCGTCCGCCTGGGAGCGGTCGCGCTCGCCGGGGTCCTGCTCGCCGCCTGCGGGGGTTCACCGGAGGGCGCCTCCGACGGCGCGGGCGGCGAGGTCACGCTCACCGTGGACCTGTTCGGCTCCTTCGGTTACCAGGAGGCCGGGCTCTACGCCGAGTACGAGAAGCTGCACCCAGGTGTCACGATCAAGCAGACGGACACCGAGGACGAGGCCGACTACTGGAAGTCGCTGCAGACCCGGCTGGCCGGCGGCGGCGGTCTCGCCGACGTCCAGGCGGTCGAGGTGGGCCGGATCGCCTCCGTCGCGCAGCAGCAGAGCGACCGCTTCGAGGACCTGCGCAAGCACGGTGCGGACGGGCTCAAGGGGCAGTTCCAGGAGGCCAAATGGGCGGCCGCCACCGGGAAGAACGGCGAGGTGCTCGGCCTCGGCGCGGACATCGGCCCGGAGGCGATGTGCTACCGCACCGACCTCCTCGCCGCGGCCGGGCTGCCCACCGACCGCGAGGAGCTGGCGCGGAAGTGGTCGACCTGGGAGGGCTATCTCGGCCTCGGCCGGCAGTACAAGGCGAAGGCCGCCGGCAGAAGTGCCTGGCTGGACAGCGTCGGCAGCCTCTACTCGGTGATGATCGGCCAGCAGAAGGAGCGCTACTACGACTCCTCCGGCAAGTTGATCTGGGACACCAACCCGGCCCTGAAGACGGCCTGGGACACCTCCGTCACGGCGGCCCACGACGGGCTGAGCGCCAAGCTCGACCAGTGGTCGCCGCAGTGGAACCAGGCCTTCTCCGCCGGTTCCTTCGCCACGCTCCCCTGCCCCGCCTGGATGCTCGGCTACATCAGGGGCCAGGCCGGTGACGCGGGCAAGGGCAAGTGGGACATCGCGAAGCTGCCCGGCGGTGCGGGCAACTGGGGCGGCTCGTATCTCGCGGTGCCTCGCGCGGCGAAGCACAAGAAGGAGGCGTACGAGCTGATCGCCTGGCTCACGGCGCCCGCCCAGCAGGCCCGGCTGTTCCAGAAGCAGGGCAGCTTCCCGTCCGCGACCGCCGCCATCGGGCAGATCGCCGGCGCCACCGACCCGTACTTCAGCGGCGCGCCGATCGGCCGGATCTTCGGCGACGCGGCGAAGGCCGCCCCGGTCCAGGTGCTCGGCGTCCACGACCAGAACGTGGCCCAGCAGATCACCAACGCCCTGAGCGAGGTCGAACGCAAGGGCACGGCACCGGACCAGGCCTGGGCGAACGCCCGGAAGGGCGTCGAGAACACCATCGGCTGAGCCGCCCCGGCAGCCCCGGCAGCCTCACGGCCGGACCTCCCGGTCCGGCCCCCGCCGAGCGTCGTACCGGCACCACTCCCGTAGAGCCCCCCCACTCCTCCCGAAGGGCCGCAGCGTGACCCTGACCGCACCGACGACCACCGGACCGAGGGCGGTGAGCCGCCCGCCCGCGCTGCGGCGCGCGTGGCGGACGGCCTCCCCGTACGCGTACCTCGCCCCCTTCTTCACTCTGTTCGCCGCCTTCGGGCTCTTCCCGCTCCTCTACACGGCGTTCGTGTCGCTCTACCGGGTGGAGCTGCAGACGCCGGGCGAGATGGAGTGGCGGGGGCTCGGGAACTACACGGCGCTTCTCGGCGACGCGTACTTCTGGACGGCCCTGCGCAACACGTTCACCATCGGGGTGCTGTCCACGGTGCCGCAGCTGGTGATGGCGCTCGGGCTCGCGCATCTGCTCAACTACCGGCTGCGCGGGCGGACGTTCTTCCGCACCGCCGTGCTCCTTCCGTACGCGACCTCCGTCGCCGCCGCGACGCTTGTCTTCGCGCAGCTCTTCGGCCGGGACTTCGGTCTGGTCAACTACGCGCTCGGGCTCGCCGGTGTCGACCCGGTCGACTGGCAGACCGGCACGGTCGCCTCCCAGGTCGCGGTCTCCACGATCGTGATCTGGCGCTGGACCGGCTACAACGCGCTGATCTATCTGGCGGGCATGCAGTCCATCCCGCGCGAGCTGTACGAGGCCGCCGAGATGGACGGGGCCTCGCGGTGGCGCCAGTTCGTCCATGTCACCCTGCCCGGGCTGCGGCCCACGATCGTGTTCACAGTCGTGGTGTCGACGATCGGCGCGACCCAGTTGTTCGGCGAGCCGCTGCTGTTCGAGGGCTCGGTGTCGGGCGGCATCTCGCACCAGTACCAGACGCTCGGGCTGTATCTGTACGAGCAGGGCTGGGGCTTCTTCCATCTGGGCCGGGCGGCGGCGATCGCCTGGGTGATGTTCCTGCTGATCCTGCTGGTGGTCGGGGTCAACGCCCTGGTCGTACGGCGCCGTTCGCCCAAGGAGGCCGGCCGATGACCGCGCTCGCCGCACCGCCCCCGCCCGTCCGGGAGCCCGGCACCGGCCCGATCGCCCCGCGTGGCCGGCGGCGCCGCTCACGCGCCGGGCGGACGATGCGGGGCGGGAAGCTCGCCTACGCGATCCTCACCCTCGCCGTGCTCGTCTCGGCGTTCCCGTTCTACTGGACGCTCGTCGCGGCCAGCCGCTCCAACGCCGACCTGGCGAAGGTGCCCCCGGCGCTCCTTCCCGGACCGCGCCTGGCGCACAACATCCAGGCGGTGACGGAGGAGGCCGACATCGGCAAGGCGCTCCTCAACTCCCTTGTCGTATCGGGGTCGATCACCCTCGGCACGGTGCTGTGCTGCACCCTCGCCGGGTTCGCCTTCGCCAAGCTCCGCTTCCGCGGCCGGGGCGCGCTGCTCGCGCTCACCGTCGGCACCATGATGATCCCGCCGCAGCTCGGCGTCATCCCGCTCTTCATGCTGATCGCGAAGCTGCAGTGGGTGAACCAGCTCCAGGCCGTCATCCTGCCCGGCCTCGTCTCCGCGTTCGGTGTGTTCTTCATGCGGCAGTTCCTGGTCCAGTCCCTGCCGGACGAGCTGATCGAGGCGGCGCGGGTCGACGGCGCGTCCACCGCGCGGATCTTCTGGTCGATCGTCGTCCCGATCGCCCGGCCCGGCATGGCGGTGCTCGGCCTGCTGACCTTCATGACGGCCTGGAACGACTTCTTCTGGCCGATCGTCGCCCTCTCCTCCTCCGAGCCGACGGTCCAGGTCGCACTGCGCCAGCTCGGCGGCGGTTACGTGAACGACCAGTCCGTCATCATGGCGGGCACCCTGCTCGGCACCCTGCCCGTGCTGCTCGTCTTCGGCCTGCTCGGCCGGCAGATCGTGGGCGGGATCATGCAGGGCGCGGTCAAGGGCTGACGGCCGGCCGGTCCGCTCCGGCACGACCCCGGACCCGCGCCTCCGCGCACCCCGCACCCGCCCCACCCCGTCCCGTACCCCACCATCCCTCACTTCTCCGGGAGTCGTGTCCTCATGACCATGCCGCTCCGCTTCCCGCCCGGGTTCCGCTGGGGCACCGCCACCGCCGCGTACCAGATCGAGGGGGCCGCCCGCGAGGACGGGCGGACGCCGTCCATCTGGGACACCTTCAGCCGTACGCCGGGCAGGGTCCGCAACGGCGACACCGGGGACATCGCCGCCGACCACTACCACCGGGTGGGCGAGGACATCGCGCTGATGCGCCGGCTCGGCGTGACGGACTACCGGTTCTCGATCGCCTGGCCGCGCGTGCAGCCGACCGGCCGTGGCCCGGCCGTGCAGAAGGGCCTGGACTTCTACCGGCGGCTGACCGACGAGCTGCGCGAGGCCGGGATCCGGCCGGTGGCGACGCTCTACCACTGGGACCTGCCCCAGGAGTTGGAGGACGCGGGCGGCTGGCCGGAGCGGGAGACCGCGTACCGCTTCGCCGAGTACGCGGGGATCGCGGCCGAGGCGCTCGGCGACCGGGTCGCGACCTGGACCACGCTCAACGAGCCCTGGTGCGCGGCCTTCCTGGGCTACGGCAGCGGGGTGCACGCGCCGGGCCGGACCGGTGATGCCGGTGCGCTGCGGGCCGCGCACCACCTCAATCTGGCGCACGGTCTCGCGGTACGGGCGCTGCGCGCCGCGCCGCCCGCGGCCGCGTCGCCCGCCGAGGTGTCGCTCACCCTCAACCTCCATGCGGTGCGGGCGCGTTCGGATGCTCCGGACGACCGTGACGCGGCGCGCCGGATCGACGCCGTCGGCAACCGGATCTTCCTCGACCCGGTCTTCCACGGGCGTCTCCCGGAGGACCTGATCGCGGACACCGCCCAGATCACCGACTGGTCCTTCGTCCACGACGGGGACCTCGCGACGGCGGCCGCCCCGATCGACTCGCTCGGCGTCAACTACTACTCCCCCACCGAGGTCGCGGCCGGAGCCGGCGAGGCCACCGGGGCGCCGTCGCCGTGGGCCGGCGCCGAGCGGCATGTGCGGTTCGTGCCCGTCGCCGGTCCGCGGACGGCCATGGACTGGCCGGTCGACGCGGACGGTCTGTACGAGCTCCTGGTGCGGCTGCGCGACGAACTGCCGGGCCTGCCCCTCCTCGTCACCGAGAACGGCGCGGCGTACGACGACTACGCCGATCCTTCGGGGCAGGTGAAGGACCCCGAGCGGGTGGCGTATCTGCACGCCCATCTGGCCGCCGTTCACCGGGCGTTGACGGACGGTGCCGACGTGCGCGGCTACTTCCTGTGGTCGCTCCTCGACAACTTCGAGTGGGCGTACGGCTACAGCAAGCGCTTCGGGATCGTGCATGTCGACTTCGCCTCGCAGCGCCGCACGTTGAAGGACAGCGCGCGCTGGTACGCGGAGGTCATCGCCCGCGGCGGCCTGCTCAGGGCAACGTGACCCGCGCGGCGACGGGCAGGTGGTCGCTGCCGGTCGCGGGCAGGGTGCGGATCCGTCCGACGGTGGCGGAGCGGGCCATGACCTGGTCGATACGGGCCGTGGGGAAGGCGGCGGGGAAGCTGAGGGCGAAGCCCCGTTCGGCGATGTTCAGGCGGGAGGTGAGCGGGGCGAGACCGCGGTCGTCGACGGTGCCGTTGAGGTCGCCGAGCAGGATCACGGTGCGCTGTCCTTCCTCGGCCACGGCCTCGCCGAGGAGGCGGGCGCTCTCGTCGCGCCGGGCGGAGGCGAAGCCGCCGGCCCCGAGGCGTACGGAGGGGAGGTGTGCGACGTACGCCGCGACGGCGCCGTGTGGTGTGCGCACCTCGGCCCGCAGTCCGCGGCTCCATCCCTCGGTGATCTCCCGGGGCCTGATGTCCACCGGCCGGACGCCGGTCAGCGGGTGCTTCGACCACAGGCCGACGGTGCCGTGGACGGCGTGGTGCGGGTACGCGGCAGCCAGGGCCTGCTGGTAGGCCGGGAGGGCCGCGGGCAGCAGCTCCTCCAGCGCGATGAGATCGGGTCTGGCGGCGGCCAGGGCCCGCGCCGTGCCGGCCGGATCGGTGTTCTCGTCGCTGACGTTGTGCTGGACGACGAGGAGCTCGCGCGGTCCCGGCTCCGCCGCGGGGAGCCACAGCCCACCGAAGAGGTACGTCCAGACGGCCACGGGCAGCGGCAGAGCCGCCAGGGCGAGGGCCGAACGGCGCAGCAGGGCCCAGCCGAGCAGCACCACGACCGGCAGGCCGAGCCAGGGCAGGAAGGCTTCGAGCAGGCTGCCGAGGTGTCCCGGGGTGTTCGGGGCGGCCCGGTGGAAGGCCAGGAGGGCCGCGGTCACCATCGCGGCGACGGCGAGGCCCCGGCCCCGGCCCCTGTTCCGGGGCGCGGCCGACGCCGGTGTCCGGGTCATCCGCCGAGGACGACCTGGTGGCCGGTGAGTTCGAACTCGACACCGTCCGCGGTGGAGCGGACGCCGGTGATGTTGATGTTCTGCGGGAGCGGAAGGCGCCAGGTGTAGGGCTGGGCGGAGAACTGCGGGACGCGGAACTCGAACTCGTCGGCCGCCACCGCGATGCTCGCCGCGGTGTCCACGGTCCGCCCGTCCTTGGTGCCGGTCACGCGCAGCGGTGCCTCGGTGGCGGTGTTCCCGCCGGAGGAGGCGGTGGGGTCCTGCTTGACGGTGAGCGCGCCGCCCTGGTCGGTCAGCCGGGACAGGACGCCGGACAGGTCCTCGTAACCGATCGTCGCGCGGCCGGTGACCAGGTTCGCGTCCACGCGGCGGGAGGAGACCGAGCCGGCGGCCAGGCCGTGCATCTCCAGGTCGAGCCGGCGGACGGTGAGATGGTCGCCCTGGGCGTTCGCGGTGGTGTTGACCGAGAAGTTCCCGGCGGTCAGGGTGACGTGGTCGAACTGGAGGGAGGCGGCCTGCGTGAGGAACGGGAAGCCGTGGATCGACAGCTCCGTGAAGCTGTTCGTCGAGTCGGCGTAGCCGTACTTCTCCTGCGCGAGGGCGACGGCCTCCTTCTCCGCGTAGTGCACGGCGATCCGGTCCACCGCGACGAACAGCCCCGCGAGTATGCCGAACACGATCAGCAGCACCTTGACCCAGCGCCGTCCCATCCCCGTACTCCCCCGTCTCGTGCCGCGCCCCTGGCGGGCGCCGGCTCGTCGCCGGCCGCTCGGACCGGTGATCGATCCTATGTCGTACGGATGAGCAGGCACCCGGCAGGCGTGTTTCCCGAGACGTGGAACGGCCGGGAAAGTATGATCAAGCGATGTCTGACATGACCGAAACCACGCCTGGCTGGCTGTCGGCGGACGAGCTGAACACCGCCAGGGGCCGGATGCCGATCCTGTACGTCGAGGCCGTGCCCGTGCGCGTGGACGACAGCGGCGAAGTCACCAGTATCGGGCTGCTCCTGAGGATCGGCGCGGATGGCACGATCAGCCGCACGCTCGTGTCCGGCCGTGTCATGCACCACGAGCGGATCCGCGACGCGCTGCTGCGGCATCTGGAGAAGGACCTGGGTCCGGTGGCGCTGCCCCGGATCCCCTCCTCCCTCCAGCCCTTCACGGTCGCCGAGTACTTCCCGACGGCCGGCATCACCCCCTTCCACGACCCGCGTCAGCACGCGGTCTCCCTCGCCTACGTGGTCCCGGTGACGGGCGACTGCCGCCCCCGCCAGGACGCGCTCGACCTGGTCTGGTTCAGCCCGCAGGAGGCGGCGTCGGCCGCCGTGCAGGGCGAGATGCCGGGCGGACACGGGGCGCTGCTGCGGCAGGCGCTGGCGCATGTGGGGCTCGCGTTCTGAGGGGGTGAACGGCCGGGCCCGGCTCTCGGGCCCGGCTGTCAGCAGGGGCGCGTACGCTTCGGGCGCGAGGGTTGGAACGGCGTTCGGGGGCAGGGTATGGCGGTGGGGACGGAGCACGCCTGGGTGTCGGTGCTCGACGGTGTGGTGGTGTACGCGCAGGGTGCGCTGTGCACGCGGGTGGCGCGCGGGGCGGTTCCGGCCGGCGGGCGGGTCCGGGTGACGGGGCTGCCGCGGGTGGCGGATCCGGCGTCCCTGCGGGCGCGCGTGGTGGACGGTTCCGGTGTACGGGTCACGGAGGCGCGCGTCGAGGTGGCGGCCGTGCCGGTCGCGGACGGCGGCGGGGACGCGTTGCGCCGGGAGGCCGAGCGGCTGCGGGAGGCGCGGGATGCCGCGTGGGCGCGCAGGGAGCGCCAGTTGACGCTGGTCAAGGAGGTCACGGCGCTGCGTCCGGTCGTGCCGCAGCGCAAGCGGGACGAGCCGTACCGCCCTGCGCCGGTCGAGGCGTGGCTGGAGCTGACGGAGTTCGTGGACGAGCGGCTGACCCGGCTGCACGCCCGGCTCGCCGAGCTGGACGAGGAGCTCCGGGACCTCGACCACGAGGCGGAGCTCCTCGACGGCCGGATGGCCCGCGCGTCCAGCGACACCCCGGGCGTGCATGTGGAGACCACCGTGAGCGCGCTCCTCACGCTCGACGGCCCGGTCGGCCAGGAGGTCGGACTGGAGGTGGAGTACGGGGTGCCCGGCGCCGTGTGGGCGCCGTCGTACCGGCTCGACGCCCGCCAGGGCGACGGCAGCGGACGTCTGGTGCTGCGGGCCTCGGTCGCGCAGCGCACCGGCGAGGACTGGACGGGGGTGCGGGTCGCGTTCGCGACCGCCGATCTGCGCCGCCGCACCGATCTGCCCCGGCTCTCCTCGATCCGTATCGGACGCAGCCGGCCCGTGCCGGCGCCCGCGGGCTGGCGCGAGCCGCCGGCCGGGCTCGGCGATCTGTTCTCCGGGTACGACGCGACGGGCCCGGCCCCCGCTCCTCGCCGCCCGTCCGGCCGGCCCCTCGCGGTCGGAGCCGCCGCCGGAGGGTGGGAGTCCATGCCGGTGGCCGGCGGCCTCACCCCTCCCGTACCGCCACCGCCACCGGCGCCGGCCGTGATGCCACCGCCGCCGGCGCCGGGCGGGCCGCAGGCGCCCGGAGGCGCGTACGGGGCTCCTCCTCCGCCGATGGCCAGGGCGGCCGCACCCACGCGTGGGCGCGGTGCTCCCCCGTCGCCAGCCCCGGCCCCGCCCTCGGTCCAGCCGGTGGTCGAGCCGGAGCCCGGGCCGCCCCGGCCCAGCGGTGCCGAACTCGACTACGCGGCACTGGTGCTGAGCGGTCCCGGCGAGCCGGCGGCGCGCCGGGGACGCCTGTTCCCGGCGGCGGCCGCGTCCGATCCCGTCGCCGCCGAGTACCGGCAGCGGGCCGAGAAGGTCGCCCTGCTGCCGCTGCCCGGGCACGCCGTGCGGCCGCGCCGCTCGGCCGGTTCCTTCGATCACCGCTACGACGCGGCGGCCCGTGTGGACATCCCGTCCGACGGCACCTGGCACACCGTCACCGTCGGTGAGATCACGGTCGGTCTGCGCACGGAGTACCTGTGCGTCCCGTCCGTCGAGCAGACCGTGTACGCGACGCTGGTCCTGTCCAACACCAGCGGGCAGGCGCTGCTCGCCGGCGGCATGGAGGTCACGGGCGGCGGCGGCCAGATGGTGACGGCCGCGCTGCCCACCCTCGCGCCCGGTGGCGAGCGGCGCGTGGGCCTCGGCCCGGCCGAGGGCATCCGGGTGAGCCGGCGGACCCAGCTGCACGAGTCGACCGCGGGCCTGCGCGGCGGCACGATCGTGCTCGACCACCGGGTGCGCGTCGAGCTGGCCAACACGCTGGCCCGGCCCGTCACCGTCGAGGTGCAGGAGCGGGTTCCGGTCACCTCCGAGGCGGACGTGAAGATCCAGGAGCGGGCCGACTGGACCGAGCCCGCGGGCCGCGACGGCGACGCGTCCGGTGCCGGGCCCGAGCCGGAGACCCTCGCCCCCGGCACCCGCGTGTGGCGGGTCGACCTGCCCGCGGGCGCCACCACCGCCCTCGACGGCGGCTACGAGATCCGCATCCCGGCCGGCAAGACCCTCGCCGGCGGCGACCGGAGGAGCTGACCGACATGACCACGGCCCCGAACACCACGGCCCGGACGTCCGCGGACCCCTCCGCGGACGCGCCTCCGATCGCCCTGCCCGTCACCTCCGTCACCTGCCTGGAGGACCGCGCCCATGTCGAGCGCACCGCCCGGCTCCCACTCGAAGCGGGGGTGCAGCGGTTGCGGCTCGGCCCGGTCAGCGCGCTGGCCGTCGACCGCACGCTGCACGCCGAGCTGACGCCCGAGCAGCCCGGGCAGTCCGAACAGCCCCACGGGCCGCAGGGGGCGGTCGACGTCCTGGACGTGCGCATCGTCCGGGACTGGACCCCGCGCGCACCGCGCCCGTCCGAGGACGACTCCGCGCTGCGCCACCGCGTCCACGCCCTCGAAACCGAACAGACCGCCCTCGAACAGCAGAAGGACCGGCTCACGGCCCGCCTCGACCTGCTCGGCCGGCTCTCCGCCGACCTGCTGCGCGAGATCGCCGAGGGCGCCGGGTCCGGGCAGACCGACACCGCCCGCTGGACCGGTGAGCTCGACCGGGTGGACGCCGAACGCGACACGTACGCCGAGCGGCTGCGCGCCGTCGAGTCCGGCCTGGCCCGGATCGGCGAGGAGCTGGGCGCGGCCGCCGAGGCGATGTACCGGGCCGAGGAGGAACCGGCCGAGCTGGTCGGCCACATCGAGCTGACGGTACGGGCCGCGGCGGCGGGTCCGGCCCAGCTGCGGGTCACCCACCTCACGCCGTGCGCGCTGTGGCGGCCGGCCTACAAGGCGGTGCTCGACCAGGGCTCCCTGACCCTGGAGACCGACGCGGTGGTGTGGCAGCGGACCGGCGAGGACTGGACCGACGTCCGGCTGACCCTGTCCACGGCCAGGACCGCGCTGTCGGCCGAGCCGCCCCGGCTCGTCGAGGACCGGCTGACGCTCGTCGAGCGCTCGGCGGCCGAACGCCGCACGATCGACCTGGAGATACGCGAGGAGGCGATCTCCGCCCTCGGCCCACTGCCCGTGGTCGGACTGCCGGGCGTCGACGACGGCGGCGAGACCCGGGTGCTGTCCGCGCCGGCGCCGGTGCGGGTCCGGTCCGACGGGCGCGCCCATCGCGTACCGCTGAGTTCCTTCACGACGGAGGCGGCGACGGAGTACGCGTGCTCGGCGGAGCTGTCACCGCTCGTCACCCAGCTCGTGCGGTTCGACAACCAGTCGGGGCACGCTCTGCTCTCCGGGCCGGTCGACCTGGTCCGCGCGAGCGGCTTCGGCGGCCGGGGCACGCTGGACTTCACGGCGCCCGGCGCCCCGGCCGAACTGGCCTTCGGCAGCCAGGACGCCTACCGGGTCGTACGCCGCGTCGAGGAGACCCGGGACACCACGGCGCTCGCTCAGCGGACCGTCGTCTCCCGCACGGTGCGCGTGCATCTCTCCCGGCTCTCCGGGCCCGGGGACGAGGGCGAGCGGGTGGTGACGGTCCGGGAACGGATACCCGTGTCCGAGGTGTCGGCGGTGCAGGTGCGTCTCCGCAAGGAGGCGTGCGTGCCGGTGCCGGACGAGGTCGACGCGGACGGCATCGTCCGCTGGGAGGTCGCGCTGCCGCCGGGCGGCCGGCGGACGCTCACCCTGGCGTACGAGATCGCGGCGAAGTCGAACACCAGCGGCCTGTGAGGGTGTCGCCCCGCCCGGTCATGCGCGGCGCGTGAGCTGCTCGCGCAGCCGGGCGGGGTCGGGGTTCACCTGAGGGCGGCCGTCGACGAAGACGGTGGGCACGGTCTCGTTCCCGTCGTTGACGGCCCTCACCGCCGCCGCGGCCTCGGGGTCGCGCCAGATGTCCACCCAGTGCAGCCGCCCGGCGGCGCGGCCGAGGCGCGCCCGCAGCCGGATGCAGTACTTGCATCCCGGCCGCCAGTACACGATCGGCCGCCCGTCCTCCGCGCTGCGCCGCCGCGCCTCCTCGTGGCTCAGCGCCCGCGGGAACAGCAGCGGCGAGTGCGTCCAGGCGAAGGCCAGGAAGACCACGAGGAGGACGACGCCCTTGACCAGGCTCCCCCGGAGCATCAAGGGGGTGGCGACGAGCAGTCCGCAGAGCAGGAACAGGATCGGCAGCGTCCAGGCACGTGTCATGACCACGGAGGCTACCCGGCGGCGCCGCGGCTGCGGCGACTGCGGTGTGCGCCGGGGTCAGCGGGACTGCAGGGACTTGACGTTGTCGCCGAAGGTCCAGTTCTTCGAACCGTCCCAGTTGGCGGACCAGGTCATCAGGCCCTTCAGCCTGCCGGTGTAGTGGTTCCAGGCCTGGGCGACCAGGCTCGGGGACAGGTAACCGCCGCCCGCGCCGGGCTGGGCCGGGAGGCCGGGGACCTGCTTGTCGTACGGCACACGGATCGTGGTGCCCTGGATCACCAGGCCGCGGTCGAGGCAGTCGGTCTGGGCGACGAAGCCGGCGACGGTGCCGGCGGAGTAGGAGTCGCCGGAGCAGCCGTACATGCTGCCGTTGTAGTACTGCATGTTGAGCCACCACAGGCGCCCGTTGTCGGCGTACTTCTTCACGATCGGGAGGTACGCGCCCCAGATCGAGCCGTAGACGATGCTGCCGCCGGTCACGTACGCCGTCTCCGGGGCCATGGTCAGACCGAAGCCGGCGGGCATCTGGGAGAGGACGCCGTCGATGATGTGGATCAGGTTGGCCTGGGAGGCGGAGAGGGTTCCGATGCTGCCGCTGCCGACGAGACCGGTCTCGATGTCGATGTCGATGCCGTCGAAGTTGTTCGCCTTCAGGATCGGCACGATGGTCGCGATGAAGCGGTCGGCGACGGCGCGCGAGCTGAGGTCGATGCCCGCGGCGGCGCCGCCGATCGACATGAGGACGGTCGCTCCGGCGGCCTTCGCGCGGCACATCTCGGCGGGCGTGGGGACACGGACGGTGCTGTCCATGCCGTCCTCCCACAGGACGGTGCCGTCCGAACGGATCACCGGGAAGGCGGCGTTGATGACGTTGTAACCGTGGGCGGCGAAGCGGGGGTCGTCGATGGGCGCCCAGCCGAAGGGCGGGTGGACGCCGTTGGCGGCGCCGTCCCAGTTCTCCCAGTAGCCCTGGAGCACCTTTCCGGCGGGCTTCGGCTTGAGCGCGCAGGTCTCGGCGGCGGTGGCGGTGATGGTGGTCCTGATGGGTGCGGCGCTCTCGGCCGCGGCCGGGGCCGCGAGCGCGGTGATGGCGGCGAGCAGGGTGGCGAGGCCCGCTCCGAGGGCATGGGCGATCCGGTGGCCTGACATGCGTGCTCCCTGAGGATGTGGGGGAAGGGCATGAGCATGACGTACGGTCCCCACGACCGTAGATTGGTCCAGACCAACCGTCAACACCCTTGCCAGGCAGGGGACTTGTCCCGGATGTCGGACAGTCCTCCCCCGTCACCCGGGCGCCGCGGACCGGTCGAGCTCGCGCCCTGTCTCCTCCCTCAGCCGGTCGTGCGCGGGGCCGAGCCGATGCCGTTCGCCGGTCCAGTGGTCGCGCGGATAGAGCCACACGGGTACGTGGACGAGCTCGGCGGGCTCCCACGCGTAGCGCGGCCAGACATGGGCGTGCAGGAAGGGGTCGCGGTTGCCGAGGATCTCCAGGTTGACCCGTCGGAAGGCGGGGTCGAGGCGGCGGCAGGCGCGCTCGACGGCCTCGGCCAGCCGGTCCAGGTCGGACAGGAAGGCCAGCCGCTTCGGCCGCGGCAGGTCGGAGAGGCGCTGCACCTCCGGGTCGTCCACGAGCAGGACCGAGTAGCCCGGCAGGAACTGGACGTCGCCGATCACGGCGAAGCCCGCGTCGAGCCGCCGTACGACCGTCGGGTTCTCGCCGCGCAGTGCCGCTCCGATGCGGTCCGCGCGCCAGTCGGAGGAGTCGGAGGAGTCGGGAGAGCCCGAGGAGGCGGAGGAGTTCATGCCGTGAACCTACGCGGTGAGCGGCGGCTCCGTGCGCCGCTCGGTGATCCAGCGGGCGGCGAGCAGGCCCGAGCCGGCGGTGAGGACGGCGGCGGCGATGACCGTGGCGTTCAGGCCGAGGGTGTCGGCGAGGAGTCCGGCGAGCAGGGCGCCGACGGCGTAGCCGATGTCACGCCAGAAGCGGTAGGTGCCCAGTGCGTTGGCCCGCCAGGCGGGGTGGGCGTGGTCGGAGACCGAGGCGATGAGGGCCGGGTAGACGAGGGCGGTGCCGATGCCGAGGGCGACGGCGGACAGGAGGCCGGCGAGCAGCGGCCGGTCGAGGAGGGCGAGCGCGAGGACGAAGCCGCCGGCCTGGACGAGCATGCCGGTGACGATGAGGGGCTTGCGGCCGACGCGGTCGGCGAGATGGCCGGTGGGTATCTGGCCGAGGCCCCAGAGGATCGGGTAGAGGCCCTTGATGAGGCCGACGGCGGCGATACCGAGTCCGTGGTCGGTGAAGAGGAGCGGGAAGACGCCCCAGGTCAGGCCGTCATTGAGGTTGTTGACCAGGCCGGCCTGGCTGGCTCCGCGCAGGGAGCGGTCGCGCCAGGAGGTGCGGGCGAAGACGGCGGCGAGTCCGGTCTGCTCCCGGGCGGGGAGCGGCGCGGCGTGCCGGGAGAGTTCGAGCGCGACATGCGCCGCGGTGTCCCGGACGACGAGGGAGAGTCCGAGGCCGGCGGCCACGAAGACGACGCCGATGAGCTCGGGGACGGGACGCAGTCCGTAGCTGGTGGCGAGATAGCCGGTGAGTAGGGCGGTGACGCCGACGGCGGTGTATCCGGCGGCCTCGTTGAGGCCGGTGGCCAGGCCCCGGCGGGCCGGTCCGACCAGGTCGATCTTCATGTTGACGGTCATCGACCAGGTGAGTCCCTGGCTCAGGCCGAGCAGCACGTTCGCGGCGACGATCCAGCCCCAGGACGGCGCCCACGCGAGCGCGAACGGCACGGGCACGCCGATCACCCAGCCGGCGAGCAGGAGTTGCCGGCGGCGGAAGCGGGCGGTGAGCGCGCCGGCGGCGAGGTTGGTGAGGGCCTTGGTGACGCCGAAGGCGATGATGAAGGAGAAGACGGCCAGGTCGCTGGTCAGGCCGAAGACCTGGCTGCCGATGAGCGGCACGGTGGTGCGCTCCAGGCCGACGAGTCCGCCGACGGCGATGTTGACGATGACGAGCAGGGTGAACTGCGGCCAGTTCTCACGGAGGCCGAGGCGCACGGGGTCCTTCGACGCCTGAGGGTTGGTGGAGGGCCGGGCTGCGGGCATCGGGGCGGGCACCTCGGGGGTCGGGGGTGTCACGGGGTTCACGGGCGGGGTGCCTCCGGGCCTTGGACGAGGCGCTGCCCGTGGGCGGCGGCGTACTGGTGGTGTCCGCCGTCGAGGACGGCGACGTCGGTGCGGCCGGCGCGCTCCAGGAGGCTGGCGGCGGTCATGGCGCGCTCGCCGTGGCCGCAGGCGACCAGGGCGTCGGCGGGGACGTCGGCGGCGCGGGCGGCGAGTTCGCCGAGTTCGAGGTGTCCGGCGGCGGGGACGTGCCCGGCGGTGAACTCCGCCGTCTGACGCACATCGAGGTAGGGGCGGTCGCCGGCCCGGTCGGCGGTGACGAAGGGGGTGCGGGTCTGCACGTTGCCGTCGGCCAGCCAGGCGGCCATGCCGCCCCGGAGCCGGCCGGCCAGGCGCTCGTAACCGATCTTGTACGCCTGCCGGACGATCTCGTCGGGGTCCTGGCCGGCGTCGAGGACGAAGGCGAGCGGGACGTCGTCGGGCAGCAGCCAGCCGAGCCAGGTGGCGAACTGGTCGCGCAGCGGTACGGACAGCGCGCCGGGGATGTGCCCGGCGGCGTACGCGGCGGCGGGCCGCACGTCGACGATCCCGCCGCCGGCGGCGAGGAGTTCGCGGACCCGGCGGGCGCCGAGGGCGGGGAGCACGGGGTCGGCGGTGAGAACGGCGGGGCCGCGCCGGTTGTGTGCGGCGAGGCGGTCGAAGTACGCGGGGTAGCTGCCGAGGCTCGCGGTGAGCAGGCGTACGAAGGCGTCCTCGTCGGGCGCGGCGAGCAGCGGGTTCGCGTGCTTCTGGGCGCCGATGGTGGTGGTGCGTTCGGCGCCGGGCGGGGCGGAGCAGAAGGATCCGGCGCCGTGGGTGGGCCAGACCGCGGTGGAGTCGGGAAGGGCCGCGAGACGCTGGAGGGACCGGTACTGGGCGCGGGCGAGCGCGTCGGTGCGGTCGGGGCCGAGGAGGTCGGTGCGGGCGGCGGAGTTCACGAGGAGTGATCCGCCGGTGAAGACGCCGAGGGTGCGGGTGCCGTCGAGGAGGAGGAAGGACAGGTGCTCGTCGGTGTGCCCGGGGGTCGCGAGCGCGCGCAGGGTCAGTCCGCCGAGGTCGACCTCGTCGCCGTCGGCGAGGCCCTGGTGGGGGAACGCGCGGTGGCCGGCGGCGGAGGCGAGCACGGTGGCGCCGCTGTCGTGGCCGAGCTGGACGGCGCCGGAGAGGAAGTCGGCGTGCAGGTGGGTGTCCGCCGCGTACGTGACGGTGAGCCCGCGCCGCCGGGCGGTGCCGTACAGGGCGCGCAGGTCACGGCCGGCGTCGACGGCGAGGGCGCGGCCGTCGCCGAGGTCGACGAGGTAGGCGCTGTTGCCCAGACCGGTGTCGACCAGCGGGATCAGGTGGTCGTCGGCGAAGCCCATGACGGTCCTCCGGGGAGCGGCGATGGCAGGGCGAGGTTGAGGCTGAGGTTGAGATGGCCGGGCGCCTCCGCCCTCATCTACAATATTCCATGGATTCATGGAGGATGTCATGACGGAGACCACCCCCACCGGCTCGAAGGCGCGGCTCTACGACGCGTTCGCGGCCAGCGGCAAGGCGCTGGCCAGCGGAAAGCGTCTGGAGCTGCTCGATCTCCTCGCCCAGGGCGAACGCACCGTGGACGCGCTCGCGAAGGCGTCCGGGCTGAACCTGACGACCGCCTCGGCGCATCTGCAGACCCTCAAGCAGGCGGGCTTCGTCACGACCCGCCGCGAGGGCGTGCGCATCCACTACCGGCTCGCGGGGGACGACGTCGCCCAGCTGTTCGCCCTGCTGCGCAAGGTCGCCGAGACCCACCAGGCCACGGTGCCCCCGGCGCGCGACGCCTATCTGGGTGAGGGCGGGGCGGAGGAACTGGACAGGGAGGAGCTGCGGGCGCGGGTCGCGGCCGGCGACGTGGTGGTGCTCGACGTGCGCCCGGCCGAGGAGTACCGCGCCGGGCACATCCCGGGCGCGCTCTCCCTCCCCGTCGACGAGCTCACCGGGCGCATCGACGAACTGCCCGAGGACGTGGAGATCGTCGTGTACTGCCGCGGCGAGTACTGCGTCCTCGCCTACGACGCCGTCCGGCTCCTCACCGACCGCGGCCGGCGGGCCATCCGGCTCAACGACGGCATGCTCGAATGGCGCCTGGCCGACCTGCCCGTCGAGGCGGGGGAAGCGGTGTGACGGGCGAGGGGGACACGCAGACGAAGGGAACGGCGGAGGGCGCCCCCGGCATCACCGTCGACGGCACCGGGCTGCTCTGCGTCGCCCTGCTGCTCCGTCTCCGCACGGCGATCGACGGTGCCGCGCCCGGCACCGTCGTGCACGTGGTCGCGACCGATCCCGCCGCCCCGCTCGACCTGCCCGCCTGGTGTCACATGACCGGGCACGACTACCTCGGCCCGCTCCCCCACCAGGAGCGGCCCGTCTACGCGCTGCGCCTCTCGGCGGGAGCGCGGACGACACGGCCCGACGCGCCCTGGCACACGGACCGGTAGCGACGCGCCTTCCGGGACTATCGTGGGGTGACGGCAGAGGAGGGTGACCATGTCAGGACCGAGCCGAGCGCCCGACCGTCCCCACCCGTTGTTCGCCCGTTTCTACGCCGGGGTCGCCGGCCCCGCACTCGACAAGGCCGGGGTCGTCGAGCACCGTCGCCGGCTCCTCGCCGGGCTCACCGGCGAGGTCGTCGAGATCGGCGCCGGCAACGGACTGAACTTCGCCCACTACCCGTCCGGGGTGCACCGGGTCCTCGCCGTCGAGCCGGAGCCGCGGCTGCGCGCCCTGGCCGAGGAGGCCGCCCGCACGGCCCCGGTGCCGGTCGAGGTGACCGCCGGGATCGCGGAGGACCTGACCGGGGTGGCGGACGCCTCATACGACGCGGCCGTGGTCTGTCTGACGCTGTGCTCGGTGACGAACCCGCACGCCGCGCTCGCCGAACTCCACCGCGTACTGAAGCCCGGCGGGCAGCTGCGCTTCTTCGAGCACGTGCGCGCCGAGACCCCGGGGATGCGCCGCGTGCAGCGCGTGCTCGACGCCACGGTCTGGCCGCTCCTCGTGGGCGGCTGCCACACCGGGCGCGACAGCCGCGCGGCCATCGAGGCGGCGGGGTTCGTGATCACCTCGCTCGACACCTTCCCGTTCCCGGAGTCCCGGTTCCCCTCCCCCGCCGCCACGCACATCCTCGGCACGGCGGAGCGCCGGCCGACCTGAACCCCGGTCACTCCGGCAGCCCCTCCCCCGGGGTCCGTGCCGCCAGCAGCGCCGCGTACAGCCCGGACGCGTACCCGTCGGCTCCGCTCGGCAGGTCGCTGACCTGCCCGTCGCCGACCTCCACCACCCGCCACACGCCGCCACGGTCACCGGCGCCGACGCCGTCCCCGTCCCTGTCCCCGGTCGCCCGCGCCAGGTCGGTGGTGACGAAACGGCAGCCGAGGGCGCGGACCAGGGGGCGCACGGCGGTGAGGTCCGGGTCCGGTCGGACGTCGGGGGTGTCGGGGTGCGGGCCGACGAGGACCGGCTCGCCGTCCAGCCACCAGACCCGCGCCTCCTCGGCGCGCCCGTCCGCGCCCCGTACGAACTCCTCGAAGCGCCGCAACACCACGCCGCCTGCCAGGAATTCGCCCTGCAGCTCGACGAAGCGCCGGACCACCCGGCGCAGTCCGGCCTGGTCGGCGAGGTCCGGCACATGACAGGCCTCGGCCCACTCGTGCTTGCGCGACTTCACGTAGTCCTTGACGACGGCGGGGCCGGCCCCGCCGAGCCGCGCGGCCGCCGCGGCGAGTCGGGCGTCGCCCGGCATGCCCGTACCGGGGAGCCATGCGCTGGGCGGCGTGTGCCCGGCGAAGTACGCGTACCAGCCCGGGAGTTCATGGGCGCGGGCGTAGGCGGCGGACGGGGTGAGCAGGCTGCGCCCGAGGGCGGCGAGGGCGGTCTCCAGCGCCGCGTACGCCGTCGGGGTCAGCATCCAGCCGCGGTACCAGAGCGGACCGCGGGCGGCCGGCACCCGCCGTACCGCCTCCCGGAGGTCTCCGGCCGTCAGGGCGTCGTGGTCGACGACCGCGAACGCCCCGCCGAGGCCCGCGACGCACCGCGCCTCCGTCGCGTAGTGGGGGTCGGGGCGGTGGGGGCGCAGCGGGTCGGCGGGGAAGAGGACCGTGACGGCTGCGTGGGGTTCCGGCACCTGATCAGGCCACCGGGTCGGCGGCGATCTCGATGACCTGGGCGGGGCCGGCCCGGAAGGCCGAGTTGCCCGCGGCAGCCTCGGTCATGTGCGGGGCGACGTCGTGCGCCGCGAGCGCCTCCCGCGAGGCCCAGTGCTCGACCAGCACGAAGCGGTCGGCGTCCCCGGCCACCTGGTGGAGGTCGTACTGCAGGCAGCCTTCCTCCGCCCGTACGAGCGGGGCGAGGCGCTCGTAGGCCGCGATCTGGTCCCGGCCGCGGCCCGGGAGCGTGGTGATGTGCACGTGCAGGCGTACGGACTCGGACGTCGGCCGGGGCTGGAGGTGAGGCCGGGCGTGGGGCTGGTGCGAAGGCTGTGACATGGGCAGGAGCCTAGAGCGGGGGCAGGCGCGGGGAAACGTATTTCCGGCCCGCTCGTCCGCGAGGCCGCCCGCGCGTGTCCGGTGCGGGCGATCGCGGTGCGGGCGGCGTCGGAGGCGGAGGCGGCGGAGGCGTGACGGAGGACGGGCGGCACGAGGCGGCCGTCCGCCGTCGGTTCACACGTCCGTGTCGCGCAGGAGCAGGGACGCGACCTTTCGGCCCGGTCCCGCGAGCTCGGCGTCGAGGGCGGCGGCCCGGTCCGGCGCGAGGGCGAGGCCCGGGGCCCGCAGCTCGCCGCCGGCGAGGGCGCGGATGCGCAGGTGCGTGGGCGGGTGGGTGGCGTCGACGCAGTGGCCGCGCAGTTCGGCGACGCGGCGCAGGCGCTCGTACTCGTGCTCCGGCACGGACCGGCCCTCGGCGACGACCCGTTCCCAGAGCCCCTCGGCCTGCTCGTCGCGGCGGGCGCGGGCGCCGGTGCGGCTGCGGGCGGCGATGACCTCGCGGCGCATGGCCGTGTCGGTGCTCCGGGAGACGAGCAGGCGTCGCATCAGCCCGACGGCGGCGTCGCGGCCCGCGAGGCGGGCGGCGGCGCTGTCGGCGAGGTACTCGGCGCGCTGGGTGGCGCGCAGGGTCGCCCCGTCGAGGAGCACGGTCAGGCCGTGCACGGCCCAGCGCGGCAGTGCGGTGAGCACATTGATGAACGTGTCCGACAGGGAGTCGCCGTCCTCACTCCGCGCGAGCACGTACCGCCAGCCGGCGAGCGACTCCAGGGCGCTGCCGACGAAGAACCCGTGCCGGACGTCGCCGTGGGCGTAGTGCCCGAACTCGTGGCCGAGCAGCGCGATCCGCTCCTGCGGGTCGAGGGTGGTCCACAGCGGCATGCCGAGGGTGAGGAGACGCCGCCGGCGGATGCCGTACGCGCTGACGGAGGCGTTCACCTCCGTGTCCAGGGCCACGAGGTCGACGCCGCGGGTGCCGACGCTCTCGGCGATCTCGTCGATCAGGGCGAAGAGCCGGGGCGCGTCGGCGCGTTCGAGCAGCGGCAGCTCCGTGCGGTCCCTGTCCACACGGCCGAACCGGGGCCGCAGGAGGAAGGCGAGGCCGAGGAGGAACGCGCCGACCACGGGCTGGAAGCCCACGCCCCAGCGGGCGACGAGCAGCCACAGTCCGAGGACGGCGAGCCCCGCGGTGAGCCCGTGCACGACGGCGGCGAGGACGGTCGCCAGCGCTCCGGCTCCGCCGCGCCGGGGCGGGGAGGCCGGGCCGGGCCCGTCCGCGCGGTCCGTACCTTCGGAACGGTCGGCGAGTCGGGTGAGTTCGGCGAAGAGCTGCTCGCCGTAGCGGTGCGCGAGGGCGCGGCGGGCGCGTTCGATGCGGTCGGGCTCGGGTTCGTCGGCCGCCGCGTCCTCCGGGTTCACGTTCCAGCCGCAGGCGGAGCACCACGCCACGAAGCGCGGGTCGACGGGAATCCGTTCGCCGCACTCGGGGCAGTCCCGCTCCGCCACCGGATCGGCGGCAGCCGCGCCCGCACCGGTGTCCGTGTCCGTGTCCGTATCGATGCCGGTGTCCGCCGGTCTGCCCGACACGCCCTTCGTCATCCCCACCCCTTGTGATCACGCATGTGAGGAGGGACCTTACCGGCAGCGGCCGGGATCCCTGCCGCGCGGCGGCGGGGATCCCTCACTGCAGGCGGCCGGAAGGAACTAGAAGGTGAGGTTCCAGGCATCGATGCGGCCCGTGTCCTGGGACGCGATGTCCTGGACGCGCAGCTTCCAGGTGCCGTTGGCCGTCTCGGCGGAGGCGTCGACCGTGTAGGTCTTGGCCACATTGTCCGTGCTGTCGCTGTTGGGGAAGTCCTCAAGCAGGTACACGGTGCCGTCCGGGGCGACGAGGGAGAGCACGAGGTCGCCGCGGTAGGTGTGCTTGATGTCGACGCCGACCTTGAGGGTCGCCGGGGCGTTGCCGGTGACGCCGGAGACGGTGATCGGGCTCTCGACGGTGTTGTTGTCGGCGATGGTGACGTCGGTGAGGTTCTCGAAGTACGGGCCGGTGGGCGGCGGGGTCGTTCCCGAGACGGCCTTCAGCGCGTCGGCCTGGCCCTCGCCGAAGAAGCCGTTCTTGGTCGTGGTGCCGGTGCAACGGCTGTCGGACGGGCAGGCCTTGTCGGTGGCCTGGGTGGCGAGCGCGTTGCGGATGTCCGCCGGGGTGTACGTCGGGTTGGTGCTCGCGATGAGCGCGGCGACGCCCGTCACGTGCGGGGACGCCATCGACGTACCGCTCTTGGTGCCGTACTTGCCGCCGGGCAGCGTCGAGTACACGCCGGTGGATCCGTCACCGCCGGGCGCGGCGATGTCGATGACGCCGTCGCCGAAGTTGGAGTACGAGGCCTTGGCGCCGCCGCTGGCCTGCGCGGAGACGGTCACGACGCCCGGGAGTTCGGTCGGGATGTCGATGCAGGCGTTGGTGATCGTGCGGGTGACCGGGGTGGAGTCGTTGGGGCTGTCGCTGTCGGTCGTCTTGTTGGCCAGGTCGTAGTTCGAGTTGCCGGCCGCGGCGACCTGGAGGGAGCCCTTGGACTCGGCGTAGGCCTGGGCGCGGCGGACGCCCTCGATGATGGCGGCCTGGTCGATGTTGTCGGGGCAGTTGAACTGCCACGGGTCGGTGTAATAGCTGTTGTTGGTGACCTTGAAGCCGTGGTCGCCTGCCCACATGAAGCCGCAGACGGTGTTCTCGGCGAAGAAGAGGGTGCTCGTCGGCTCGGCGATGCGGACGGAGGCGATCTTCACGCCGGGTGCGACGCCGATGACGCCCTTGCCGTTCTTGGCCGCCGCGATGGTGCCGGCGACGTGGGTGCCGTGGGTGTCGACATCGCGCCAGGCGCCGGCGCGGGTGTCGGCCTTGCCGTAGGCGCAGGAGACGGAGTCGGCGGCGTCGAAGTTGGGCGCGATGTCCTGGTGCTGGTCGTCGACGCCGGTGTCGAGGACGCCGACCTTGACGGCGGCGGAGCCGGTGGTGACGGCCCAGGCCTGGTCGGCCTTGATCTGCGTCATGTCCCAGCGGTTCGACTCGGTGAGCGTGGTCGTGGACTGGGCGGGGTTGGCGGGCAGCGCCGGGCTGTACGCGTCGGCGGGCACGTCGGAGGTACGGGTCGCGCCGACCTGCTGGACGCCGGCGACGCCGCGCAGGGTGGCGGCGAAGGAGGCGGAGGTCGAGTGGGCGACGATGACGCCGATGGCGTCGTAGGCGGCGAAGACGGTGCCGCCGTTGGCGGTGACGGCCGAGCGTACGGCGGTGGTGTCACCGGGCGTCGTGATGACGAGGTACGCGCGGGTGCCGGCGGCCCATGCGGTCTGGGCCGCGGCCGTCCGAGGGGCCGCCGCCCGGAAGGTCTCGGTCTTCGCCGATTCCTTGGAGGTGGTGGCCGCGGTCCTGTCCTGGGCGCCCAGGGGCTGGACGTCGGCCTGTGCCGGGGTGGCGATGGCGACGGTGGCACCGACGACGGCGGCGACCGCGAGCGGGATTCTCAGCCGGCTCGATATGTGGGAAAACACTGCGTCCTCCGATGGCCCGGTGGCGGCGCGGGTGGCGCCGGACGGGCCCTGTGTTGTGTGGGGTGGACGCAAGATCGCAGGGCGGCGGGAGCGGAGGGAAGGATTCTGCCCGCCATATCCCTTTCCGTTACCCATTGTTGATCTGACGGGACGCCATGTCAGGGACGTACGGGGGCTGTTGGGGCATTCCGACGCCGGACCCGGAATGCCCCTCGATGGGCGGCCGATCATGGCTCAGAATGGCGCCATGCGGCTTCCCACTCCCCTCCACGTCCTCAACGAGGGCCTCGCCTTCCTCCTGGAACTCGCGGCCCTCGCCGCCCTCGCGTGGTGGGGCTGGGCGTTCCCCGACGCCACCGTCCTGCGCGTCCTCCTCGCCGTGGCGGCCCCGGCGTCGGCCGCGACCCTCTGGGGCCTCTTCGCCGCCCCCCGCGCCCGCTTCCCGGTCCCCCTGCCGGCCGTCCTCGCGGTCAAGGCCCTGGTCTTCGGCGCGGCCACCCTCGCGCTGTACGCGCTGGACCGCCCCGCATGGGCGGTCGCCTTCGCCGCGGTGGCCGTCGTGAACACGGCGCTGGCGACGGCGGACCGGGGAGCGGCGATGCACCGCGGCCGAGCGGGAGCCGGTTCAGCCGATCCCGACCACCACGGCGTTCCCGGCGTCCGCCGCGCCGCCCGCGTCAGACCTTCGCCGCGCAGATCACGTCGTACGGACGTCCGATGGCGAGGGTGAGCCGCATCGGCTCGGTCGTGCCGGACGGGCAGGACTTCGCGTCCTTCACGAGGTCGAGCACCTTGTAGCCGCTGCCGGCGGCGGATGCGCAGGCGATCTCCTGGGCGGTGTCGGTGATGCAGTCGCCCTTCACGAGCTGACCGCCGCCGGCGCCCGCGTCGCCCGGGTGACTGGCCGAGAGGTTGCGTCCGCAGACCGTCTTGCTGGGGAGGCCGCCGCTCTTGCTGCCGCTGGAGCCGAAGGTGATCTTGACCTGGATGATGAGGTCGGTGCCGGCCGGGCACTGGATGGCGTCGGGAAGGATGCTGGCCTCCATGACGGCGAGCGCCTTGAAGGTGGCACCGGAGTCGCCGCAGTCGACAGCGCGGTAGCCGTCGGGACGGTCGTCGGGGTCGGGGCCGCCGCAGTCGCCGACGTTCCAGGAGGCTTCCTTGTCGTTGCCGGCGGAAGAGGACGACGAGGAGGACGAGGACGACGCATCGCTGTCGCCGAAGATCCGAGAGGCGCCGTAGCCGAGGCCGAGGAGGACGGCGAGGATCAGCAGGGCGGGAAGGCAGCCGCCCTGCCTCCGGGCGGGCGGCTGCGGGGTCGGGCTGGGCGTGGCCATGGGGATCCTCCTGATCGGGGTGCTGCACATCGTGCCGAGGCGGGCGCGTGGCGGGCCTCGCGGAGACGGGGCAGAGGGGACGGACGGGACAGAGGGGATGGACGGGACGGAGGGGACGGACGGGACGGGGGCCGGGGACGCACGGGGAGGGTGAGCGGTCGCGGTGATCCGGTCCGTCACGGACTCGCGGTGCGCACCCGGCGCATCGACGGGGACGCGCTGTGTACATGCCATGGTTCCGGCCGGATCCGACGGGCTCCCCGTGCCGCACGGTTTGACCCGGGGTCCGCCCCTCGCTTGGATTCCTCGGGTCGGCCGAACGGCGCGACGACCGATACGAGGGCTGGAGGCGGACGAGTGGCGGTCCTGGGGCGGCGGTTCGGATGCCTGTGGGCCGCGTACGGGGTGAGCGCCCTCGGCTCGACCCTCGCGTTCAACGCGCTGCCGCTGCTCGCGATCCGCGAGCTGCACGCGGGCCCCGCGCAGGTCGCCCTGCTCGCCTCGGTCGGCGCCGCGGTGGGCGCGGCGGTCGCGGTACCGCTCGGGCCGTGGGTGGAGTTCCGGCGCAAGCGGCCGGTGATGATCACGATGGACCTGCTGCGGTGCGCGGCGATGCTGAGCGTGCCGGCGGCGTACGCGCTGGGGTTGCTCGGCTTCACCCAGCTCCTGGTGGTGTCGGTGGCCGCGGCGGCGGCCGGCATCACCTTCGACGCCGCGTCCGGCGCGTTCCTGAAGGGGCTCGTGCCGCGGGAGGACCTGCTGGTCGCCAACGGGCGGATGGAGTCCACGATGTGGACGACGACCCTGGTCGGGCCGCCGCTGGGCGGCCTGCTGGTCGGCCTCCTCGGCCCGGTGGCGACGGTCCTCGCCGACGCGGCGAGCTATCTGCTCTCGGCGCTCGGCATCCGCGCGATCGGCGGCCAGGAGCCGCCCCCGCCACGGCGCGAGAGCGCGCGCGGCGGGGTGCGCGGCGGGGTGCACGGCGGGGTGCGCCCCGCAAGGGTGAGCCCGGAAGACGCGCGCCGCGAAGACGCCCACCGCGAAGACGCGCGCCCCGAGGAGGCGACGGCGCGGCCCCGCGGGGGCGATCTCGCGGAGGGCTGGCGGCACATCCTGGGCGACCCGGTGCTGCGCCCGTTGTTCTTCCACACCGTCCTGGTGAACAGCCTGATCCTGGCGACCGAGCCGCTGCTCGCCGTCCTTCTCCTCGACCGACTCGGTTACAGCCCCTGGCAGTTCGGCCTCGTCCTCGCGCTGCCGTGCGCGGGCGGCCTGATCGGTTCACGCCTTGCCCGCCCGCTGGCCGCCCGCTTCGGGGCGCGCCGCGTCCTGCTGGTGTCGGGAACGCTGCGGACGATCTGGCCGGTCGGGCTCGCCCTGGTCGGCCCCGGCGTGCCGGGGATGGCGCTCGTCATGGTGCTGCAGTTCGCCCTGATCCTCTGCATCGGCGTCTTCAACCCGCTCTTCGCCACCCGCCGCCTCGAACGCACCCCGCAGCGCGTCGCCGCCCGCACCCTCTCGGCCTGGGCGGTCACCCGCCGCGCCGCCGTCGCCCTGCTCACGGCCGGATCGGGCCTCCTCGCCGCCGGCGTCGGGGTGCGGACCGCGCTGGCGGTCTGCGGGGCGCTGCTGATCGCGACGCCGCTGCTGCTGCCCTGGCGGGAATCCGCCGCGGGTGCGGAGCGGGAGGCCGCCGGGCCGGGCGGCCGGTCGTCGTCCGAGCTGCCCGAGCTGCCCGAGCCGTCCGAGCCGTCCGAGCGCTAGACAGCGGCGGTGGCCACCGCTTCCGCGCTCTCCTCCGGCTCGGCCGGCTCCTCCAGCCCGGCCGGTTCCTCCGGCTCCGCCGATTCCTCCAGCTCGGCCAGCGCCTTCAGGGCCGCCGCGACCGACGCCTCCGACGCCGGGAGCAGCGGCAGGCGCACGTCAGGGGTCGGGATGCGGCCCTGGGCGTGGAGGACGGCCTTGACGACGGACGGGTTGGGTTCGGCGAAGAGGAGGGTGGAGAGGCGGGCGAGGCGGTGACCGAGGGGGCGGGCGCGGGCCACGTCGCCGTCGTGCCAGGCCTCGGCGAGGGCGGTGAAGCGGGCGGTGGCCAGATGGGCGGAGGCCAGGATGCCGCCGGCGGCGCCGAGGGCGAGGAGCGGCGAGAGGAAGGTGTCGTCGCCGGCGAGAACGGCGAAGCCGTCGGGGAGGTCGCCGAGGAGGGAGACCGTGTCCTGGTCGACGCCGCCGACGGCGTGCTTGATGCCGACGACGCCGGGGAGTGTGCCGAGGGCGCGCAGGGTGGCCGCGTCGAGGGGCCGGCCGGTGCGGTACGGGATGTGGTAGACGATCAGCGGTACGGCGCTGGCGGCGGCGAGGCGGCGGAAGTGGGCGAGTACGCCCTCGGGCGAGGGCCGTACGAACGCGGGGACGATCACCAGGGCGGCGCTGATCTCGGGCCGACCGCCCAGTTCGGCGAGTTCCCGGGCGGCCGTCTCGGTGGCGCCGCCGCCCGCGCCGACGATCAGCGGGACGCCGCGCCGGCGGCAGACCCGGGCGCAGGTGTCGATGACGGCCGTGCGCTCCTCAGGGTCGAGCGCGCCGACCTCGCCGGTGGTGCCGAGCGCGACGAGGCCCGCGGCGCCGGCGTCGAGGACCGAGTGGGCGAGGGCTTCGAGCGCGTCGAGGTCGGGGCGCCCGTCGATGCCGAAGGGGGTGACGAGAGGGACGTAGATGCCGTGCGGGGTGAACTCCCGCGCCTGGACATCCGCCTGCTCCTGTACGTATGCGTGTGCCATGTCTTCGAGGGTGGCGGGCACCGAAGCCTCAGGTCCAGTTCGCTTTTCCGATGGAAACCGTAAGCTGAGCTGATGCTCGATGTACGACGGCTGCGCCTGCTGCGCGAACTGGCCCTGCGCGGCACCATCGCCGCCGTGGCGGAGGCCCTGTCCTTCACCCCCTCGGCGGTGTCCCAGCAGCTCGCGACCCTGGAGCGGGAGGCCGGGGTGCCCCTGCTCGAACGTTCCGGACGCGGGGTACGGCTCACACCCGCCGGCCAGAACCTCGTGCTGCACGCGGAGGCGGTCCTGGAACGCCTGGAGCGGGCGGCCGCGGAGCTGGCCGAGGCCCGGCACGGCCCCGCCGGCCCGCTGCGGATCGGCGCCTTCCCGACCGCGACGCGGTCCATCCTCCCGGCGGCGCTCGCGCGTCTCGCGGACCGGCACCCCGCGCTGGAGCCGATGGTCTCCGAGACCGATCCGGCGGGCGCGGCGCACGCGCTGCGCGCCGGGGATCTGGACGTGGCGCTGATCCACGACTACGACCTGGTGCCGGCGCCGCTGGAGCCGGGGCTCGCGGCGGAGTCCCTGTGCGAGGAGGCGATGTACGTCGCCTCCCCCGTGCCCGGGCCGACCGCGGCGCACGGCGCGGCCGGCGCCGGACTCACGGTGCTCGCGCGGTGGCGGGACGCGCCCTGGATCATGCCGGGCCCGGACACACTGTGCCGGGCGGTCACCGAACAGGTCTGCCGGGCCGCCGGGTTCGTGCCCCGGGTACGGCACCAGGTGGACGAGTTCGCGACCGTCCTGGCGTTCGTCGCGGCCGGGCAAGGCGTGGCCGTGGTACCGCAGTTGGGGGCCGTGGATCCGCCGCCCGGGGTGTGCCTCACCCCCCTGCCGGTACGCCGCCGGACCCGGATCGCCTTCCGCAGCGGCGCCGGACCACACCCGGCGGTGGCCGCCCTCACCCGCGCGCTGCGCGCGTCCGTACCCGACGGGCTGGGCGTCGCCGAGGAACCGCACGTGCCCGGCCCCGTACCGTAGGCCACCCGCAGGCCGAAAGGGGCGCGGAGCCGACCCCGGCTACTACGCCCGACGCCCGCCTCGAACGCCTGGAGATCGCGACCGCCGGCCGCGCGCCGTACCGGCACACCGCCCGGCTGCTGCATCTCGTCGCCGTCAAGGGTGGGAACACCAAGGGCGGGGTGACTCGCTGGCGCGCGGTCAGAACAGGTCGGGCTCGGCGAACAGCGCCTCGACCCAGTAGGCGCTCGCCTCGTGGCAGTCCGCGGCCGGGGTGCCGGGGAAGAGCCGGAACCACGACACGGCGCGCGAGAGCGCGGCGAGACGGACGGCGAGCGTCGCGGCCCGCCGGAGGCGGGGCAGCGGGACGCCCAGGTCGGTCCACGGCTCCAGGTAGGCGTCACGGACGGCGGTCACGGCCTCGGGGCCGTACCGTTCGCGCACGTCGCGGGCGGGCACGAGGAGGCTGGCGAAGGGGTGGGCGACGGCGGCGTCGCCCCAGTCGAAGAAGGTGAAGCGACCGGGGGCGGGGGTGAGGACCTGGCCGTCGTGCAGATCGCTGTGGTCGAGCGAGTCGGGGACACCGAGGGTGTCGAGCTCGGCGCACCAGTCGAGCAGCCGCGGCCGGCGGGCGCGCAGAGCACGGCGGGTGTCGGGGGCGAGGGTGGGGTTGCTCTCGACGAGGCCGTCGAAGATCTCCGGCAGGTCGGCGGTGCGGGCGCCGGGGACACCGAGCGCCGTCATGCGGTCGGTGTACGGGGTGAGGGCGCGCTGCATCCGCGCGTACCGGCCGACCGCCGTCAGCCAGTCGGCCCGGCCGGCCTCGCCCCGGTCGAGCGCGCCGCGCAGCAGCGGGCCGCCGTCGGGCAAAAGGCACCAGCCGCGCTCGGCGTCGACCGCGAGCGGGGTCATCACATGCTCCGGCACCCACGCGGCGAGCGCGGCGCCGAGGGCCGCCTCGAAGGCGGCGGCCGGGGCGCTCGCCTTGAACCAGACGGCGTCGCGGTCGGCCGGTCCGGTGCGGAAGCGGACCAGGACCGACCAGGGGCGGATGCGCGCCTCGCGGGGCCCGGTCTCGCGCAGCCCGTGCCGGGCCAGCTGCGCTTCGGCCCAGTGCAGGGCGGCCTCGCGCCAGTCGGGGCGCTCCCAGGGCGTGACGGCTTCGGTGAAACGGCCGCGGTCGACCGTGGTGGGCGGGGGCGCGTCCGGGGCGGGGGCCGCGGGCCCGGTCCGTACCGTGGCGCGGGCCTCGGACCGTACCCCGGCACCGGCCGGGGACGCCATGTCCGCCTCGGTCCCGGCCGGGGGCGCTGTCTCGGCCTCAGCCCTGGTCCGGGCTCCGGGCTCTGTCCCTGCCTCGGTCGCGGCCCGGGTCCGTCCACCGGCCCCGGCCCCGGCCCCGGCCCCGGTCCCGGCCGCCGGCGTGGCCGCGGCCCTCGTGCCCGCTCCGGGTTCGCTTCCCGCCTCGTTGCGCATCCGGCGATTGCACCACCGGGTACGAGGCGGGCGCACCCGGATTTGCGGCCGCACGCCCGCCAGGGCGAGAGGGGGGCGTCAGTCGCGGTCGGTGGCGCGGGTCGCCTTCTCGGCCTTCTCCGCGCGCATCTCCTTGATGCGGACGTTCTCCTTGCGGACGTCGGCCTGGGTGGCGCGCTCCTTCTGGAGCCACTCCGGGTTCTCGGCCTTCAGGGCCTCGATCTGCTCGGTGGTCAGGGCCTCCGTGACGCCGCCGCGGGCGAGGCCGGAGATGGAGATGCCCAGCTTGGCGGCCACGACGGGGCGGGGGTGCGGGCCGTTGCGGCGCAGTTCCAGCAGCCACTCCGGCGGGTCGGCCTGGAGGGCGGTGAGTTCGCCGCGGGTGACGGTGCCCTCGCGGAACTCGGCGGGGGTGGCGTCGAGGTAGACGCCCAGCTTCTTCGCCGCGGTGGCGGGCTTCATGGTCTGGGCGTTCTGGTGCTGCGTCATGCCCACAAGACTATCGGGCAGGTGCGCGGCCGCCGACCACGGCCGGTAATCTGGCCTGGTGACAGGCTCGGACGCATCCCTCTCCCCCGTTTCCGCACCGGCCCAGGAGCCCGGCCTGCATCAGGCCTCGGACCAGGACCGGGATCATGCCCCGGACCAGGACCGGGATCACACCCCTGATCAGGCCCTGGAGCAGTCCTCGGCTCAGGCGGCGCCGGACCACGCCCCCGCCCACCCTGCTCCGGAGGAGCCCGCCGGCCCGTCCTTCCGGCTGGCGTACGTGCCCGGCGTGACGCCCGGCAAGTGGGCACGGGTCTGGCAGCAGCGGCAGCCCGACGTGCGGCTCGAACTGCTCCAGGTGACCGCCGCCGACGCGGAGCGGCTGATGCGCGAGCACGGCGCGGACGCCGCGCTGCTGCGCCTGCCGGTGGACCGTACGGTGTTCAGCGCGATCCCCCTGTACGCCGAGACGACCGTCGTCGTGTGCCCCAAGGACCACCTGGTCTCGGCGGCGGACGAGGTGACCGTCGACGACCTCGTCGAGGAGGTCGTGCTGCACCCGCTGGACGACACCCTGGACTGGGAGCAGCCGCCGGGCGAGCCCGCGTTCGAGCGCCCGGCGACGACGGCCGACGCGATCGAGCTGGTGGCGGCGGGGATCGGGCTGCTGATCGTGCCGCAGTCGCTGGCGCGACTGCACCACCGCAAGGACCTCACGTACCGCACGATCACCGACGTCCCGCAGTCGCGGGTGGCGCTGTCCTGGCCCGAGGACGCCACCACCGATCTGGTGGAGGACTTCATCGGGATCGTGCGCGGGCGGACCGTGAACAGTTCGCGCGGCCGCCGGCCCGACGAGAAGAAGCAGGCGAAGGGCGGCGGCAAGGACGCCACGAAGGGTTCCGCGAAGGCTTCCGGGTCAGGCTCCGGCTCCGGGTCCGGGCGCGGCGGGAAGCCGCAGGGCAAGAGCCAGGGACAGGGCAAGGGGCAGGGCAAGGGGCAGGGTGCCGGCGGTCGGCGCAAGGCGGGCGGCGGCGCCCCCAAGAGCTCCCGTTCCGGAAGCTCCGGGAAGCCGCGCCGCCGCTCCTGAGACGGTCCTGCGGACCGTCCCCGGACCGTGCCGCGCCCATGGGCGCCTCAGACCGCCGACCAGCCCCCGTCGACGGGCAGCACCGCGCCGTTGATGTTGCGCGCGGCGTCGGAGGCGAGGAACACGATCGCCTCGGCCTGGGTGTCGGCCTCGGCGGGCCGGCCGACGTTGCCCATGTAGCCGGCGAGGGCGCGCGGGCCCGTGCCCTCGGGGTCGGCCTGGACCTGGATGTTGGTGATCGTGCCGCCGGGGGCGACCGCGTTGGTGCGGATGCCCCGGTCGCGGTAGGTCACGGCGAGCGACTTGGTGAGGCCGATGACGCCGTGCTTGGCGGCGGTGTAGGCGGCGCCCGCGGCGGAGCCGCGCAGGGACGCCTCCGAGGCGGTGAACACGATGGCGCCGCGCCCGGTCGCGAGCAGGTGCGGCAGGGCGGCGCGCGTGAGCAGGAACGGCGCCGTGAGGTTCACCCGGAGCAGCCGCTCCCACTCGGCGTCGGTCACATCGGCCACGGCCGCCATGCTGTCCATGATCCCCGCGTTGTTCACGAGGACGTCCAGGCCGCCGAAGGAGTCGACGGCGGTGGCGACGACCCGGTCGACGACGGCCTGCTCGGACAGGTCGCCGACGACGGCGACGACGTCCGCGCCGAGCCCGCCGACCAGGGCCGCGGTCTCGGCGGCCGCGTCGGCGTTCAGGTCGGCGACGAGGACGCGGGCACCGCGCCGGGCGAACGCGAGGGCGGTGGCACGGCCGATGCCGGAACCGGCGCCGGTGACGACGACGGCGCGCCCGGCGAAGTCCTGGGGACCCGTGGCGGGGTGGGGAAGGGGGCTGTTCATGGGGGTGGTTCCGTTCTGGGGATGTCCGGGAGTACGGGGAGGAGTACGGGGATCAGGCCGCGGGCTCGGCCGCGGCCGCGGCCGCCGGGACGGGCTCGGCGTGGGCCGGGGCGGGCGCGGCCGGGGGGCGTACGGGGATGAGCGCGGCGACGGCCGCGGCGGCGAGCGCGACACCACCGCCGATGAGCATGGCGACGCGGAAGCCGTTCTCGGACGGCAGCGCGTGGCCGGCGAAGTCGGTGGTCAGCTGGGCGAGGACGACGCCGATGACGGCGGCGGACACCGAGCTGCCGATGGAGCGCATCAGGGTGTTGAAGCTGTTGGCGGAGGCGGTCTCGTGCTGCGGCACGGCGCCCATGATGAGCGCCGGCATGGCGCCGTACGCGAGTCCGACACCGGTGCTGCAGATGAGGGTGACGACGAGCAGGCCCCAGGTGCCGCCCATGAGGACGAGCGAGGAGAGGTAGCCGGCGGCGATCACGAGGCTGCCGACGGAGAGGGTGACCTTGGGGCCGCGGGCGGCGGACAGCTTCGCGCCGAGCGGGGCGAGGACCATCATCATCAGGCCCGCGGGGGCCATCCAGAGGCCCATGGCCATCATCGACTGGCCGAGGCCGTAGCCGGTGGCCTCGGGGAGCTGGAGCAGCTGCGGGACGACGAGCGACTGCGCGTACATCGAGAAGCCGACCAGGATCGAGGCGGCGTTGGTGACCAGGACCTGCGGGCGGGCGGTGGTGCGCAGGTCGACGAGCGGGTCGCGGGTGCGCAGTTCCCAGAAGCCCCAGGCGAGCAGGACGACGGCCGCGGCGGCGAAGAGGCTGAGGGTGGTGGCGCTGTCCCAGCCCCAGACGGAGCCCTTGGAGACGGCGAGGAGGAGGGCGACGAGTCCGCCGCCGAGGCCGAGGGCGCCGAGGACGTCGAAGCGGCCGGCGGAGGCGGTGACCCGGCCGGCGGGGGCGACGAACGCGATCAGGACGCCGACGAGGGCGCTGAGGCCGGCGGCGACCCAGAACAGCGCGCGCCAGTCGGCGTGTTCGGCGACGGCGGCCGAGAACGGCAGGCCGAGGGCGCCGCCGACGCCCATGGATGCGCTGATCAGGGCGATGGAGGAGCCGAGCTTCTCGGGCGGCAGGACGTCGCGCAGCAGGCTGATGCCGAGCGGGATGACGCCCATGCCGAGGCCCTGGAGGGCGCGGCCGGCGACCATCGGGAGGACGGAGCCGGAGAGCGCGCAGATCGCGGAGCCCGCGACGAGCGGGACGGTGGAGGCGAGCAGGAGGCGGCGCTTGCCGTACATGTCGCCGAGGCGGCCGGAGACGGGGGTGGCGACGGCGGCGGCCAGGAGGGTGGTGGTGATCACCCAGGAGGCGTTCGAGGCGCTGGTGTGGAGCAGGGTGGGCAGGTCGCCGATGAGGGGGACGACGAGCGTCTGCATGAGGGCGGCGACGATGCCGGCGAGGGCGAGCACGCCGACGATGCCGCCGGCGGGGCGGGCGGCGGGGGTGGGGGCGGGCCGGGGGGCGGCGGACATGGCTGCGGGGTTCTCCCTGGGTGGCGTGCGTACGGTCGGTGGCGCGCGTACGACAGGAGTTATGTAACGTACACACGATGTGCATGATGCACAAGCGATGCAGACTGCATATGCTGGGGCGATGGACAAGGCGACGCACCTGATCGAGTTCGAGACGATGCTGCTGACGCGGCACTCCCTGCTCCACGCGCCGCGCTCGCGGGCCGGCGGCGGCAACCTCGACCGCAGCGCGTACGTCCTGCTCACCCGGATCCGCATGGACGGGCCGATGTCCATCAGCCAGCTCAGCGACGCCTTCGGCCTGGACGCCTCCACGCTCAACCGGCAGACGGCGGCGATGGTGCGGTCCGGGGTCGTCGAGCGGATTCCCGACCCGGACGGCGGCATCGCGCGGAAGTTCCGCATCACCGAGGAGGGCGCGAGGCTCCTGGACGCCGACCGCACCTTCAACATCGGGGGCCTGGAGCGGGTGCTCGCCGACTGGACGCCCGCGGAGGTGGCGGATTTCGCCGCCGCCCTGGAACGCTTCAACCGGGACATCGAACGACTCGACGGGCGGCCCTGGCCCCGCCCCTGACCCGGAAGGCCCCCCGCACATGCGTGTCGCCCTGTTCGTCACCTGCGTCAACGACGCCCTGTATCCGGCGACGGGGGTGGCGACCGTCCGGCTGCTCGAACGCCTCGGCGTCTCCGTCGACTTCCCCGCCGCCCAGACCTGCTGCGGGCAGCCCCAGTTCAACACCGGCTATCGCGCCGAGACCGCGCCCCTGGTCCGGCGCACGGTGCGCGCCTTCGAGGGGTACGAGTACGTCGTCACCCCGTCCGGTTCGTGCGCCGCGATGATCCGCGGGCACTACGGGCAGTTCGGCCCCGAGGCCGCCGAACTCGGCCCGCGCACCTACGAACTGACGGAGTTTCTGGTCGACGTGCTCGGTGTGACGGATGTCGGCGCGTACTTCCCGCACAAGGTGACCTACCACCCGTCGTGCCACGGACTGCGGATGCTCGGGCTCGGCGAACGGCCGCTGCGGCTGCTGCGGGCGGTGCGGGGCCTGGAACTCGTCGGGCTGCCGGGAGCCGAGGAGTGCTGCGGCTTCGGCGGCACCTTCGCGGTGAAGAACCCCGACGTGTCGGCGGCGATGGGCGCCGACAAGGTGCGCAACGCCGTGGCGAGCGGCGCGGAGGTGCTGTGCGGGGCGGACAACTCCTGTCTGATGCACCTGGGTGGCACGATGAGCCGGATGCGGGTGCTGCCGGAGCTGCGGCCGGTGCATCTCGCGGAGATCCTGGCGAGCACGGAGAAGGAGCCCCTGGCATGGGTATGAGAGGCGCCCCTGGCACGGGCACCGCGTTCCTGGGGATGCCGGCCTTCCCGGCGTTCCCCGCGGCCGCGCGGGAGGCCGTGCGCGACGAGACGCTGCGCGGCAACCTGCGGCACGCCACCCGCACCATCCGCGACAAGCGGGCCCGGGCGGTGGCGGAGCTCGCCGACTGGGCCGAGCTCCGCGAGGCGGGGCGGCGCATCAAGGACCACACGCTGCGGCATCTCGACCGGTATCTGCTCCAGTTGGAGGAGGCGGTGACGGCGGCGGGCGGCACGGTGCACTGGGCCGCGGACGCCGCGGAGGCCAACCGGATCGTCGCCGACCTGGTCAGGGCGACCGGCGAGACCGAGGTCGTCAAGGTCAAGTCGATGGCCACGCAGGAGATCGGGCTGAACGAGGCGCTGGCCGCGGAGGGCATCCGCGCCTACGAGACCGATCTCGCCGAACTCATCGTGCAGCTGGGCGAGGACCGGCCCTCGCACATCCTCGTGCCGGCGATCCACCGCAACCGGGGCGAGATCCGGGATATCTTCCGCTCCGAGATGAACAAATGGGGCCGCCCGGCGCCCGAGGACCTCACCGACACCCCCGCCGAGCTCGCCGAGGCCGCCCGCCTGCACCTCCGGGAGAAGTTCCTGCGGGCCAAGGTCGGCATCTCCGGCGCCAACTTCATGGTGGCCGAGACCGGCACCCTCGTCGTCGTCGAGTCCGAGGGCAACGGCCGGATGTGCCTCACCCTTCCCGAGACGCTGATCTCGGTCGTGGGCGTGGAAAAGGTGGTGCCGTCCTGGCGGGACCTGGAGGTGTTTCTGCAGACACTCCCCCGCTCCTCGACGGCCGAGCGCATGAACCCGTACACCACGATGTGGACCGGCACCACCGACGGCGACGGACCGACGGCCTTCCATCTGGTGCTGCTCGACGCCGGCCGCACCGACGTCCTCGCCGACGCCACCGGTCGGCAGGCGCTGCGCTGCATCCGCTGCTCGGCCTGCCTCAACGTCTGCCCGGTGTACGAGCGGGCCGGCGGCCACGCCTACGGCTCCGTCTACCCGGGGCCGATCGGCGCGATCCTCACGCCCCAGCTCAGGGGCACCGCGAGCGAGATCGACGCCTCGCTGCCGTACGCCTCCTCCCTCTGCGGGGCCTGCTACGAGGTGTGCCCGGTCGCCATCGACATCCCCGAGGTCCTGGTGCACCTGCGCGAGCGCGTCGCCGGGCAGGGCGGCCCCGGCCACCGCGTGGAACGCGCGGCGATGAAGGCGGCGGGGTGGGTCCTCGACCACCCGGGAGTGCTCGCCGCCGGTGAACGTCTCGCCTCCCGCACCCGCGCCCTGCACCCGAAGAACCCGCCGGGCGCCGGGGCGTGGACGGAGAGCCGCGACCTGCCGGAGATGCCGGAGGAGCCGTTTCGCGACTGGTGGAGGAAGAACCGCTCATGAGCGCCGAGAACACCCCCGCCGACGCCCGTGCCGGCCTGTCGGGAACCGGCCCCGGCTCCGGCTCCCGTGAGCGGATCCTGGGCCGGATCCGGGCCGCCGTCGCCGGCGCGCCCGAGGCTCCCGAACCGGAGCGGGCGTATCTGGAGCAGCATGCGCCCGGAGATCCGGCCGCGCTGGTCGATCTGCTGCACGAGAACCTCGCGGACTACCGGGCCGTCGTCCACCGCACCGACACCGCCGGCCTCGCGGGCCTCGTCGCCCGGCTCCTCGCCGGACACGGGGCACGCAGTGTCGCCGTACCGCAGGGACTGCCGGAGGAGTGGCTGGACGGACTGCCTGACGACGTCGAACTCCGCCCGGACGGAGGTGATCTGACGCCGCGACAGCTGGACGGCACGGATGCCGTGATCACCGGCTGCGCGGTGGCCGTCGCCGAGACCGGGACCCTCGTCCTCGACGGCGGCCCCGCCCAGGGGCGGCGCGCGCTCACCCTCGTACCCGATCTGCACGTGTGTGTCGTACGGGTCCCGGCGCAGGTGGTGGCGTCGGTGCCGCTCGCGCTGCCGCGGCTCGACCCGCGACGGCCGCTGACCTGGATCTCCGGGCCGTCGGCGACCAGCGACATCGAACTCGACCGGGTGGAGGGGGTGCACGGCCCGCGCCGGTTGGAGGTCGTCCTCCTTTCGGAGTGAGCGCCGGGGGACCCGGAGCCCCGGTCCGTACAGGCCCTAACGGAATGCCGGGAGGTTGCGGGCGACCCAGTCGGCGAACGGGGCCGCCGGGCGGCCGAGGACCCTCTCGGTGTCCGGGCTGATCCGCAGTTCCGCCGGGAGCGGCACGCCGAGGATGTCCAGGGTGCCGGTGACGACCTCCTCGGGCATGAAGCCCGCGAGGTGGGTGTGGGCGTCCGCGCGGGAGAGCTCGACGAAGGCCACCTCCTCCCCCAGCGCCTCGGCGAGCACCGCGGCCTGGCGGCGCGGGCTGATCGTCTCGGGGCCGGTCAGTTCGTAGGTGCGGCCCGCGTGGCCGTCCTCGGTGAGCGCCGCCGCGGCGACCGCGGCGATGTCCGCCGGGTCGACGACGGGCAGGGCCACGTCCCCGAAGGGGGCGAGGACGGTACGCCGGGTGCGGACGCTCTCCGCCCAGGCGAAGGCGTTCGAGGCGAAGCCGCCGGGGCGCAGCACGGTGAACTCCCGTCCCGACTCCCGTACCGCCGCCTCGAACTCGCGCAGCCGGGCGTGCGAGACCGCCTCCGGGCGGGTCGCGCCGGCCAGGGAGGAGACGAGGACGACGCGTTCGACGCCGGCCGCCTTCGCCACGTCGAGGAGGGCGGCGGGGTGCTCGCCCCGGCTGTTGAGTTCCCCTCCGAGAACAAGGAACAGGGCGCGTGCCCCGTCGAGGGCGGGCCGCAGGCTCTCGGCGGAGCCGGCATCGGCTCGGGCCCAGCGCACGCCGGGCGCCGCCGGTGCGGCGGGGCCGGTGGGTGCGGCAGGTGCGGCCTGGCGGGACACGGCGACGACCTCTTCGCCGGCTCCGGCGAGGAGCTCCACCAGCGTGCGTCCGATGTTTCCGGTGGCGCCGGTCACGGTGATCATTTTTCTCCCCCAGGGTTCAGAGTTCAGAGTTAGTCAGCTAACTGACTTACTTGAGCGAGAGACAGCAGACCACAGCGGACGGGCGGCTGTCTATAGTGAGTTGGGTGACTGACTCAGTGAATCGACGGGCGCAGGCCTCGCAGAAGCGGCAACGCCTGGTGGCGGCGGCCACCCGGGTGCTGCACGAACAGGGCGTCGAGCGGACCACGCTCGCCGACATCGCGCGCGAGGCCGAGGTCCCCGTCGGGAACGTCTACTACTACTTCAAGACCAAGGACGATCTGGTCCTGGCCGCGCTCTCCGAGCACCGCGTGTATCTGGCAGGGCTCACCGCCCGCCTGGAGGAACTGCCGGATCCGCGCGAGCGGCTGAAGGGCCTGGTCGAGACCTGGGTGGGGCAGCGGGAACTGGCGGCGCGGCGCGGCTGTCCGACGGGCACGCTGGCGGTCGAGCTGGACAAGCGGGCCGACGGGACGCTCGACGCCGAGGCCGGCGCGGTGATCCGGGCGCTGCTCGACTGGGCCGGGGAGCAGTTCCGCGCCCTGGGCATGGCCGACCCGGAGGGCCTGGCGCTCACCCTGGTCGCCGCGTACCAGGGCATGTCGCTCCTGGCCAACGCCCTGCGCGATCCTGAGGTGATGAGCCGCGAGGGAGCCCGTCTGCTGGCGCGGCTCGACGCGCTCCCGGCTCCCGACGGGCAGCTCTGACACCGGGCAGCCCCGACACCCGGCCTCGATCGTGAAGCCATCGACGGGATGTCGCACCCGGGCCGGGTCGTGTTCACTACGGGGGAAGAAAGATCCACCACGGAGAGCCCATGTCACCGATCGACGCTCCCGTCGATGCTCCCGCGCCCGGCGCCGCCCAGGCCGAGGTCCCGCCCGAGGCGGTCACGCCGCTGCTGCGCGGGATCGGTGTGCTGCGCCGGCTCACCGAGGCCGACGGACGGATGCCGGTCGGGGAGCTCGAGCGGGCGACCGGTCTCGCCCGGTCCACGGTGGACCGGATCACCGGCACACTCGCCCGCATGGGGTACGTACGGTTCGAGGGGCGTGACGTGGTGCTCGCGCCGCCGCTGCTCGCCCTCGGCAACGCCTATCTGGCCTCCGTACGCCTGCCCGATCTCCTCGGTGGCCGGGCGGACGCGCTCGCGGACGAGCTGGACGAGTCGGTGTCGCTGGCCGTGGCCGACGGCGGCGGGATCCGCTTCGTGCACCAGGCGACCCGGCGGCGGGCGATGGCGGTGAGCTTCCGCATCGGCGACCTGCTGCCGGCCGAACGCACGGCGCCGGGGGTTCTGTTCGCCTCGGAGTGGAACGAATCCGAATGGGAGGCCTGGCGGCAGCGGCGAGCGGGCGGGCCGGAAGAACACGGGTGCCCGACCGCTCCCGCGGGCGGGCGGGGTGCGGGCGCCGGGGACTTCGCGGCGCGGGCGGCCGAGGCGGGGCGGCGCGGGTGGGCGCTGGACGACCAGGGGGTGGAGCCGGGCCTGGTGGCACTCGCGGTGCCGATACGGGGCGGGGCCGGCCGGATCGCCTGCGCGCTGAGCGTGGTGAGCCACACCAGCCGGCACGACCCCGTGTCGCTGCGCACGCGAGTCCTGCCGCGGTTGCGGGAGGCGGCCGCGACGATGGAGCAGGTGCTCAGGGAGGCGCCCGAGACCCCGGCGGCGGCGCCGGGAGGGCTCGCCGCATGGACGGCCGGGTCCAAGCGGGAGCTGGGCCGTGGGTTCGTGGAGTCGCTGGCGCGCGGGCTCACGGTGCTCACGGCGTTCGGCGCGGGCCGGGCGGCGCTGCCTCTGACGGCGGTCGCCGAGGCCACGGGCCTGGCCCGGGCCACCGCGAGGCGGGCGCTGATCACCCTGGAGCATGCCGGCTGTGTGGCGGTGGACGGACGGGAGTTCCGGCTCACGCCCCGCGTCCTCGCCCTCGGTTACGCACCGCTCTCCCGCACGACGCTCACCGGGATCGCCCAGCCGCACCTCGCGGCCCTGGCGGAACGGGTGCGCGAGTCCACGTCGCTGGCGGTGCTCGTCGGCGACGAGGTGCAGTACACCGGGCGGGTCGAGACGAGCCGCATCATGAACGTCCACATCACCATCGGCACCCGCTTCCCGGCGTACGCCACGTCCATGGGCCGGGTGCTGCTCGCCGGTCTGCCGGCCGCGGAACGGGCCGCGCGCCTCGCCGGTTCGGAGCCGCGCGCCCTGACCCCGTACACGGTGACGGGGCGCGCCGAACTCGGGGCCCTGCTCGACGAGGTGGGGCGGGCGGGGTACGCGCTGGTCGACCAGGAGCTGGAGGAGGGGCTGCGGTCGATCGCGATGCCGGTGCGGGACCGGGCGGGCCGGGCGGTGGCCGCCGTGAACGTCGCCATGCACGCCAGCCGCCGGTCCCCCGAGGAGTGCGTGACAGAGGTGCTGCCGGAGCTGGCGGCGGCGATCGCCGGCATCGAGGCCGATCTGCGGGTGACGGAGCGGTTCGCCCGGGTGCCGGCGTACTGACCCCTCCCCGGCCCGGAGTTCGCGTCCCTCAGTCCGTCAGCAGGGGCTCCGCCCGGTCCAGGACCCCGGCGATGCGGTCCCAGGTGGCCGTGTCGCGCGGCACCGGCGGCAGCACCTCGCCCTCCCCCGTACCCCACTCGCTCGCGAGCGCGACCGGATCGGCGCCGGTGGCGGCGGCCGCGGCGAGGGCGGCGGCGCCGAGGGCGACGAGTTCGGTCGCCGCGGGCCGGACGAGGGGGCGGCCGGAGAGGCGCCGGACGGTGTCGGTCCAGGCCCGGCCGCGGGCGCCGCCGCCGACGATACGCAGGGGCCGGTCCCGTACGGCCGGGTCGGCGGGGTCGAGACCGCAGGCGGCGAGGACGTCGTCGAGGGCGCGCAGGACGGTGAAGACGGCGCCTTCGTAGGCCGCGCCGAGCAGGGCACCGGGGGTGGTGGCGTGCGTCAGGCCGGTGAGGAGTCCGGTGGCGTGCGGGAGGTCGGGGGTGCGTTCGCCGTCGAGGTACGGGAGGAGGACGAGGCCGTCGCCGGGTTCGGCGGCCTCGCGGTCGAGGCCGAGGAGGGTGGCGACGCGGTCGACGGCGAGGGTGCAGTTGAGGGTGCAGCCGAGCGGCAGGTAGCCGCCGTCGGCGGCGGCGAAGCCGGCCAGGCCGGGGCTCGCGGGGCGGGTGCGGGTGGCGGCGAAGACGGTGCCGGAGGTGCCCAGGCTGAGCACCGGGTGGTCGAGCAGGCCGCCCGCGCCGAGGCCGAGTCCGACGGCGGCGGCCATGTTGTCGCCGGTGCCGGCGGCGACGGCGACTCCGGCCGGGAGGCCGAGGGTGTCGGCGGCGGCTCGGGTGAGGGTGCCGACCCGGGTCGCGGCGGTGGGGGCGACGGCCGGGAGGAGATCGGGGTCGAGGCCGAGGAGGGTGAGCAGTTCGGGGTCGTAGGCGGCGCGCCCGGTGTCGTACCAGCAGGTTCCCGAGGCGTCGCCGGGGTCGGTGACGGCGGTGCCGCCGAGGCGTTCGGTGAGGAAGTCGTGCGGCAGCCGGACGGCGGCGGCGCGGGCGGCGACGGCGGGTTCGGTCTCGCGCAGCCACTGCCATTTCGCGGCGGTCATGGAGGCGACGGGGACGGAGCCGGTGCGGGCGAGCCAGGCCTTCGGGCCGCCGAGGGCGTCGGTGAGGGCGGTGGCCTGGGGTGCGGAGCGGGTGTCGTTCCAGAGGAGGGCGGGGCGCAGGGGGCGGCCGGCGGTGTCGAGGGTGACGAGGCCGTGCTGCTGTCCGGCGACGGCGATGCCGGTCACGGCGGCGGGCGGTACGGCGGCCTGCCGGAGGCCGTCGGCGACGGCCCGGGCGAGCGCGGACCACCACTGTTCGGGGTCGGACTCGCGGGCGCCGCCGACGCCGCTGACGGTGTGCGGGGCGCGGCCGAGGGCGAGGAGGGTGCCGTGCTCCGCGTCCACGACGGCCGCCTTGGTGGACTGGGTGGAGCTGTCGACGCCGATGACCACCGGGCGCTGGGTCATGGGCCACCTTTCTTTCCGCTGCGAGAGGAAGTTTCCCCCTGAGGCGGGGTCTCGTCCCTCTGAAGCGGGGTCTCGTTCCCCTGGGCCGGGGGTCGGCTCTGGCGCCGGGCGGCGCCCGGCTGTATTAGTTATCTCAGAAAACAAATCTCGCGGCCAGCCTCCCCGTGCCGGGAACACAGGGCCGCGCCACGAAGGACACGAAGGAGCCGCACATGCCGCAGCGATACCTCCCCACCCCCGGCGACCGCTTCACCTTCGGCCTGTGGACGGTCGGCTGGCAGGGCCGCGACCCGTTCGGCGACGCCACCCGGCCGGCCCTCGACCCGGTCGAGTCGGTCGAGCGGCTCGCCGAGCTCGGTGCGTACGGCGTGACCTTCCACGACGACGACCTCATTCCGTTCGGAGCGGAGGAAACCGAGCGGGAGACGGCGGTCAAGCGGTTCCGGGCGGCGCTCGACCGCACCGGGCTCACGGTGCCCATGGCCACCACCAACCTCTTCACCCACCCCGTCTTCAAGGACGGCGCCTTCACGGCCAACGACCGGGACGTGCGGCGATTCGCGCTGCGCAAGACGATCCGCAACATCGACCTCGCCGTCGAGCTCGGCGCCTCGGTGTACGTGGCCTGGGGCGGCCGGGAGGGCGCCGAGTCGGGCGCGGCGAAGGACGTACGGCTGGCCCTCGACCGGATGAAGGAGGCCTTCGACCTGCTCGGCGAGTACGTCACGGAGCAGGGCTACGACCTGCGCTTCGCGATCGAGCCGAAGCCGAACGAGCCGCGCGGCGACATCCTGCTGCCGACGATCGGGCACGCGCTCGCGTTCATCGAGCGCCTGGAGCGGCCCGAACTCGTGGGCGTCAACCCGGAGACCGGGCACGAGCAGATGGCGGGCCTCAACTTCCCGCACGGGATCGCGCAGGCGCTGTGGGCGGGCAAGCTCTTCCACATCGACCTCAACGGGCAGTCCGGGATCAAGTACGACCAGGACTTCCGCTTCGGCGCGGGCGATCTGCGGCAGGCGTTCTGGCTGGTCGATCTGCTGGAGACGGCCGGGTACGCCGGGCCGCGCCACTTCGACTTCAAGCCCGTGCGCACGGACGGCTTCGACGGGGTGTGGGAGTCCGCGAAGAACTGCATGCGGAACTACCTGATCCTCAAGGAGCGCGCCGCCGCCTTCCGCGCCGACCCCGAGGTGGTCGCCGCCCTCGCCGCCTCGCGCCTCGACGAACTCGCCGAGCCGACCGCCCCGGACGGGCTCGCGGCCCTCCTCGGGGACCGTGCCGCGTACGAGGACTTCGACGCCACGGCGGCGGCCGAGCGCTCGATGGCCTTCGAGCGCCTCGACCAGCTCGCCCTGGAGCACCTGCTCGCGGTGCGCTGATCCGCCGTGGGGGCGGCGGCGCCGGCCGGGTCCGCACCGCGGGCCCGTCCGGTGCTGCGGGCCCGTCCGGCGCCGCCGCCCGCCGGCCGACCGCCCGCGTTCCTGCGCTCGGGCTCAGGCCCAGGCCTCACGCCCCACCAGGTCGAGGACGAGCGCGGCGATGTTCCAGGCGTCGTCCTCACCCCGGTGGTGGCGCCCTTCCAGGGGAAGTCCCGCGATCTTCAGGGCGCCGTCCATACCGGGCCGCTTGCGCAGCCCGTACGCCTCGGTGAAGACGGCCTTGGCGTTGGTGTGACCGGCCTCGGCGGGCCGCCCGAAGGGGTAGGCCACGCCGGTGGCCCGGCACTGCCGGTCGAACTGCTTGCGGTCGTAGTCGCCCCAGCTCGCCCAGGGACGCCGCCGCGCGTCGTGCTCGTCGGCCAGGATCCGGCAGGCC
Organism: Streptomyces sp. NPDC048623; assembly: GCF_040650755.1. Lineage (NCBI taxonomy): Bacteria > Bacillati > Actinomycetota > Actinomycetes > Kitasatosporales > Streptomycetaceae > Streptomyces > Streptomyces sp. NPDC048623. Next base: position 104,747 of record NZ_JBEZHV010000016.1, read on the forward strand.
TCGGCGAAGCTCACCCCGCCGGCGGCCTCCTCCGGAGTGATCCCGGTCAGCCCGGTACAGAACGCGCTGATCTCCGACCGGGCGGGCCGCACCAGAATCCGGTGCCGCGCCACACGCCGGTGTTCCGTCAGATCCACGACGGCGAGCCCGATCTCGATGATCTCGCTCACGGCGCCGGGCGGTGGCTGCCCGTCCCAGCAGGTGGCCTCGATGTCGACGACGTTCAGCAGCTGGTCAGACGCGTGGTCCGTGCCGTCCAGGGGGTTCATGACGGCAGGGTAGGAAGCAACGCCGGGACCGGTCATCCGGTTTTCCCGGGGTCGGGCGTGGGGGCATGGGGTGGTTCTCCTCGCGCGGTGGTGGGGGTGGGGTGGTGCGAGGTGAGTGGTCAAGCTCTGAACCAGTGGGAGCGCTCCCACTGTGCAGAGCCGACGAGACCCCGTCAAGAGAGCCGAAGAGGTGAACACACGGCTACGGAAATTTCCTCAACTCCTCTTTTCCTTGGCGGCAGTTGGCGCTACGGTCGGCCGGACCAGTGGGAGCGGATCCAGCACCGTCGGCATCGGGTTGCGCCACATTCCGCGCGGCCCGAACGGAAACGGAAAGGGCCATCCACTCCATGAGCCGCACAACCACCAGCCGCACCGCCCTGCTCGCGGCGCTCGGGCTGATCACGGCCACCGGCGCCACGGCGACCGTGTTCGGCACGGCCGCCGCCGGCGCCGCCACACCTGGCTGCCGGGTCGACTACCAGATCTCCAGCCAGTGGAACACCGGCTTCGGCGCCAACGTCATCGTCACCAACACCGGGGACCCGGTCTCCGCCTGGACCCTGGAATGGTCCTTCGGCGGCGACCAGAAGGTCACCCAGGGCTGGAACGCCACGATCACCCAGTCCGGCACCGCCGTGACGGCGAAGAACATGTCGTACAACGGCACGCTCGCGACCGGCGGTTCGACCTCCTTCGGCTTCAACGGCTCGTACAGCGGCACGAACGCGGTGCCCACGGTCTTCAAGCTGAACGGTGTCGTCTGCAACGGTGCGACCCCTCCGACCACTCCGCCCACCACCCCGCCCACGACACCCCCCACCACTCCCCCGACGACCCCGCCCACCACGCCGCCGCCGGCCGGCGGCAAGGCCGACAACCCCTACGCCGGCGCCCGGGTGTACGTGAACCCGGAGTGGTCCGCCAACGCGGCCGCGGAGCCCGGCGGCACCCGGGTGTCCAACCAGCCCACCGGTGTCTGGGTGGACCGGATCGCCGCCATCGACGGCGCGAACGGCGGCATGGGCGTGCGCGAGCACCTCGACGAAGCGCTCCGGCAGAAGGGCGACGGCGAGATGGTCGTCCAGTTCGTCATCTACAACCTGCCCGGCCGGGACTGCGCGGCCCTCGCCTCCAACGGCGAACTCGGCCCGACGGAGATCGACAAGTACGAGACGCAGTACATCGACCCGATCGCGGCGATCTTCTCCGACCCGAAGTACGCGGGCCTGCGGATCGTCACCACGGTCGAGCTCGACTCGCTGCCCAACCTCGTCACCAACGTGAGCGGACGCCCGACGGCGACCGCGAACTGCGACGTGATGAAGTCCAACGGCAACTACATCAAGGGCGTCGGCTACGCCCTCAACAAGCTGGGCGCGATTCCCAACGTCTACAACTACCTGGACGCCGGCCACCACGGCTGGCTCGGCTGGGACGACAACTTCGGGCCCTCCGCCGAGCTGTTCAAGACGGCGGCGACCGCCCAGGGATCGACCCTCGCCAACGTGACCGGCTTCATCGTCAACACCGCCAACTACAGCGCCCTGAAGGAGGACCACTTCACGATCAACGACACGGTGAACGGGACCTCGGTGCGCCAGTCCACATGGGTGGACTGGAACCGCTACACCGACGAGCTGTCGTACGCCCAGGCCATGCGCGACAAGCTGGTCTCGATCGGCTTCGACCCGAAGATCGGCATGCTGATCGACACCTCCCGCAACGGCTGGGGCGGCACCGCCCGGCCGACCGGCCCGGGCGCGACGACCGACGTCAACACCTATGTCGACGGCGGTCGTTACGACCGCCGCATCAACCCCGGCAACTGGTGCAACCAGGCGGGCGCGGGACTCGGCGAACGTCCGAAGGCGGCCCCGGAGCCGGGCATCGACGCGTACGTCTGGATGAAGCCCCCGGGCGAGTCCGACGGGGCGAGCTCCGAGATCCCGAACGACGAGGGCAAGGGCTTCGACCGCATGTGCGACCCGACGTACACCGGCAACCCCCGGAACAACAACAACATGTCCGGCGCCCTGCCGAACGCCCCGCTGTCGGGCAAGTGGTTCTCGGCCCAGTTCCAGGAGCTCATGAAGAACGCGTACCCGGCGCTGTGACGCACTGACCGATGGACGCGGAGGGGGCGCGGGACGATGCCCGCGCCCCCTCCGTGATAGGTTCCGCGTCGCCGTGCGTTACCGCGAATCAAGGAGGTGAGTCCGATCCACACGATGACAGATCGGGCCTCCCTCCCCCGCATGGCTCGGGGAGTGCCCGCAGAGGCATCCCGAAAGGCTTGAACGCTATGCGCTTCACCTCCGAGACGTCGGTCGACGGCGTCCGCGAACAGCTCTTCACCCTCGACGAGATCCCTGGCGAGATCCCCGGCGTGCTCTGGACGCCGGACGGCGCCGTCGGTACGCGTCCGCTGATCCTGATGGGACACGGCGGCGGGCAGCACAAGAAGGCCCCGGACGTACGGGAGCGCGCCCGCCGCTTCGTGACCGAGTGTCAGTTCGCCGTCGTGGCGGTCGACATCCCCGCCCACGGCGACCGGCCGAAGGTCGAGGAGTACGACCGGCTCGCGGCCGAGAACCAGGCACGCATCGAGGCCGGGGCGGAACCGGCCCCGCTGATCGCCGGGTTCCAGGCGCTCGTGGCCCGGCAGACCGTGCCGGAATGGCGGGCCGTCCTGGACGCCGTGCAGCAGATCCCCCACGTGGGCGCCGGTCCGGTGGGCTACTGGGGCGTCTCGCTCGGCTGCGGGCTCGGCGTGCCCTTCGTCGCCGCCGAACCCCGGGTCAGGGCCGCGGTCCTGGGCCTGGGCGGGGCGCTCGCCTCGGCCGAGGCCGCCGCGCGGATCACCGTGCCGGTGGAGTTCCTGGTGCAGTGGGACGACGAGCGGGTGCCGCGGGCCGAGGGTCTGGCCCTGTTCGACGCCCTGGGCTCGGCCGAGAAGACCCTGCACGCCAACCCCGGCAAGCACGGTGACCTTCCGGCGTACGAGCTGGACAGCACGCTCAGGTTCTTCGCCCGCCACCTCGGCTGAGGCTGACACAGGCGCGGGGCGGCGCCCGGTGGGCGCGCCCCGCGCTCGGAACGGCGCCCCTCAGGACGACTCCCGCACCACCAGCTCCGTCGGCAGCACCTCGCGCGCACCCTCCCCGGCGCCCGCCGGCCCCTCCCCGTACTCGCCGGACTCACCCGCCAGCTCCCGCAGCAGCATCCGCGCCATCGTCCGCCCCATCTCCTCGATGGGCTGCCGGACGCTGGTGAGCGGCGGGTCCATCAGGCGGGCGACGGCCGAGTCGTCGACGCCGACCAGGGCGACGTCCTCCGGAACACGGCGGCCGGCCTCGCGCAGGACACCGCGGGCGCCGGCGGCCATGACGTCGGAGGCGGCGAAGACGGCGTCCAGGTCGGGGGCGCGGTCGAGCAGCGCGCGCATCGCGCGGCGGCCGCCCTCCTCGGTGAAGTCGCCCGTGGCGACGAGGAGTTCGTCGGGATCGAGGCCGGCCGCCGCGATGCCCTCGCGGTAGCCGTCGAGGCGGGCCCGGGCCACGTACATGTCGAGCGGGCCTGTGATGGTGGCGATCCGGCGGCGGCCGCGGCCGGCGAGGTGGGCGACGGCGGCGCGGCCGGCGCCGGTGTTGTCGGAGTCGACGTAGGCGGCGGGTTCGTCGGTGGTGCGCCGGCCGTTGAGGACGACGGGCAGGCCGAGTTCGCGGACGCGTTCGGGCAGCGGGTCGTCGGCGTGCACGGAGGCCAGCAGCACGCCGTCCACGCGCCGGGCGGCGAGATACTGCTCGAAGCGCTCCCGCTCCCGCTCGGAGCGGACCAGAGTCAGCAGCAGCTGCTGGTCGGCCGCGCCCAGTTCGGCGCTGATGCCGCGGATGATGTCGAGGAAGTACGGCTCGGCGAAGAGTCGTGCCTCGGTCTCGGGGATGACGAGCGCGATGGCGTCGGTGCGGCTGCCGGCGAGGGTGCGGGCGGCCTGGTTGGGGACGTAGCCCAGCTCCTCGATGGCCCGGTGGACGGCCTCGCGGGCCTGTTCGCTGACCCGGGGCGAGCCGTTGATCACCCGGGACACGGTGCCCCGGCCGACCCCGGCCCGGACCGCGACCTGTTCCAGTGTGGGCCTACCACTGCGGCGTCCGCTCACGACCCTCGTACTCCCCTCGTCGAGCCTCGCCCCGTCCCTTGCGGCGATCAGGTCAAGATAGGCCACGTTCCCGGCCCCCGTCGCCCTCCGGTGCCGTTCGACAAGCGAACGCCGGGAGATCCATGGGAGCGCTCCCACAGTACCCGAACCGGGACAGGAGGCGCCGCCCCCGTCCGGTCGTAACGAATCAGCGTTCATCTCTTGACAGTGCCGCCCGGGAGGCAGGAACCTTCCGGCATCGACGACGTGGGAGCGCTCCCACCCGGTTCTCCGACAACCGGGCGGGAGAGAGACGCACGCTCCGGCCGTCCGAGCCGCACGACCCGCACCACCCGCACCACCCGCATGCACGAGCAGCACCGGCATGCACGAGCATCCGCACACAAGAGCTTCACGCACGACGTGACGCACCCCGTTCACGTACGAACGCGGCGCACGACGAGCACCACCTTTGGGACGAGGAGAGTGGAATGCGTACATCCAGCAGCAGACGGGCCCCCGGCCGCGCCCGCCGTACCGCGCTCGCGGCGACGGCGGCCCTGGTCACCGGCACGGCCCTGCTCACCGGCTGCGGAGACGGCGGTGACGGAGGGGACTCCGCCGACGGCGGCACGATCACGCTGCGGATCGGGACCTACGGTTCCTTCGGCTACGACAACAAGACCGGCGCCAAGCTGTACGCCGAGTACGAGAAGAGCCACCCCAACATCAAGATCGTCGAGTCCAACGTGGCCGACGGCCAGAAGTACTGGGACACCCTCAAGCTGCGCCTCTCCCGCAACAGCGGCCTCGCGGACATCCAGGCCGTCGAGGTGGGCTACATCGCCGAGGCGACCGGCCCCTCGATGGCGGACAAGTGGGTGGACCTGTCCAAGACCGGCGGCGCGGACCTGGGCGCCTTCCTGGACTGGAAGGTCAAGCAGGCGACCACGGGCGACGGCAAGGTGATCGCTCTCGGCACCGACATCGGCCCCATGGCCATCTGCTACAACAAGGAGCTCTTCGCCAAGGCCAAGCTGCCCACCGACCGCGCCGAGGTCGGCAAGCTGTGGGCGGGCGACTGGGCCAAGTTCGTGGAGACCGGCAAGACGTACCAGAAGAGCGCGCCGGCCGGCACCTTCTTCCACGACTCGGCGAGCGGTCTGTTCAACGCCGTCGTCAACAGCGACCCCGAGCAGTACGCGAACACCAAGGGCGAGCTCGTCTGGGAGACCAGCCCCGGCGTGAAGAAGGCCTGGGACACCGCCGTCTCGGCGGCGCAGGCCGGAATCACCGCCAAGCTGCGCCAGTTCGACGAGAAGGGCACCTGGAACGCCGCCTTCAAGAACTCGAAGTTCGCCACGGTCGCCTGCCCGAGCTGGATGACCGGCATCATCAAGGACCAGGCGGGCCCGGGCAACCAGGGCAAGTGGGACATCGCCACGCCGCCGGTGGTGGGCAACTGGGGCGGTTCCTTCCTCGCCGTGCCGAAGTCCGGCAAGCACGCCAAGGAGGCCGCGGAGCTGGCCGCGTGGCTGACCGCCCCGGCGCAGCACGCCAAGGTGTTCGCGGTCAACGGCAACATCCCGTCCACCAAGGACACCCTGTCCTCGGCGGCCGTGGTCGGCGCGAAGCTCCCCTACTTCGGCGACACCCCGGTCGGTGAGATCTACGCGGCCGCGGCCGCCCAGATCAAGCCCGCCCCGATCAGCCGCTATGACGGCCAGGTGAAGACCTTCCTCACCGACAACGGCATCCTCGACATCGAGCAGCGCGGCACCGATCCGGCGAAGGCCTGGGAGAACGTCAAGAAGCTGGTCGACGACAAGATCGACCAGTAGCGGGAGGCGGCGGGGGCCCGGTCGCCGAACAGGCCGCCGGGTCCCCGCCGCAGCGCCCCACCCGTACGCACCGAACTGGAAGGACGCCCCCGTGGCCACCTCCGTACGGGCGAGGAAGGGCGGCAACCCGTCGCCCGACGCACCGCCCACCCGCTCCCCGCGCCACGGCGCCGGCCGCCCCGACGGCGGCGGCCCGTCCGCCCTGCGCCGCCGGCTCTACCGCTGGGACCTGAAGGCGACCCCGTACGCCTTCATCGCCCCCTTCTTCCTCACCTTCGCCGCCTTCGGGCTCTTCCCGCTGCTCTACACCGGCTGGCTCTCGCTCAACCGGGTGGAGCTGGGCGGTGATCCGCAGTGGAAGGGTCTGGAGAACTACACCGATCTCGGCGGCAGCGAGTTCTTCTGGAACGCGCTCGCCAACACCTTCACCATCGGTGTGATCTCGACCGTGCCGCAGCTGCTCATGGCGCTCGGCCTGGCACATCTGCTCAACTACCGTCTGCGCGGCCGTGGTTTCTTCCGGGTCGCGATCCTCGCCCCGTACGCGACCTCGATCGCGGCGGCGACGCTGGTCTTCACCCAGCTCTTCAACAAGGACTACGGGCTCATCAACTCGGCGCTCGGTCTGGTGGGTTTCGACCCGGTCGACTGGGAGTCCTCCAAGTGGCCCGCGCAGATAGCCATCTCGGTGATCGTGACCTGGCGCTGGACCGGCTACAACGCGCTGATCTACCTGGCCGCGATGCAGGCCGTGCCGCAGGATCTGTACGAGGCGGCCGCCCTCGACGGGGCCTCGCGCTGGCGCCAGTTCCTCAGCGTGACCATCCCCTCCATCCGGCCGACCATCCTGTTCACGATCATCGTCTCGACCATCGGCGCGACCCAGCTGTTCGGCGAGCCGATGCTCTACGGCGGCAGTGTCGGCATCTCCGGCGGCAGCGGCAACCAGTACCAGACGCTGAGCCTGCTGATGTACGAGAAGGGCTGGGTCACCGGCGCGCTGGGCCAGGCCTCGGCGATCGCCTGGGTGATGCTGCTGCTCCTGCTCCTCATCGGCGGCGTCCAGTCGCTCGTCGCCCGCGCGAACCGCAAGAAGCTGGGGGGCTGAACCCGTGCGCACCCGTATCCGCCCGTCGTCCGGCCCGACTTCTCGCCCGTCGTCCGGCCCGTCGTCCGGCCCGTCGTCCCGCCCGTCCGTGCGGCCGTCCTTCCGTTCGTCCTTCCGTCAGACGGCCGGCCGTCAGCATCACGCCGGTCCGCTGACCTACGTCCTGCTCGGCCTCGCCGCGCTGGTCTCGCTCTTCCCGCTCTACTGGAACCTGGTGGCGGCCTCGCACACCGGCGAGCGGGTGGTCAGCCCGCCGGCGCCGCTGCTGCCCGGGCCGCGGCTCTTCGACAACCTGTCCTTCGCCTGGAACCAGGTCGACATGGGCGAGGCGCTGGTGAACACGACCGTGGTCGCCTCGCTGGTCTCGGTGTCCACCGTGCTGTTCTCCACGCTGGCCGGTTTCGCCTTCGCCAAGCTGCCGTTCAAGGGCCGCAACGTACTGCTCGCCCTGGTGGTCGCGACGATGACCGTGCCGCCGCAGCTGAGCGTGATCCCGCTGTACCAGATCGTCACCGACCTGGGCTGGGTCGACCAGCTGCAGTCGGTGGTGCTGCCGTCGCTCGTCGCCGCGTTCGGCGTGTTCTTCATGCGCCAGTTCCTCGTCGAGGCGCTGCCCGTCGAGCTGGTGGAGGCGGCCCGGATGGACGGGGCGCACTCGCTGCGGATCATCTGGCACGTGGTGTTCCCGGTCGCCCGGCCCGCGATGGCGGTGCTCGGCATGCTGGTCTTCGTGCAGGCGTGGAACGACTTCTTCTGGCCGTTCATCGCCCTCACCCCGGACGGCAACCCGACCCTCCAGGTGGCCCTGGCCGGCCTGGGAGCGGGCAACCACACGGTCGACCAGGCCGTGGTGCTGACCGGCGCGCTGATCTCGACGGTGCCGCTGCTGCTCGTCTTCGCCGTGCTCGGCAAGCACATCGTCGGCGGGATCACCGCAGGCGCGGTCAAGAGCTGACGCCCGCGCGACCGCGCGACCGCGCGACCGCGCGCCGACTTCTTCCCCGTACCGCTCCGGTACGTCCGTATGCCGTATGCCGTATGTCACCCCTTCTGTCTTCCGTTGGGAGCGCTCTCATATGACCGCGTCCGAAACCCGGCCGCTCACCGCCGTCCGCCGATTCCCGTCCGACTTCCTGTGGGGCGCGGCCACCGCCGCGTACCAGATCGAGGGAGCGGCGGCCGAGGACGGCCGGACGCCGTCCATCTGGGACACCTTCTCGCACACTCCCGGGAAGGTCTTCCAGGGCCACACGGGCGATGTCGCCGTGGACCACTACCACCGCTTCCGCGACGACGTCCGGCTGATGTCCGAACTGGGCCTGAACGCCTACCGGTTCTCGGTGTCGTGGTCGCGGGTGCAGCCGACCGGGCGCGGCCCGGCGGTGCAGAAGGGGCTCGACTTCTACCGGCGGCTCGTCGACGAGCTCCTTGAGGCCGGGATCGAGCCGGCGCTCACGCTCTACCACTGGGACCTGCCGCAGGAGCTGGAGGACGCGGGCGGCTGGCCCGAGCGGGCGACGGCGGAACGCTTCGCCGCGTACGCGACGCTGGTCGCCGACGCGCTCGGCGACCGGGTGAGCCGCTGGACGACGCTCAACGAGCCGTGGTGCACCGCCTTCCTGGGGTACGGCTCCGGGGTGCACGCCCCGGGCCGCACGGACCCGGTGGCCGCGCTGCGCGCCGCCCACCACCTCAACCTCGGCCACGGGCTCGCCGTGCAGGCGCTGCGCTCCACGCTGTCGGCCGAGGCGAAGCTGGCCGTGTCGCTCAATCTGCACGAGGTGCGGCCGCTGACCGGGTCGGCGGAGGACCGCGAGGCGGCCCGCCGGATCGACACCGTCGGCAACGGCGTGTGGCTGGGCCCGATGCTGGAGGGCCGCTATCCGCAGGAGCTGTTCGCCGACACCGCGCACGTCACCGACTGGAGTTTCGTACGGGCCGGGGACGAGGCGACGGCCGGGCAGCGGCTCGACTGGCTGGGCATCAACTACTACACGCCGACGGTCGTCTCGCGGGTCGCCGAGGGTGCCGAGAAGCCGCAGGACGACGGGCACGGCGCCAGCGAGTTCTCGCCGTGGCCGGGCGCGGACGACGTGGCCTTCCACCAGGGGGACGGGCCCAGGACGGCGATGGGGTGGCCGGTGGACCCGTCGGGCCTGACGGACCTGCTGACCCGGGTCGCCGCCCGTTACCCGGACCTTCCGCTGGTGGTGAGCGAGAACGGCGCGGCGTACGAGGACGTGGTCGCCGCGGACGGTTCGGTGCACGACCCGGAGCGCACCGCGTACGTGCACGCGCATCTGGAGGCGGTGCACCGGGCGGTGGAGGCGGGCGCGCCGGTGCACGGCTACTTCCTGTGGTCGCTGCTCGACAACTTCGAGTGGGCGTACGGCTATGCGAAGCGCTTCGGCGCCGTGCACGTCGACTACGACACGCTCGCGCGCACGCCGAAGTCGAGCGCCCGGTGGTACGCGCGGGTCGCCCGCTCGGGCGAGCTGCACGCGCCGGGGGCGGAGGCCTGACGGCCCGTCCGTGACGGTACGGTTCCGGGGCGGGGACCCGGGCGGTCCGACGACCGGGACCCGTACCGTCTCGGAGGGAAGAACAGCCGCGATGTCCGTCATCCACAAGACCACCATGACCCCCACCAAGCTGGAGCTCCTCGAGGCGTGGCTGCCGACGCGCCCCTGGTACGTGGCCACGGGCGCGGCCCCGCGGCTCGAGCGGGCCGGCGGGTTCCGGCTCGACGACCCGGCGGGCGAGGTGGGCATCGAGTTCATGGTGGTGCGGGACCTCTCGGGCGCCGGGGCGAGCGGGGTGCGCGGCTACCTGGTGCCGATGACGTACCGCGCGGCGCCGCTCGCGGGCGCGGAGGCGGGGCTCGTCGGCACGTCCGAGCACGGGGTGCTCGGGACCCGTCATGTGTACGACGGGGCGCACGACCCGGTTCTGGTGGACCGGCTGGCGGCGCTGTTGCAGGGGCGCGCCGAGCCGCAGGCGCAGCGCGTGTCCCACACGCCGGACCCGACGGTGTCGGCGGTCCTGGAGGGTGACGGCGACTGGGCGGCGGAGGGCTCCGGGTCCGTCGAGGACGGTCCGGAGGGCACGCTGGTCGTGCTCGGCCCGGGTGCGCCGGCGCTGCGGCTGAACCGGGTGCTGGGCGCCGGCGACGAGCCGGCGGGGGCGCGGGGCGCGGTGACGGCGCCGTGGCGTCCGGCGGAGGACGAGGAGCGCCGGGACGCGTTCGTGGTGGTCCTCGACGGGCGCTGACGCCCGTCCCAGCGGCGCCCTGAGGCCCGTACCGTCAGAAGACGGACAGGCCCGTGATGGTGGTGAACCGGTCGAGGGCGGTGACGCCCGCGACCGAGTTCCCCCGCTCGTCCAGGCCGGGGCTCCAGACGCACAGGGTGCAGCGCCCCGGCACGACGGCGATGATGCCGCCGCCGACGCCGCTCTTGCCGGGCAGTCCGACCCGGTACGCGAAGTCGCCGGCGGCGTCGTACGTGCCGCAGGTCATCATCACCGCGTTGACCTGCTTGGCCTGGCTGCGGGTGAGCAGCCGGGAGCCGTCCGCGCGGATGCCGTGGCGGGCGAGGAAGCCGGTGGCGAGGGCGAGGTCGGCGCAGGACGCCTCGACGGAGCACTGGCGGAAGTACTCGCGCAGGAGTGTCGGCACCGGGTTGGCGATGTTGTCGTACGAGGCCATGAAGTGCGCGAGGGCGGCGTTGCGGTCGCCGTGCGCGGTCTCGGAGGCGGCGACGTCGCGGTCGAGGTCGAGGTCCTGGTTGCCGCTCTCGGCGCGCAGGAAGTCGAGCAGGACGCCGGAGGCGTCGCCGGTGATGCGGTGCAGCTGGTCGGTGACGACCAGGGCGCCGGCGTTGATGAACGGATTGCGCGGGATGCCGTTCTCGTACTCCAGCTGGACGAGCGAGTTGAACGGGTTGCCGGAGGGTTCGCGGCCGACGTGGTCCCAGAGCGGGTCGCCCTTGCGGGCGAGGGCGAGCGCGAGGGTGAAGACCTTGGTGACCGACTGGGTGGAGAAGGGCCGCTGCCAGTCCCCCACGCCGTACACCGTGCCGTCGAGTTCGGCGACCGCCATGCCGAAGTCGGCGGGGTCGCCGGAGGCGAGCGCGGGGATGTAGTCGGCGGGCCGCCCGCGCTCCGTGAGGCCGGCGATCTCCTCGGCGATCCGGTCGAGGACGGGTTCGAACGTCAACAGCATGATCACATCATGCCGTGTCGTCGGCGGACGGCCGGTAGCGGGTGGCGCACGGCCCGTGACAAGTGGCAGAGCCGGGGCGTACGGGTCAGGGTGGCCGGAGGGGGCGTGTCGGGGGCCGAGCGGGAATGAGGTGAGCCGGGTGCCGCTGAGCGCGGACGAGCCGGGCGCGCCCTGCTGGCTGAGTCTGGCGGCGCGCGATCTCGGCGCGGCGGAGGAGTTCTACGGGGCGGTGCTCGGCTGGACCTTCCGGCACGGGCCGCTGGGCCGGGGTTTCTCGGTCGGCGCGCGCGACGGTGTGCCGGTGGCCGGGATCGGCGAGGTGGCGGTCCGGATGGGCGTGCCGGTGGCGTGGACGGCGTACTTCGCGGTGGCCGACGCGGACGCGGCGGTGGCGCGGATCCGGGAGCGGGGCGGGACGGTCGGGGTCGGGCCGGTGGCCTTCCCGCCGCGGGGGCGCGCGGCGCTCGCGACGGATCTGGAGGGCGCGGCGTTCGGCGTGTGGGAGGGCCGGGTGTCGTCCCGGTGGCGGATCGGCGAGCAGCACGCGCCGGCCTGGCTGGAGCTGCACACCCGCAACGCGTTCGACGCGGCGCTCTTCTACGGGGGCGTCCTGGACTGGGTGGACGGCGCCGAGGACGCGCCGCACCGCTTCGAGGTCGCGTACGAGGACGAACAGGTGGTGCTCCGGCGCCGCGGCGACGCGGTGGCCCGCCTCAACAGCGGCCCGGTCGAGGCGGCCTCGCCGCAGCCCCAGCTCCGCCCCCGCTGGCTGGTCCACTTCCGGGTCCCCGACCTCGAAGGCGCGAAGTCCGCGGTCCTCGCCCACGGCGGCCGGCTCGTCCCCGAGGCCGACCACGGCTGGCCCGCCCCACCGGGCCGCCGCACGACGGTCCGGGACCCGCAGGGCGGACTGTTCACGCTGGACGAGTGGGCGGAGGACTGACCTCGGAGGACTGACCTTCTTGCGGTCCCCGCCTCTGGGCGTCCGCCCGCGGGCCGGGCGCTCAGCGCGCCGGCGGCGCCGGCAGCTCCAGTTCTCCCTCCGGGCCCGGGGCGAACCAGCGCGCCGTGTCCGGTTCCGTCACCTCCGCGAGCGTCGGCGGGGTCCACCGCGGGTCGCGGTCCTTGTCGACGACCTGGGCGCGGATGCCCTCGGCCAGGTCGGGGGAACGGAGGGCGGCGCAGGAGAGGCGGAACTCCATGTGGAGGGCCGCTTCCAGGGAGGTGAGGGTGCGGGCCTTCCGGACGGCTTCGAGGGTGGCCTTGAGGGCGGTGGGCGAGCGGGTGAGGAGGACCGTGGCCGTTTCCTTGGCGTCGGGGATGCCGGAGTCGGTGAGCCGCTGGATGATCTCCTCGACCGTGCCGGCCGCGTAGCAGGCGTCGATCCAGGCTCGCCGGCCGGCGAGCTCGCCGGCCGGGGCGGGGCGGGCGAAGCGGGCGACGGCGGTGGCGGCGTCCTCGTGGGTGAGGGCGGCGGTGAGCGCGGGCAGGTCGGCGGCGGGCACGTGGTGGTCGGCGAGGCCGGCCAGGAGCGCGTCGGCGGCGCCGGCCTGGGTGCCGGTGAGGGCGAGGTGGGTGCCGAGTTCGCCGGGGGCGCGGCCGAGCAGCCAGGTGCCGCCGACGTCGGGGACGAAACCGATGCCGGTCTCGGGCATGGCGACCCGGGAACGTTCGGTGACGACGCGTACGGAGGCGTGGCCGGAGATCCCGACGCCGCCGCCCATCACGATGCCGTCCATGAGGGCGACGTACGGCTTGGGGTAGCGGGCGATGCGGGCGTTGAGCCGGTACTCGTCGCGCCAGAAGGCGACCGAGGCGCTGCCGCCGGCGACGGCGTCGGCGTGGATGGCGCGGATGTCGCCGCCGGCGCACAGTCCTCGTTCGCCCGCGCCGCGCAGCACGACCGTGGTGACGGCGGGGTCGTGCTCCCACGCGGTGAGCGCCTCGTCGATCCGCCGCACCATGCCGTGGGTGAGGGCGTTGATGGCGCGCGGCCGGTTCAGGGTGAGGAAGCCGGCGCGGCCCTCGGTGTGGACGAGGACCTCGGGCTCGGGGAGGTCGGCGGTGACCGACATGCTGTGTCCTTCCGGCTGCCGAAACGATCTTCCGTCCACCGTAACGGTCCGGACGGCGTCCGCACAGACCCTCCCGTCCGCTACCGTACCCGCGGGTAACACGACGGCGGAGGGGAGCGGACCCATGGCGGACGCGGCACGGCGGTGGAGTCTCGAGGAGTCGGTACGGGTGGACGCGGACCGCGCGACGCTGTACGGACTGGTGTCGGACCTGCGGAACATGGGGCGCTGGAGCCCGGAGTGCCGCGCGGTGTGGGTACGGCGGCCGCCGGTGCGGCCCGGCACCCGCTTCGTGGGGCTCAACCGGCGCGGCCCCTTCGTCTGGTTCACCACGGGCCGGGTCACCACGGCCCGCCCGGGCGAGGCCTTCGTCTTCGAGGTGGGGGTGTTCGGGCTGCCGATCGCACGCTGGGGCTACCGCTTCGAGGACGCCGAAGGCGCCGAGGACATCGGTGACGCCGACGGCGCCGGCGGCGCCACCCTGGTGACCGAGACCTGGGAGGACCTGCGCACCGGGCGCGGCGCGGGGCTCGCGACGCTGCTCGGCACGGTCTTCGCGGGGACGAACGCACAGCGCCGGATCGCCGTGAACCGGCACGGGATGCGCACCACGCTCGCCCGCCTCGCCCGGACGGCCACGGCGGGGACGGCCGGCTGATCGCCGATCCGGCCGGAAGACGGCCGGAAGACGGCCGGAAGACGGCCGGGCGACGGCCGGGTGTCGGCGGGGTGCCGGCGGGGAAGGCCCACGCGCCGGTCGCGCTCCGTGACCGTTCCCGGCCCGTCCGGCCCTCGCCGGCCCTTCCCGGCCGTCCCCCGTTTTCCCTGCACTGGGGCCGGGGGCAGCATGGAAGGAGGCCCCGGCGAACAGGGCGGGAAGGAGCGCACCGTGACGAAACGCGCGGACCGGTCCGCCGGTGCGCGACGGACGGGACCAAGGGGCCCGACCGGGCTGCGGAGCGTGGCGGGCCAGGTCTTCGCCCTGCAGGCGGTCATCGCGCTGCTCATCGTCGCCGCGGCGGCGGTCGCTCTGGTGCTCCAGGGGAAGTACGACAGCGAGCGCGACGCCCGCAACCGCTCCCTCGCCGTCGCCGAGGCCTTCGCGCACGCGCCGGGGACCGCGGTCGCCCTGCGCTCCCCCGATCCGACCGCCACGCTCCAGCCGCGCTCCGAGGCCGCCCGGCTGGGCTCGGGCGTCGACTTCGTCGCCGTGCTGGCGCCGGACGGCACGCGCTACTCGGACTCGGATCCGTCCCTGATCGGCCTGAAGTCCCCCGGCGACGTGGGGCGCGCGGCGCGCGGCGAGGCGTTCACGGAGATCTACCACGGCGAGCCGAACGACGCCGTGCGCGCCGTGGTGCCGGTCCGGGACGACCGCGGCACCGTCGTCGGCATGGTGAGCAGCGGCATCACGGTGGAGACGGTCGGGCAGGCCGTGGAGGGCCGGCTGCCGCTGCTGCTCGGCGCGGCGGGTGCCGGGCTCGCGCTCGCGGTGAGCGGCGCGGGTCTGGTGAGCGCCAGGCTGCGGCGGCAGACCCACGGTCTGGGCCCGGCGGAGATGACGCGTCTGAAGGAGCACCACGAGGCGGTGCTCCACTCGGTGAAGGAGGGCGTGGTCATCGTCGGCGGCGACGGGCGGCTGCTGCTCGCGAACGACGAGGCACGGCGCCTGCTGAAGCTGCCGGAGAACGCGGAGCGGCGCCATGTGCGCGAGCTCGGCCTGGAACCCCGTACCGCCGCGCTGCTGCTCTCCGGGCGGGCCGTGACCGACGAGGTGCACCTGGCCGGGGACCGGCTGCTCGCGGTGAACGTGCGGCCGACGAAGAACGGCGCCGCCGAGGGCGGCTGTGTGATGACGATGCGGGACACCACGGAACTCGCCGCACTGGCCGGCCGGGCGGAGGTGGCGCGGGGGCGGCTGCGGCTGCTGTACGAGGCGGGCACACGGATCGGGACGACGCTGGACGTCGTACGGACGGCGGAGGAGCTGTCGGAGGTGGCGGTGCCGCGGTTCGCCGACTTCGTCACGGTGGAGCTTCTCGACCCGGTGGTGCGGGGCGAGGAGCCCTCGGGGGCGTTCACGGAGATGCGGCGGACGGCGCTGAGCGGGGTGCGCGCGGACACCCCGCTGCAGCCGGTGGGCGACCTGATCCGCTTCGTGGTGCCGACCACGCCGATGGCCACGGCGCTCGACGAGGGCCGGGCGGTCATCCAGGCCGATCTGGCCGCCGCGCAGGGCTGGCGGGCGCAGGACCCGGAGGGCGCGGCGCAAGCGCTCGCGTACGGCCTGCACTCGCTCGTCACGGTGCCGCTGCTCGCCCGCGGGGTGGTGCTCGGGATGGCGAACTTCTGGCGCGGCGCGAACACGCCGGAGCCGTACGGCGAGGACGACCTGTCGTTCGCGGAGGAGCTGGCGGCGCGCGCGGCGCTCGCGATCGACAACGCGCGGCGGTTCACCCGGGAGCACTCCATGGCGGTGGCGCTGCAGCGCAGTCTGCTGCCGCGGGTGCTGCCGGAGCAGAACGCGATGCAGGTCGCCTTCCGCTATCTGCCGGCGAAGGCGGGTGTGGGCGGTGACTGGTTCGACGTGATCCCGCTGCCGGGGGCGCGGGTGGCACTCGTGGTCGGGGACGTGGTGGGCCACGGGCTGCACGCGGCGGCGACGATGGGGCGGCTGCGGACCGCGGTGGCGAACTTCTCCACCCTCGATCTGACCCCGGACGAGCTCCTGAGCCATCTGGACGAGCTGATCGACCGGCTGGGCGAGGAGGTCGAGCCGGGGATGCCGGGCGGGGCCGGGGCGGGCGGCGGGGACGGCGGCCCGGGCGAGGGCACGGCGGGCGCCACCTGCCTCTATGTGATCTACGACCCGACCTCGGGGGCGTGCACGATGGCGAGCGCCGGGCATCCGGGGCCCGCCCTGGTCCGGCCGGACGGCAGTGTGGAGTTCCCGGCGGTGCCGGCCGGGCTGCCGCTCGGGCTCGGTCTCGGCGACCGGCCGTTCGCCTCGGCGCGGCTCAAGCTGGAGCCGGGCAGCAAGCTGGTGCTGTTCACGGACGGGCTCGTGGAGGACCGGCAGCGGGACTTCGACTCGGGACTCGCGCTGCTGCGCGAGTCCCTCGCGCGGCCGGACCGGACGCCCGAGCAGACCTGCGCGGACGTGTTCGCGGCGATGCTCTTCCCGGTGCCGGGGGACGACATCGCCCTGCTCGTGGCGCGTGCCGAGCGCGTCCCGGCAGACCGGATCGCGGAGTGGGAGGTGCCCGCGGATCCGTCGGCGGTCTCCCCCGTGCGCGCGGCGGCGTCCGCGCGGATCGCCGAGTGGGGGCTGGAGGAGGTGGCCTTCACGGCGGAGCTGGTGCTGAGCGAGCTGATCACCAACGCGATCCGGTACGGGCGTCCGCCGGTGCGGGTGCGTCTGGTGTACGACCGGGTGCTGATCTGCGAGGTGTCCGACGGCAGCAGCACCTCGCCGCATCTGCGGCACGCGGCGGACACCGACGAGGGCGGCCGCGGCCTGTTCCTGGTGGCGCAGTTCGCGCAGCGCTGGGGCACCCGGTACGCGCGCCGGGGGAAGACGATCTGGGCGGAGCTGCCGGTGGGTCCGGACCAGCCGGGCGGGAACGGCGTGCTGCCGGGCGGGAGCGGTGCGGTGCCGGTGCCGGATCTGGACGCCCTGGAGGATCTGGCCTGGTGACGGCGCCCGGCCGCTGTTCCCCGGCCCCTGTTCCCCGGCCCCTGTTGCCCGGCCGCTGTTCCCCGGCCGCCGTGCGGGCGCGGGCGGGGAACAGCGTCGTGCCGGGCGGCGGGCGGTCAGCCGAGGCCGGTGCGCAGGGCGTTCATCAGGGTCCCGTTGGCGGTGTCGCCGGACATCTCCCAGATGAAGACGCCGAGCAGGCCCTTGGACTTGAGGTAGTCGGTCTTGCGGGCGATGGACCAGGGGTCGTCGAAGCTCCACCACTGGCCGCCGGGCCCGGTGTAGCCGTAGGTGGCGCCGGACTGTTCGTCGTGGTGGACGGTCATCCCGGGCACCATGGCGAGCAGGTTGGAGTAGCCCCGTACGCCGGCCTCCTCGGCGAACTGGCCGGGGGCCGCCCCGGTCGCGGACTGCCACTCGCCGGCCGCGCCGCCGTCGGCGACGCCCTGCCAGCCGCGGCCGTAGAACGGGATGCCGATCGTGATCTTGCGGGGGTCGACACCGGCCGCGAGATACGGCTTCACGGACTCGTCGACGCTGAAGTGGAAGCCGTAGGGGTCCTGGGCGTCGGTGTAGAGGTTGGCCTGGTGGCCGGCCCGGTTCGGCTCCCATGAGTTGTCGCTGCCGGCGCCGTGGAAGTCGTAGCCCTGGACCATGAAGTAGTCGAGGGCGGTGCCGGTCTTCGCGAGGTCCCAGCCCTGCCCGATCTTGACGGGGTCGGCGGGGGTGAAGGCGGTCAACAGCTTGTGCTCGCCACCGAGCTCGTCGAGCTGCTTGCGGAACTCGGCGACGAGGGCGGCGTTGTTGGCCCTGTCCTGGGCGCTGTAGTGGTTGCCGGGGTGCCCGTCGGGCGAGCCGGCCCACTCCCAGTCGAGGTCGATGCCGTCGAAGATGCCGGCGGCCACGCCCGCGCCGCCCGCGCCGTTGTAGACCGGCAGATTGCCCTTGATCCACACGTCGACGCAGGAGCGGACGAACTTCTGCCGGGAGGCCTCGGTGGCGGCGACGTCGGAGAAGTACTTGGAGTAGGTCCAGCCGCCGACCGAGACCACGACCTTGAGGTTCGGGTGCTTGGCCTTGAGCTTCTTCAGCTGGTTGAGGTTGCCGCGGAGCTTGCCCCAGCCGTCGTCGGCGACTCCGTCGACCGACTGGGCGGCGCTGAAGGGGCGGGCGTAGTCGGCGTCGGCGTCGCCCGCGCCAGTGCCCTGGTCGGGGTCCTGCGGGTCGGTGCTGACGCCCTTGGTGACTCCGGCGAGGCAGGTGAGGTTGACGGGGTCGATGTTCTCGAAGGCGTAGTTGACGACGTCGAGGGAGGCGGCGGCGCCGGAGGTGTCGAGGTTCTTGACGAAGTACTGGCGTCCGTAGATGCCCCACTGGGCGAAGTAGCCGACCTTGAGGTTCCGGCCGGCGGCCAGGTCGGCGGTGGTGACGGTGAGGGCGTTCGAGGACGGCGAGGCGTTGTCGGCGGCGTCACGGGCCCGGACGGTGAAGGTGTAGGGGTTGGCGGGGCCGAGTCCGCTGACGGTGACGCTCGTCGCGGTGCCGGGCACGGTACGGGCGAGGGCACCGTCCTTGTAGACGTCGTAGGCGACGACGCCCTTGTTGTCGCCGGCCGGGTTCCAGGCGAGGCTCACGCTGGAGGAGGTCACGCCGGTGGAGCGCAGTCCGGTGGGCGCGGTGGGCGGTTCGGGGTCGCTCGCCGGGTCGACGGTGGTGACGGCGAGCGGCGGGCTCTCGGGTCCGAGGTTGCCGCGGACGTCCTTGGCGCGGACGGTGAAGCCGTACGCGGTGGCCGGGGCGAGTCCGCCGACGGTGGCCGTCGTGGTGGCGGAGGTGGCGACGACGGCGCCCTTCGAGAGGACGTCGTAGCCGGTCACGGGGTGATCGCCGGCGGTCGCGGGCGTCCAGTCGAGGGTCACGGTGCGGGTGGTGACGGAGGTGGCGCGCGGGGTGCCGGGGGCGCCGGGCGGCACGTCGGGGCTGCCGTCGCACTTGCCGCCGTTGACGGTGCAGCGGGTGGGCGGGGTGATCGGGCCGCTCGCGACGAACCAGTAGCTGTACGGCTCGGTGGAGCCGCCGGCCGCGACGGTGCCGTTGTAGTGCGCGTTGCGGACGGTGACATGGCTGCCGGTGACGGTGGCCTCACCGTTGTAGTGGGAGGAGATCGTCACGCCGGCGGGCAGGTCGAACTCCAGGGTCCAGCCGTTCAGCGGGGCGGTGGTGCCGTTGCGGATGACGTAGATCCCGCGCCACCAGCTGCCGTTGTTCTCGGCGGTGAAGCCCGCGGTGACCGTGCCGGCGGCGTGCGCGGGCGCGGCGCCGGGGCCGGTGAGGGCGGTGAGCGCGGCGAGCGGGAGGAGCAGGGCGGCGAGCAGGACGAGGATGCCTCTGCCGCGGTGGTGCCGTCGTGAGCGACTTCTCCGACTGCTGTCCATGGGGTCTCCCTGGGACGCGTGTGAGGGGTGTGGGGAGCGCGTCGCGGGACCGTGTGCGGGGCGGCTCGGGTGCGGCCTTGCGGCTGTGGGACCGCCGAACGGGAGCCAACGGCAAGGTAATTGGTACGGACCTTTCCGTCAACGGGCGTCCGCCGCCTTGACGCGCCCCAGTGGTCTACTCCACCGTGAGGAGCACGTCCGGGACCCCGCCGGTGTGGGCCGGCGCCGCCCCGGGCCGATCCGCCGTTCCACGCAGGACCGTGTGTGCACACCCGGCCGCCCCCGCCGCGGGGGCGGCCGGTTCCGGCTGCCCGGACGCGTCACCGGGCGGGGCACCGGGCCATGGATCCACTCCACCCGTAGTACTCTCACCGGAGTAGGCAGGGGGTCCGATCAACGGACGGGAGCGGGAACGATGGCGCGCAGGAACCCGGAGCGCAGGGCCGCGCTGGTGGACGCCGCGATCGAGGTGCTCGCGCGTGAGGGGGCGCGGGGGCTGACGTTCCGCTCGGTGGACACCGAGGCGGCGGTGCCGCCCGGGACCGCGTCCAACTACTTCGCCAACCGCGACGACCTGCTCACCCAGGCCGGCGCCCGGGTGTACGAGCGGCTGCGGCCCGACGAGGAGACGATCGCCCGGCAGCGGGTGGCGAGCCCCGACCTCGAGACGTACACGCGCCTGATGCGCGAACTCGTCGGCCGCGTCAGCTCCTTCCGCACCGGCTATCTCGCGCTCCTGGAACTGCGCCTGGAGGCCACCCGTCGGCCCGAGCTGCGGGCGGTGCTCACCGAGCGGGTCCGGGCCGACGTCGAGGCGAACGTCGCGTACCACGAGAGCACCCACCTCCCCGGCGACGCGACCGCCGTGAAGCTGCTGATCCTCGCGTTCAACTGGCTGATCGTGGAGCAGCTGACGCTGCCCGAGGTGTTCTCCGACGAGGAGCGCGACGCGCTCATCGCGGCCGCGGTCGACCGGATCGTCGGCGCGCGGAAGTAGCCCGCCCCGGGCCCTGGCGTCTTCCTCCGCCGTGTGCCGGGCCTGCCGCCAGGCTTTCCAGGTGGACTTCCAGGACGTCGAGGCAGGCCTTCCGGGGCCCCGGTGTCACAGACGTTCGGCGAACCAGCCGGCCGCAAGCCGTCCCACCTCCGTCAGCGCGCCCGGCTCCTCGAAGAGGTGACTCGCGCCCGGGACGGTGACGAGGCGGTGCTCGCAGCGCAGCAGCGCTTCGGCCTGGCGGTTGAGGTCGAGGACGAGCGGGTCGGCGCCGCCCACGATGAGCAGGGTGGGGGCGGTGACGTCGGCAAGGCGTTCCTCGGCCAGATCCGGGCGTCCGCCGCGGGACACCACGGCGGCCACGCCGCTGTCCGGCTCGGCGGCGGCCCACAGCGCGGCCGCCGCGCCCGTACTGGCGCCGAAGTAGCCGGTGCGCAGGCCGCCCGTGCCGGGGTGGTTCGCCAGCCATTCGGTGGCGCTCGTCAGGCGCCCGGCGAGCAGCGGGGTGTCGAAGACATTGGCCCGGTCGGCCGCCTCCTCCTCGGTCAGCAGGTCGAAGAGCAGGGTGCCGAGCCCGGCCCGGTTGAGGGTCCGGGCGACGGCCTGGTTGCGCGGGCTGTGCCGGCTGCTGCCGCTGCCGTGCGCGAAGAGGACCACGCCGGTCGCACCGCCGGGCACGGTCAGCCGCCCGCCGGCCTCGATCCCGACGGCCCCCGCTCCGGCCCCGGCCCCGGCCTCGCCGAGCGGGACCCGGACCTCGGTGTCCACGCCGTCACCGGCGTCCATCGCGTCCGTCCCGTGGTCGCCGCGCCGCAGCCGCAGCGCGGCGACCACCTCCTCGTCCGGGGTCTGCGCGAAGTCCGTGTAGAACTGCCCGATCGCGTAGAAGCCCTCGGGCTCGTGCACGCAGTACGTCTCGTCGGCCGCACCCACGACCCGCTCCGCCCAGCCGCGCGGCGCGACCGGGACGGCGAGCACGATCCGGGCGGCGCCCCGGGCCCGTACCACCTGGCAGGCGGCGAGCGCGGTGGCCCCGGTCGCGAAGCCGTCGTCGACCACGACCGCCGTGCGGCCGCGGATGTCGGCGGGCTCCCGGGCCCCGCGGTAGCGGCGGGCCCGCTCCGCCAGGACGGCCCGCTCGCGCCGCTCGGCCGCGGCGAGGTCGTGCTCCGAGACCCCGGTCTGGAGGACGACCCGCTCGTTGACGACGCGCACGCCGTGCTCGCCGATCGCGCCCATCGCGAGTTCGGGCTGGTACGGCACCCCGAGTTTGCGCACCAGGCAGATGTCGAGCGGTGCGCCGAGCGCGTCGGCGACCTCGGCGGCGACGGGCACCCCGCCGCGCGGCAGCCCGAGGACCACCGGGTCCTCCCCCTTCAGCCCCACCAGGAGCGCGGCGAGCTGCCTGCCCGCGTCGGTGCGGTCGGTGAAGTACATGTCCGCTCGCCTTCCTGCCCGCCCCGTGCTCCGGCCCGGCGGGCCGTCACACGGGCGTGGCCGTCAGGGCCGGTCCGCCGGGTGCCCCGGCGGGCGCGGCATCGATCCGCATCCCGTACGGGCGGCTGATCCGGCCCAGCACGTCGTGCAGCCAGGCGACGTCCTGCCCGTCGGCCCGCTCCAGGCGCAGCCGGCGGCTGCGCAGCGGCACGAGCCGCACCTCCGCGAGGCCGCCGTCCTCGTCACGGACCGAGACCAGGTGGAGAAGCCGCAGGTCGTCGCGGTAGTGCTGCTGTCCGGTGATCCCCTCGTAGTCGTTGACGAGGTCGCCGCAGCCGTGCAGGACGAGCCTGCCCCGGTACGCCTCCAGGGGCCGCGGGTGGTGCGAGGAGTGCCCGTGCACGATGTCGGCGCCCGCGTCGACGAGGGCGTGGCCGAGGGAGACCTCGGCGCGGGCGGGGGCGTAGCCCCAGTTGCTGCCCCAGTGGACGGAGACCAGGACCAGGTCGCCGGGGCGGCGGGCGGCCCGCAGCCGGGCGGCGAGCCGCGTCGTGGCCGGGTCGTCGGGGCCCGCCGCGTAGTGGACGCCGCCGCGCCGGGCCGTCGCGGCCCAGTCGCGGGGCACGCCGCTGGACGCCAGGCCGAGCGCGTACACCAGGAGCCGGCGTCCGCCGGGCAGCGGGACGACGGCCGGCCGCCGGGCCTCCTCGGCGTCCCGGCCCGCACCGGCGGTGCGCAGCCCGGCCCCGGCCAGGGCGTCGAGGGTGTCGAGGAGTCCGCGCCGGCCGTAGTCGAGGACGTGGTTGTTGGCCAGGACGACGACATCGGGGCGCACGGCGGTCAGCGCGGGCAGATTGGCCGGATCCATGCGGTAGTGGACGGCCTTGCCGGGGAACGGCGCGTCGTTCCGGGTGACCGAGGTCTCCAGGTTGACCACCCGGGCCGCCGGGCGGGCGGCGTCGAGGACGCCGAGCGCCTCGCCCCACGGGTAGGCGGGGGCGGCCGGGCGGGGCACGGATCCGTGGAGCGCCTCGGCGAGGGCGACGTAGTCCCGGGCGTCGTGGACGTACCGCTCGGGGAGGTCCGGGGCGAGGGGATGGGGAAGGATCTGGTCGATTCCCCGGCCGAGCATCACATCGCCGCAGAGGAACAGACCGGTCAGACCGCTGCCCATAAACCCAGGTTAGTCCACTGCCGCCGCCGGTCGATCAGTCGACGGTTCCGGACACGGCCTAACGGCCGGCCAGGGCCGCGCGGCGGATGGTGGCGTCCACGAGGGCCAGGGCCTCCTCCGCCGTACGGCCCGGGGCGCGGTTCCAGGTGCCGATGAGCTGGTACCAGCCCCGGGAGCGGAGCTCCTGGAGCATCCAGGCGCCGGCCTCGTTCATGGTGGCGGAGCTGCCGTATCCGAGGCGGTGGGCGGCGAGCATCGCGCCGCACACGCAGCGCGCGCCTCGGGCGTCCCGGAGCCGGTACGGGGTGTTCTGCCAGCCCCACTCGGTGAGGACGCGCCGGGCGTGGGCCAGATGGACCGAGGGCGGCACGTCGGGGCGGCCGATCCTGCGCCAGACGTGCAGCCGGTCGGGAAGCATCGCGCCGAGGCGTCCGGGCAGCGGCGTCTCGGCGGGCGGGGGCGCGGGGAGCGTGTCGAGGGCCTGCGCGACCAGTCGGTCCACCGGGACCGAGAGCAGCCGGCGCCAGTCGGTCTCCTCCTCCTGTTCCGGCTCCTGCACCGGCTCCGGCTCCGGCTCCGGCTCCGGTGTCACGGTCCAACGGGCCACCAGTTCCTGCCAGGCGGCGGTCTCCAGGAGGGCGGCGGCCGCACGGTCGAGGGCTTCGGGGGTGGACGGGGTGCTCGGGGTGGCGGCGGTGCTCGGCATGTGGGCGACTCCACGAGTGATTCATACCGTTATCGGTAAGAATGTCGGCTTTACTGCACTCGCACTTGAGTCCCCGCGAAGGAGCACCTCATGAAGATCGCCGTACTGGGCACCGGCGAAGTGGGCCGACGGCTCGGGAGCAAGCTGGTCTCCCTCGGTCACCAGGTCACCCTCGGGTCCCGCAGCGCGGACCACGCCGGCGCCACGGCCTGGGCGGCCGAACACCACGCCGGGCACGGCACCTTCGCGGCGGCCGCGCACGGCGCCGAGGTGGTGGTGAACGCGACCGGCGGCCTGGTGTCCCTCGCCGCCCTGGAGTCGGCGGGGGCGGACAACCTCGCGGGCAAGGTCCTGATCGACGTGTCGAACCCGCTGGACTTCTCCCAGGGCATGCCGCCGAAGGTGCTCACGCCCGACGGCGGCAGCCTGGCCGAGCAGATCCAGCGGGCCTTCCCCGGCGCGCGGGTGGTGAAGACCCTCAACACCATGAACAACGCGATCATGGTGGATCCCGCGCGGGTGCCGGGCGAGCACTGTGTGTTCGTCTGCGGCAACGACCATGCCGCCAAGGAGGTGGTCATCGGTCTGCTCCGCGCGTTCGGCTGGCCGGACGCGCGGATCCTCGACCTGGGCGACCTGTCCGGCGCCCGGGGCACCGAGCTGCTGCTGCCGCTCTGGCTGCGGCTCCTCGGCACCCTCGGCACCGGCGACTTCAACTTCGCGGTGCTGAGGGCATGAGCCGATGCGTCACACGGCGGGCAGGGCGCGGCCCATGGCGCTCGTGGTGCCCGTGGTGCCCGTGAGGTGCTCGGTGGTGAGCAGCTCGGCGAGCCGCTCGGGCGGGAGCAGGCCCTTCTCCAGGGTGAGTTCGGCGACCGAACGGCCGGTGGCCAGCGCCTCCTTGGCGAGGGCGGTGGCGGCGGTGTAGCCGAGGTGGGGGTTGAGGGCGGTGGCGAGGCCGATGGAGTTCTCCACGCTCGCGCGCAGGTACTCGGTGTTGGCGGTGATGCCGGTCACGCAGCGCTCGGCGAGGGTGAGGCAGGCGGCGCGCAGCGAGTTCAGGCTCTTGGACAGGGCGTGGAAGATCACCGGCTCGAAGGCGTTGAGCTGGAGCTGGCCGCCCTCGGCCGCCATGGTGATGGTCATGTCGTTGCCGATGACCTCGAAGGCGACCTGGTTGACGACCTCGGGGATGACCGGGTTGACCTTGCCCGGCATGATGCTCGAACCGGCCTGTACGGGCGGCAGGTTGATCTCGCCGAGGCCGGCGCGGGGGCCGGAGGACAGCAGCCGCAGGTCGTTGCAGGTCTTGGAGAGCTTCACGGCGATCCGCTTGAGGACACCGGAGAGCTGCACGAACGCGCCGCAGTCCTGGGTGGCCTCGACCAGGTTGGCGGAGGTGACGAGCGGCAGGCCGGTGAGGTCGGCGAGGTGGTGGCGGGCGAGCTCGGCGTAGCCGGGCGCGGCGTTGAGACCGGTGCCGATGGCGGTGGCGCCGAGGTTGATCTCGTGGATCAGCTCGATCGCCTCGGCGAGCCGGCCGCGGTCCTCCTCCAGCATCACGGCGTACGTGGAGAACTCCTGGCCCAAAGTCATGGGCACCGCGTCCTGGAGCTGAGTGCGCCCCATCTTCACCACTCCGCCGAACTCGACGGCCTTCGCGGCGAAGGCGTCCTGGAGCACGGCCATGGCGAGGAGGAGTTCGCGGGCGGCGCCGATGGCGGCGATGCGGATCGCCGTCGGGTAGACGTCGTTGGTCGACTGCCCGAGGTTGACGTCCTCGTTGGGGTGCAGGACGTCGTAGGCGCCCTTGGGGTGCCCGAGGAGCTCCAGGGCCCGGTTGGCGACCACCTCGTTGGCGTTCATGTTGGTGGAGGTGCCGGCGCCGCCCTGTACGACGTCCACGACGAACTCGCCGTGCAGCGCGCCGTCGCGGATCTCCCGGCAGGCGCCGACGATCGCCCGCGCCTTGTCCGCGGGCAGCAGCCCGAGCTCCTCGTTGGCGAGCGCGGCGGCCTCCTTGACGGCGGCGAGCGCGTCCACGAGCTGCGGGTAGACGGAGATCGGCGTCCCGGTGATGGCGAAGTTCTCGGTGGCGCGCAGGGTGTGCACGCCCCAGTACGCCTCGGCGGGAACGTCCCGGTCGCCGAGGAGGTCGTGCTCGCGGCGGACGGGGTGGGTGACGGCGGTCTCGGTGGTCGCGGTCGCGATGCGAGCGCCCGCGTTCGGTGCGGTCGCGGGGGCGGGGACGGTCGCGGGGGCGGGGGCGGGGGCGGGGTTCACGGTGCCGGTTCCTCGGGTGGGTGCGGTGTGCGCGGGGTACGGGGAGGGGTGGGCGGTCGCGGGCGGGGCAAGGCGCCCCGCCCGGCCGCGGGCGAGGTGCGGCGCCCCCGCGCCCGGCCGCCCCCGCCCCGTTCGGCTCAGTGCGTCGCCGCGAGCACCGGCTCCGCGCGGACCGGGCCCTCCAGGAGGCCGCGCAGGAGGTCGGTGCGGCGTTCCGGGGTGCCGGGGGCGGCGAGGAGGGCGGCGAGCAGGGCTATACGGGCCTGGCCGGGGCGGAGGGTGCCGGCCAGGACGGCGCCGGCGGCGGCGAGGTCGACGGCGCCGCCGCCGGTGTAGACCTCGGCGACGGGACCGGAGGAGACCCGGGTGGAGAGGACGACGTGGACGCCCTGCTCGACGGCGCGGGCGACCGCCTCGGCCGTCTCGGGGGTGGCGTTGCCGGCGCCGGTGCCGACGAGGACGATGCCGCGGGCGCCGGCGGCGACGGCCGCGTCGAAGAGGACGGCGTCGCCGTCGGAGTGGTGCATGACGATGTCGACGCGCGGCACGGCGGCACCGGCCTCGGCCGGCCCGAGCGGAAGCGGAAGCGCCGCCGGGCGCTCGGGCTCGCGCTCGATGTCGACCTGGCCGAAGCCGAGGCGGCCGACCCGCCGCCCGGAGGGGTCGGAGAAGGGGTCGGAGTCGAGGGTCTTCGTCTTGACGGTGCCGCGGGCGGCGTGCACGAGGCCGTCGAAGACGACGAGGACGCCGAGGCCGTGCACGGTGGCCGCGACCTGGAGGGCGTCGTAGAGGTTGGCCGGGCCGTCGCCGTCGCCCGTGCCGAAGGGGCGCTGGGCGCCGGTGAAGACCACCGGGCGCGGGTCGGAGTGGTGCAGGTCCAGGAAGAAGGCCGACTCCTCGAGGGTGTCGGTGCCGTGGGTGACGACGATGCCGTCGACGCCGGGGTCCTCGAAGGTCTCGTGGACGGCGCGCAGCAGGGTGAGCTGACGGTCGGTGGTCATCCGGGAGCTGTTGACGTTGAAGAGGTCGAGGACCTGGACCTCCACGTTGTCCGGCACGGAGGCGGTGGCCACGACGTCGTCGCCGGAGGCGTCGGCGGCGTAGCCGCTGCCGGTCCAGCGGCTGGCGATGGTGCCGCCGGTGCTGATGACCACGATGCGGCGCGGCCGGGCGTCGCGCGTCCACTTCATGAGGATGCCGTCCTTCCTGGGGGGTGCGCGGCAACAATAGGGCAATCGGCGCGAAAGCCGATTGCCGATTCAGCCCGGAATCATGAACTCCGTGGTAAACAATTGCGCCATGGACCGAATCGATCTCCATATCTTGCGTGAGCTCCAGGAAGACGGCCGGCTCAGCAACCAGGAGCTGGCCCAGCGGGTCGGCCTGAGCCCCTCGCCCTGCCTGCGGCGGGTCCGTCAGCTGGAGCAGGACGGCGTGATCCGGGGGTATCGCGCGGTGATCGACCCGGAGGCGGTGGGACGCGGTTTCGAGGTGCTCGTCTCGGTCGAGGTGAAGCGGGACCGGGAGACCGTGGAGGCCTTCGAGGAGGCCCTGCAGGACATTCCGGACGTGATCGAGGCGTACCGCCTCTTCGGCAGCCCCGGCTGCCTGCTGCGGATCGCGGTCGCCGACCTCTCGGCGTACGAGCGTCTCTGGATCGAGCGCCTGACGACGCTCGCGGGGGTCACCGAGGTGAACTCGCAGATCATCATGAAGCGGGTCAAGGAGCCGCGCGGCCTGCCCGTCGAGGACTGACCCACCACCGGAACCCCAACTTCCGCTTGGAGTCGGGCATTCCATGGACGGGATCTCGTCATGTACGGTTCAACCTCACGTGCGGTGAGCGACTCATCCCCGACGTTCTACGCGCGCAGAGTGGTCACCCGCACCGCCCCCACCGCCCCAGCCCCCACGGAGGACTGACGGATGCCCGGACTCAGAAGGTCCACCCGCCGCATCGCCACCCTGACCGCCTGCGGCGCCCTGGTCGCCGCCGCGGCAGGCGCCCTCGGCTCCCCCGCGGTCGCCGCCCCGACCGCGACCGACACCACCCAGTCGGCCACCGCCGCCACGGCCACGCCGACGCGCGTGCTCTTCGACAACTCCAAGGCGGAGACCGCCGGAAACGCCGACTGGATCATCGGCACCGGCCAGCCCGACCCGCTCACCCAGGACGCGACGCCCACCGTCGAGACCGACTGGACCGGCGCGATCTCCGCCTGGGGCGTGGCCCTGCAGAAGACCGGCCGCTACTCCCTGAAGACCCTGCCGTCCGGCGGCACCATCACCTACGGCACCACCGCCGCCACCGATCTGCAGAACTTCGACACCTTCGTGCTGCCCGAGCCCAACATCCGGCTCAGCGCGAGCGAGAAGACCGCCGTGATGAGGTTCGTCCAGAACGGCGGCGGCCTCTTCCTGGTCTCCGACCACACGGTGGCCGACCGCAACAACGACGGCTGGGACGCGCTCGCCATCATCAACGACCTGATGACCGACAACGGCGTCGACAACACCGACCCGTTCGGCTTCAGCGTCGACGTGCTGAACATCCAGACCGACAACCCGCGCGCGATCAGCAGCTCCACCGAGCCGGTGCTCAACGGCGCCTTCGGCAAGGTGACCGGCAGCATCATCCGCAACGGCACCACCGCCACCCTCAAGCCGGCCGACAACCCGTCCGTCAAGGGCCTGGTCTACCGCACCGGCTACTCCGGCAACACCGGCGCCTTCTTCGCGACCAGCACCTTCGGCAGCGGCCGGGTCGCGTTCTGGGGCGACAGCTCGCCGATCGACGACGGCACCGGCCAGTCCGGGAACACGCTGTACGACGGCTGGAACGACCCCGCCGGCACCGACGCGGCGCTCGCCCTCAACGCCACCGACTGGCTGTCCGAGGCCACCGGCAGCGGCGGCGGTGGAGGCGGCGGCACCTGCACCGCGGGCCAGCTCCTCGGCAACCCCGGCTTCGAGTCCGGCGACACCGTCTGGACCGCCTCGTCCGGCGTCATCACCAACGACACCGCCCGCCCCGCCCGTACCGGCTCGTACAAGGCCTGGCTGAGCGGCTACGGCACCGCGCACACCGACACGCTCTCCCAGTCGGTGACCATCCCGGCCGGCTGCACCACCGCCGCGCTCAGCTTCTACACCCGGATCGACACCGCCGAGACCACCACGACCACGGCGTACGACAAGCTCAAGGTCGAGGTCCTGAACAGCTCCGGCACGGTCCTCTCCACGCTGGCGACGTACTCCAACCTCAACAAGTCGAGCGGCTACGTCCAGCGCACCTTCGACCTCGCCGCGTACGCGGGACAGACGGTGACGCTGCGGTTCACCGGCACGGAGGGCTCCACCCTCCAGACCTCCTTCGTGATCGACGACACCTCGCTCACCGTCGGCTGACCCACCCCCTGCCGCCTCACGCCCCCCCACACACACCGCCCGCGCCCCCCCCGGCCGGCCCCCCGGGGCGGGCGGGGGCCATGACCGCCGCCCCGCCCGCGGGGGGCCGCCCTG